>JANQEL010000095.1 GCA_028278345.1 Myxococcota bacterium
GAGCCCCTGACCATCCGCCCGGACTCGAACTTCATCATGATCGGCGAGCGCACCAACGTCGCCGGCTCGGCGCGCTTCCGCAGGCTCATCAAGAACGCCGACTACGAGACCGCCCTCGAGGTGGCGCTCGACCAGGTGCGCGGCGGCGCCAACCTGCTCGACGTCAACATGGACGAGGGCCTGCTCGACTCCGAAGCCTGCATGACGCAGTTCCTGAACCTGATCGCCACCGAGCCCGAGATCGCGCGCATCCCCGTCGTGATCGACAGCTCGAAGTGGTCGGTCCTGCTCGCCGGCATGAAGTGCGTGCAGGGCAAGGGCGTGGTGAATTCGATTTCGCTGAAGGAAGGCGAAGAGGCCTTCCTCGAACAGGCACGCACCATTCGCCGCTATGGCTTCGGTGTGGTCGTGATGGCCTTCGACGAAGTCGGTCAGGCGGATACGACCGAGCGCAAGGTCGAGATCTGCACCCGCGCCTACAAGCTGCTCACCGAGCAGGCGGGCTTCCCCGCGGAAGACATCATCTTCGATCCGAACATCCTCGCCGTGGCGACCGGCATCGAGGAACACAACCGCTACGCGCTGAACTTCATCGAGGCCACCAGGGAGATCCGCGAGGCCTGCCCCGGCGTGCACGTGAGCGGTGGCGTTTCCAACCTCTCGTTCTCGTTTCGCGGCAACAATGCCGTGCGCGAAGCCATGCATTCCGCCTTCCTCTACCACGCGTTGGCGAACGGCATGGACATGGGGATCGTGAACGCAGGCCAGCTGGAGGTCTACGAAGACATCCCGCAGGACCTGCTCGAAAAGATCGAGGACGTGCTGTTCGACCGGCATCCTTCGGCCACGGAGGATCTCGTCGAGTTTGCCGAGACGGTCAAGGGTGGCGGCAAGAAGCGCAAGGAAGACCTCAGCTGGCGCGAAGGCAGCGTGGAGGAACGGCTTTCCCACGCGCTGGTGCACGGCATCGTCGACTACATCGAAGAGGACACCGAGGAGGCGCGCCAGAAGCTCGACCGGCCCCTCGACGTGATCGAAGGCCCACTGATGGACGGCATGGGGATCGTGGGCGAACTCTTCGGCGACGGGAAGATGTTCCTGCCGCAGGTGGTGAAGAGTGCGCGCGCAATGAAGCGCGCGGTCGCTCACCTCGAACCGTTCATGGAAGCCGAAAAGTCGGGCGGTAGCAGCCAGGGCAAGGTCGTCCTCGCCACGGTGAAGGGCGACGTGCACGACATCGGCAAGAACATCGTGGGCGTCGTGCTCGGCTGCAACAACTACGAGGTCGTCGATCTCGGCGTGATGGTGCCGGCCGACCAGATCCTGCAGACCGCGATCGACCAGAAGGCGGACATGATCGGGCTCTCGGGCCTGATCACGCCCTCCCTCGACGAAATGGTCGCGGTCGCACGCGAGATGGCGCGTCGCGATTTCGAGATCCCGCTGCTCATCGGCGGCGCAACGACCTCACGCGTCCACACGGCCGTGAAGATCGCACCGGTCTTCGAACAGCCGACCGTACACGTGCGTGACGCCTCGAAGGCCGTCGGTGTCGTGGCCGGTCTACTCGACCAGGGCCAGCGCGAAGAGTTCGACGCGAAGAATCGCGAGACGCAGCAGAAGTTGCGCGACCTCCATCAGGCGCGGCAGGAGAGACCCCTGCGCACCTACAAGGCGGCGCGCGAGAACGCACCGAAGCTCTCCTTCGGCGCGGATGCCGTCCCTCGCCCCGCGTTCACCGGGCGGCGCGAACTCCCGAACTTCGACCTCGCCGAGATCGTCCCCTACATCGACTGGACGTTCTTCTTCAGCGCCTGGGAGTTGAATGGCCGCTATCCGAAGATCCTCGATCATCCGAAGATGGGTGAGGCGGCGCGCGAGCTCTTCGGCCATGGACAGCAGCTCCTCGAAGAGATCGTCACCGGGAAGAAACTCACCGCCCAGGCGGTCTATGGCTTCTGGCCCGCGAATAGCGACGGCGACGACATCGTGCTCTTCGACAGCGACGCGCGCGATCGCGAGCTGCTGCGCTTCCCGATGCTCCGCCAGCAGGAAGAACTCGAGCGCGACATCCCGAACCGAAGCCTGGCCGACTTCGTCGCTCCGATCGGCGAAGGCGTCGAGGATTTCGTGGGTGCCTTTGCGTGCACGGCGGGGATCGGCGCCGATGCCCTCGCAGAGGGCTACAAGCGGGATCACGATGACTACCACGCCATCATGGTGCAGGCGCTGGCGGATCGCCTCGCCGAAGCCTTTGCAGAACTCCTCCACGCGCGTGCGCGCGCGGATTGGGGAATCGTCCCGCAGGGCGGCGAGAGCTTCGACGACCTGATCGAAGAGCGATACCGCGGAATCCGTCCGGCCTTCGGCTATCCCGCATGCCCCGACCACAGCGCGAAGCAGACCCTCTTCCAACTGCTCGAAGCCGAGTCGATCGGCCTCGAGCTCACGGATAGCTGCGCCATTGCACCGGCGGCCAGCGTGAGCGGGCTCTACTTCGCCCACCCCGAAGCCAAGTACTTCAACGTGGGCCGCGTCGATCGCGACCAGGTACGCAGCTACGCGGGGCGATTGGGCCAGGAGACCCGTGAGGTCGAGAAGTGGCTCGCGCCGAACCTCGCCTACGACCCCGAGGAGTCGGCCTAGCGAGCAGTGCGCCGCTTGCGCGGATGATCCACCACCGTGGCTCCGCGCAGAGTGGGGTCGAGCTTCGCCAGGCAGCTCGCGAGACACGGCTCGCAGATGCCGTAGTTCACGACGCCGCTCGTCTCGGAACCGGTGCAGTGCATCGCTTCATCGCACCACGCGCAGTGAAAAGCGGACACCGAAGCGTGTGCGTTGGGGAAGAGCGCGGTCGTCGCAGCCAGTGGGTTCTCCTCAGTCTCCCGGGCAGGGACCCGGTCAATTTCCGCGGAGTGCATAGCCCTCGCACGTGAAGTTCTCGGGTCGGTCACTGCACGAATTGGCAGCGAGTCCCGAACGACGCAGCCCAGTTCGCCAACTCGACCCGTTCGCTCCACGGGTTTGTCACCCGAGCCCCCTAGGTTGGTTGGGCTCGCCCACCCGGTTTGCATCGAACGACCCTGAGCTGCCACTGCCGCGATCGAGGCTGCTGCTGCCGCTGCACGACTCCGAGCGTACCGACGGGCGACAAAGGGCGGGGACAAGTCACGTGGTCTCCGTCCGGCGGCGCGGTCGGCGTGCAACGGCCGCGTCGCCCCTCGTCTCAGCGCAGGGCGGCGAAGTCTGCGTCCATGGCGCGTGCGATGTGCTCGGCCAGGGCGTCGTCGACCGGCCCCTCGACGACGATGCGCCCTTCGTCGGTAGCGAGCTGCACCCAGGGAAACTCCGCTCCCTCCGGCATGAGTGATCGCGCAATGGGTTCGGCGTAGTTGTTGAACGCAAAGGGAACCACCCATTCGAGTTCGCGCAATCGCGCGGCCGTCTTCGCGTCGCCCTGATCGGTACGCGGAAAGAGCACGGTGGTCACGCCCTCCCGCTGTCCGAACGGAGCCAGCAGCCGGGCGAGGGCCTCGAACCCCTCGTCGCTCGGATCCGCGAAGACGCACAGGACACCGCCATTGCCAGTTTCATCGCGAAAGCGATAGGGCACCGGGCTCTCGGCGGCGGCGTCGACGAGCTTGGTTCCGATGGCGAGGGTGAGGTTGGGGCCCATCTTGTGACCCTTGCCGCGCCGTAGTGCATTCGCTCGCTCGACCACATCGGTCATCTTCGGGTCGATTATATGACGCCCCATTCGACCGAAGTCTGCGCGCAAGAGACCGTCTTCGCGCACCCGCACGAGGACGGCGACGCGTCCGGCTGGAACCAGCGTGCTGCCGTCCGGGTTCTCGAGCGATTCGACGAGCTTGATGTGGTTCGGCCAGCTCGCCTCATGGTCGTAGAGGTTCGACGCACTGATCGCCCGCGGTGCATAAGTCCACATCAGCAGCCCGATCATCAGCGTTGACACGACGATCAATCCGATTCGCATACCGGGTCCTCGCAGATTTCGCGTGCACCACGAGTGATGCGCCGCGAGTCGCGCATGCAACGAAGGGAGCCGCCCCTGCTTTCGCAGAAGCGGCTCCCTCATTGCACTTGCAGAGGCTCAACTAGGCGTTGCGGCGTCGCACCAGCCCGGCGAGGAGAGCCCCGCCCGCAGCCAGCTGCAGAAGCACGCCCGGCTCCGGCACCGCGGCGACATTCACCGCCACGTTGTCGATCACCGGATGCCCGTCGGTCGTCGCCATGCTGAGGCGAACACAACCCTGGGTGTGAGTCCCGGGATCGAGGGCGACCGTGTACTTGTCTTCCTGGTCGTCCATGTTCACCACCGTGCCGGCCCCATAGGCGCCACAGGCCGGAGCGAACGAAACGGTCACATCCGAATCGCAGCTACCCGCCGCCACGCACACGGGGTCGCGCAGGGTCTTGCCAGCAAAGCTGACCGACCAGCCGGTACCGGCCTGGCCCGTGGTCGTCATGTCCGCTTCGAACACGACGTCCGCAGCCGCCGTCGCGATCAGGCCAGTGCGTTCCTTGTTGGCCTGACCCTCGCCCTGGAGGATCGAGAACGAGTTGAACCCGTTCGTCCCCGCCACGGGCGTGTCGCGGTCGAGATTCGCGCGAAGGTCGATCGCCTTCGGCTGGATCTCGGTCGTGACAGAACTCGAACCATTCGAACCGTCGACATACATGGTTCCGTAGGTCGCCGACTCGGTGCCCGCGTTGTTCGTGGGGTCGAAGTCCGAGTAGTTGGCCGACAACGTGTTGATCGTCGTCGTCCCGTTGATCGTGCGGTGGCCGTCGACCCGGTACTGGGAGAAGTCCCAGCCGGCAACGTTCTCGGCCTGTGCGGTCAGCGCCAGTAGGGAGCTGGCCATCACGATCAACGTCGTCTTGAGCATTGTTGATTTCATGGTTTTGTTTCCCGTTGCATCGTGGGTTGTGGAAGAGAGCGGATTAGAGCAGGCCACCCTGGCTGAGTGCCGTCCAACCGTCCGTCCACAACGAGGTGCTGGCCGGGAACGCGCCGCGGTAGGTCGCCGAAGCGTCCGGACCCGTGGTCACACCACCGCTGGCCGCCGCTTCCGCGGGGACCGACGGGCGGGGATCGATGGTCGCGGTCTTGAGCGACGCATCGAGCTTGCCACCGGCGTTGCCCGTCGGGTCGAAGCTCACGTCCTCGTTCACCATGCCCGAGAAGCCACCGCCCGGCAGCACGTTGGCCGTGCCACTGTCGTTGTACTCCTCCGGAACCGCAGCGTCCCCGTTCGCGGCAGCCTGTGCAGCAGCACCGGCCGCCAGCGCCGCTCCGTCTTCGGCGGTCGAGGACACGATGCGGATCAGGTCCGCGGCCGGAGCCACGTTGTCCGCAACGTCGTGACCCGGGGTCGACTCACCGGCGCCCATGTCCAACTCGAATCCCGCGCGGGAACCCGTGTTGACCACGATCGAGTTGAGGATCTCACCGGCGAAACCGTGGCGCATGTAGATGCCGCGGTTGTCCGAGGCGGCCGAGACCGGCGTGAAGTCGGGGCTCGATTCGAGGGTCGAACCGATCACCGTCACGTTGTAGAACGCCGGGTTCATGAGCGGCCACGGCGTGTCGTCGATCGACGCCGTCAGGTCGTCGTTGCGCGTGTTGACGTCACCGCCCCGCTCGAGGAAGTCGTCGCCGTCCCACTCGCCCGCGCGGTCGCCCGAAGCCGAACCGAAGGAGCTGCCGCTGTTCTGGTTGAAGAACGGCATGATGACGAAGACGTTCTGGTTGGTTCCGACGTAGCCCTGGTCGACGTCGAGGCTGTCGTCACCGGCGAAGAACACCGCGAGGTGCGAGCCGTTGACCGAACCACCGAAGTGCTCGATGCCGTCATCGAAGTTGCAGTACACCTCGATGTGGTGGAAAACCGTGGCCGCGCCAACGCCGCCCAGCGAGATGCCGTTGAGCTCGTTACCGGCACCGATCTCGTCACCGCCGTGGCGGACGGAGATGTAGCTGTACTCGCCCGAGCTGTCGTTGAACTCGCCGCCACCGTAGGTCGCGTCGGCCACCGGGAAACCCGGGATCGTGAGACCTTCGATGATGCCCTCACCGTGGCCCACGCCCGACGAGAGGCCGAGGTTGGTGGGCGCGTTGCCGAGGATCACGAGGCCACCCCAGAGGCTTTCGTTCGAGGTGCCGTCTGCGGCGAGCGGAGCGAGGGGCGCCGTGAGGGGCGTGTCGTCGTAGAACAGCGCGTTCGCGGGGATCTCCGCGACACACGTGTTGTTCGCCGGGTTGCTGTCGCAAACGCCGGGATTCACCGCCCAACCGGGGTGTGCATCGAGGAAACCGTCGTTGTCGAGGTCATCCGGCACGTTGTCGCCGTCGTTGTCGACGGCAGCGGTCGTGAAGATGATCGGGTTGTTGGGACCGCCGTTGGCGTTGACGTAACCGTCTCGGGTCACGATCAGCGCACCGGGCGTACCGGCCACGACGCCGGGAGTCACAGCTGCCGTGCGGGGGTGGCTGCGGATCACCGCGCCGGGGTCGATGGTGAGGGTGGCGCCGCTCTTGACGAAGCACGGGGCCGTAAGCTCGACATCGCCACTCCAGGTGGTGTCCGTCGTGATCGTGTTGCCCACGCACTCGGTCACCGCCTGCGCCTGCGAGGAGATCCCGCCTGCCATCAGGGCGACTAATAGAATCTGCGTTGCTTTCTTCATCGTTGTCTGACTCTTCTATTGCAGTCTGCGAAGGGAGTTCGCATGGGTTGTGCCCGCGGGTCCATCCCTGGGCAGCTGCATCCTATTCGGGCGAGGTGTCGGGACTGCAGCCACCCGGTGACGTTTGGAGGCGCGCGTGTGACGTTCCTGCGAACGCAGGTTCAGAATCCGCGGATCGTGACGCCGAACTTGAAGCTGCGACCGACCTTGAATCGCTTGAAGGTGATCGTCTCGGTGGTCTGGTCGGGGTCGTAGATCTCTCTGCGTACCGAGTTCGTGAGGTTCTTGGCGCTGAACTTGAAGCTGATCTCGGTTCCGAGGCTCTCGATTTCGAAGCTCTGGCTCGCGATGAGGTCGAGCTGGTTGTAGGAGTCGATGTATTGGTCGAGGGTCAGGATGCCAACGGTTCCGCTGGGATTGAGCTGCGAGCTGCCTGCGGCGTCGAGGACGTCACTGATGGCGAACCACGCGAGCGTGACGCGAGTGCCCCAGTCGGGCTGCTCGAAGCTCACGTTCGCGTTGGCGATCCACTCGGGTTGGCCGAACAGGCGCCGGGTCTTCTCCAGCTTCGTGTAGAGGATCTCGCGGCCGGGATCGATGTTCTCCGGGCCATGGAAGAAGGCCTCGGCCCGCCGTCGCTCCTCCTCGACACGATCGACCCGGGCCTTGATCCAGGTGTAGTTGCCACCTACCGAGAAGTACTCGAGGAAATCCAGCGCCCCGATGCCCAGGAAATCGAAGACGTCGAGGGTCTTCTGCGCCTCGACCTCGATCCCCCAGAGCTTCGCCCGATTGGGATTGTTGAAGTACGTCCGGAACAGGGCGCTGTCCGTGTTCTCGAAGTTGGTGGGATCGCGGATCACGATCCGCTCGATCGGATCGTCGATCTTCTTCTCGAAGATGCTGAAGGCTACGAGGTCGCCGCGATCGCCGAAGGTGTACTCGATTCGCCCGTCGTAGCTCTCGACGTCCGACGTCGTGAGCTGCGGGTTGCCGACGAACAGATCGCTCTTTCCGGGCTCCTGCGTCACGTAGTAGCCCATCTCCCGGAACGACGGCCGCGCCACCGTTTTCGAGTAGACGCCGCGGATCGAGAGCCCTTCGATCGGCCGTAGCGCGAAACCGAGCGATGGAAGCATCTTCGACTTGTCGATCTTCCCGTTGATGATTCGGCGCAGCGAAGCCGCGTCCGGGAAGTCGACGCACTTGAAATCCGGAGCGCGAAGCAACGGGCAATCGACATTCGCTTCGACGTCGATGCCGAGGAGCTGATCGTTGAAGACCTGCCCCTCCGGGTCGAATGTCCGTAGGACTTCCTGGCGAAGGTTGTTGTCCAGGCGATCGAAGAACAGGTACTGGACGGGATAGAGGCGAGGGGCTCCGTAGATCTCGTCCTCGGTGAACGGGAAGTTCTTGGACTCGATCTTGATGTCTTCGATCCGCAGGCTGCCCGCCAGATCGATCTTCTCGAAGAGAGTCGTCTTCAATCCTGCATGCCCGGCCAGGATCTCCCGGGTCGACTCGTTCCGATTGAAGCGCATCCCCTGCAGGATTCCGTCGGGGGTCCGACTCAGTCCGCCGTAGGCGATGTCGCTGAGCTCGACCGTGGATTCCGCTTCGAAGAAGAACTGACTCACGCCAGCGGAGGGCGATTCGAGGAAGTCGGCGTCGACCTTGCGCTTTGCCTTTTCGTACCAGACCCCACCCGTGAACTTGAAGCCGAGGTTGTCGATCCACGACTCGTTCTCGTATTCGGCATCGAGGCGGGCGAACCACTGGTCTTCTTCGATGCTCGTCGACGACAGCTTCATCTTGTTGTTGACGCGAAACAGGCCTTCGCCGCCGAGATCTTCGATCGTGATCGGCGGGGTCGGTCGGTTGGCCGGGTCGCTCCAATCGGGCATCTCGTCGGGGTCGAAGTAGATCTTGAGTCCGCGCGACTCGCTGTCCTGCTCGGTCGAAGCGTGGTTCGCCGCCCAATCGATCGCGAGATCGTCGAGGAAGGAGAAGGTGTGCTCGCCGTTCACCTGGGCGATCCACAGTTCGCGTTCTTCGACGGAAGACTTGTGCTCCTGGAAGTTCGACCACCAGGCCGGCTTGTTCGGGGGAGCGTCATCGAACTCTCGCAGGGCGCGGTCGCCGCCGATCCAGGAGTCTCGCGACACCCGCGAATCGAAGTTCGAGTACTGGATCTCGTCCTCGTCCACGTAGTACTCGAACAACTGCGGGTAGCCGTCGTCCGGGGGTGCCGCGCCGAAGTCCGGGATGTAGCCGTCGGTGTCGAACTGGACGGTCTGCTCTTCCTTCGCCACATAGAAGAACGAGGAGTCGATCTTGTGATCACCGTCGCTGTCGATGTCGAAGCCGAAGCCGGCGTATCCCAGGAACGTCTCTTCGTCGACGCTCTCGAGGGTGTCGAAGCGCCCCTCGGTGAGAGTCAGCTCGCCGAACGCCAGATCGCCGTAGAAGCCGCGACGACGATGGAGACTGCCGGCGCGCGGGCTCTGCTTCTCGACCCATCCCTCGGTCGACTTGCGAGTGACCGACCAGTTGGCGACGCCCTTGGCGCGGAATTCGCGGCTGAAGAGGGTCTTGCGCCCGCCGATCGAGAGCCCCAACTCGCCCCCCGCTGCGTCGAAGTCATCCTTGACGAAGCCCGAGGCATTTCCGTCCTCGAGCTCGATGAACTGGTCCCAGGCCTGTTGGTGGGCGCTGGCCTCCATCTTCAGCGAGATCTCGAACTCCTCGGGATAGTCGTGAGTGATCATGTTGATCGAACCACCCGAGGAGTTGCTGGGCAGCTCGCCCGAGAAGCTCTTGGCCACGATCGTGTTGGCGAGCACTTCCGAGGGAAAGAGATCGAGCTGCACCGACTGGCGATCGGGGTCCGGGCTCGGAACCACCGCTCCGTTGTAGAGGGTGCTCGAGTAGCGGTCTTCCAGGCCGCGGATGATCGCGAACTGCCCTTCGACGATGTTGACGCCCGAGACGCGCTTGAGCGCTTCGGCGACATCGCCGGCCGCGAAGCGCGAGAAGTCATCGGCGCTCATCACGTTGAGCAGGCCGTCCGCTTCGAGCCGAAGATCGAGGGCGTCCATCATGTCGCCGACGACCGACGCATCCACCACGAAGGCATCGAGGTCGAGGATGTCTCCGCCCGTCGTGGCCGCCATGCGGGGCATCGGAAAGTCGTTGCGCGTGATCGACCCCGCTCCGACGTTCACGTTCTGGATCTCGGCGGTGCGGTAGCCGCTCTTCACGAACGAGAGGGTGTAGTCACCGGGAGGAACGGAAGCGAATTCGAAGCCACCACCACCGCCGCTCGTGGCGACGAACTGCGAAGCGGCGCCATCGGTCGGCATGGCGGCCGCTTGCAGGATGACCGTCACACCGACGAGGGTCGCGCCCGACTCGCCGTCGAAGACCTGACCCAGCACGCTTCCGTGGCCTTCGGCCTGCTTGGCCCGTGCGGCTTCGTCGGCGCCCTGCTCGTCGTACTGCTCAGCCGTACCCAGGCCACCGAAGATGTCGATCAGCTCTTCATCCTGTGCACTCGCCAACCCCGCGCCACACAGCACGATCCAGGTCACGACGAACGCAAGAGCCCGGGTTCGGGCGAGGCTGCGGTGATCTCGTGGTTGGCTGGTCATGGAGTGGGGGAAACCGGATGCGCGAAGGTTCGGCGGCGAGCTTCAGCGATGTCTGCAATGCGAGGTGTGACGAAGTGATGAAGAAAGCGGCGATCAGCGAGGCACGATCGCCTGCTCGACCCGGGCCAGGAAGCGCGCGATGCGGGGCTCACGCTTGATTTCCTGGGCGGCGCGGAGCGACTCCGCGGCTTCTTCGTACTTGCGCGAAGCCACCATGATCTGCGCGTGTTCGATCAGGGCCTTGTACTCATGGGCCTCGAGCTTCTGGGCGCGTTCGATCAGCAGCAGCGCCTTCGCGCGGTCGCCGCGTTCGTTCTCGTAGCGGGCGAGTTCGAGCAGCGCATCGCCGCGGGTGCCATCGCGTTCGACGACCGACTCGAGGATCCGCGCGGCCTCCTTCTCGCGCCCACCGGCCCGGGCGATCTTCGCTTTCAACGTGAGGAGCTCGAGTTCGTTATCGAGGGGAAGATCGCTCGCGTACTTCTTCTCGATCGAAGCCACCACCTCGGCGGCCTGGGCGTAGGACTGGGTGCGCACGAGCAGCTCTGCCGCGCGGTAGGCAGTCGCGAACTCGCTCGCCCCCTCATCCGACTCGATCACGGCGAGGTAGGCGTCCTTCGCCATGTCGGGCATCTGCTCGTTCATGTAGATGTCGCCGAGCAGAACCAGGCTGCTGCGATCGGCCTGGCCCAGCATGCGCACGGATTCGAGATTGACCGCCGCGGCCATTGGCTGATCGAGCTTGAGGAAGGCGTTGGCCTGGAGCAGCCAGGCCGAAGCGTCTTCGGGGTTCTGCTGGATCAGACCGCCGAAGAGCGCCGCTGCTTCTTCGTGCTTTTCGATCGCGAGCAATGCGCGCCCGAGGCCGAGTTTCCAGTCGCGGGTATCGGGCTGGGCGAGGATCGCATTGCGGTACGCCTGTTCGGCGGCGAGGTTGTTCTCGAGGTTGAGGTACGCGAAGCCCAGCAGGCCGTAGTTCTTGCCGTCTCGATCACCGAGCTCGACCGCACGGCTCAGGTGCTGGGCGGCCTTCTTGAACTCACCCTTCTGCGTGCGCAGGAGCCCGAGGTTCTTGTGGGCCCGCCTGAAGTCGGGGAACTTCGCGATCGCCGCCTCGTAGGAAGCAACCGCTGCGTCGAGATTCCCATTCTGGAATTGCAGGTTCGCGAGGATGAAGTCGAAGGCCGCGCTGCTATCGGGGGTGTTGCGCTGGGCGAGCATGCTGGCCGCGGCGTCGACGTTCACCTTCATCACGTCGATCACTTCGCGCAGCACTTCGAGCTCGCTGGGCTTCACCTGGGGCTCGGCGCCCGAAAGGAAGCCGTAGCTTCCGAGGAATGACTTGCGCCATTCGGGGTCGTTCAGCACTTCCGTGCCGTCCCAGCCGGGCGTGGCCGCCTGAACGGCGCTCGAGGGCGCAACGATCGCGAGCAGTGAAACGAGGAAGAGCCCTGGAACCGCGGCGAGAAGCCCGGGTTTCGAATTCAGCGAAGTCGGCATGATTCGGCCTATTGGATGTTGATCGGAATGGGCAGCCTGGCCTTGGCCCGGACGGGTTGGCCCTGCTGCGTGGGGGGGGAGAAGCGCCAGCGTCCGACTTCACCCACGACGAAGTCGTCGAACTTCGGCAGATCGGAGGAATCCACCGCGACGTCCATCACCGAGCCGTCCGCATCGAGCTTGATCAGGAGCACGATCCGGCCGCTCACCTTCTTGCGAAGCAAGCGACGTGGGAAGTTGAACCCCGAGACCCCGATGGGACGCGGGATCTGGTCGAGATCGGAGAAATCGACGAAGTCCTCGGTGCCCAACGACTTCGCCGAGGTGTTGATCGTCGGCATCGCGAAGTCGCCCGCCAGCGAGCCCCCCGTTCCCGGGTTCAGCGCGATGTCCAGCTGATCGAGTGAAAGCTGAGGTGTCTCGCGCTCGAGCTCCGGCGGTGGCTCTTCCTTCTCGGGTGGCGGCGGCTCCTCCTCCTCGATCTGCTCGATCTCGGGAGGCACGTAGGCCACGACTTCTTCCACCAGGCCCGACTTCGGCGGATCCACGTCGCCAATCAGCTGGGAGAGCGCCATCGCAAAGAAGAGCGTCAGCGCAAACAGCACCCCGAGCAGCATCGAGAGCTGCATGTCCTTGCGGTTCGTTTCGGGGCGGAAGGTGCGGGGGGCCATGGCGGATCAGTCGTTCCATGTCGAGAGACTGATCTTCTTCGCGCCGGCGTTCTTGATCTCACTCCAGACGTCGCTGAACACACCGTGGTCGGCATGCGCGTCGGCCTGGATGATGACGGGCAGCTCGTCCTTCTGGAGGAGCTGTCGCACCCGGGCACCGATCCCGGCCACGCCGACCTCCTTGCCGCCGTAGACGACCTTGTTGTCGGCCGAGATCGCAACGATGATGCTGTTGCGTTCGAGCTGCTCGTCCGTCACCGCGCGCGGCTTCGAGACGTCCACCCCCGGCTCTTCGACGAATACCGTGGTGACGATGAAGAAGATGAGCAGGATGAAGATGCAGTCGATCATCGGCGAGAGGTTGATCTCGCTCTCTTCTTCGGGCTGCGCGCTGAGGGTGCGGGGCATCGTGCGTACCGTCTCTTAGTTGATCGTGCTGAAGCTCAACTTCGCCGAGCCACCGCGCTTCGCCGCATCCCAGACGCTCACGAAGGTCTGGTGACTGCTCTTCGCGTGCGCGCGAATGACCACCGGAACTTCTTCGGTCGCCTGGGCCGCCTTCACGGCCGCAGTGATCTCCCGCAGGTCCGCCTCTTCTCCAGCGAGCATGACCTTGTTCTCTGCCGTGATGTCGATGGCGACGCTTTCGCTGTCTTCCTGGGTCGCCGCCGCGGCCGAGTCGGGCTTCTCAACTTGCAACCCGTTTTCTTCGACGAAGACCGTGGTCACGATGAAAAAGATCAGGAGAATGAAGATGCAGTCGATCATGGGCGACAGGTTGATCTCCACGTCCTGTTCGTCCTCGGCGAACACTCGGTTGCGGGGCATCGCGGGTTTCCTCCGCTTCGCGTGCGGGCGAGTCGACCGCGAAGGGCGTGGCATCGGCCGACGCGAAGTTGAAGTGGTTGAGGGTGAGGCTTTCGAGGCGCGCGAGCTGGGCGTCGAGGGCGTCGCGCCTGCGGCGGATCACCATCACGACGAAGAGTGCGGGTAGCGCGATCGTGAGGCCCGTTTGCGTGGTGACGAGGGCCTCGGAGATGCCCGCGGCCGTGACGCCAGCGGTCTCGGCGCCGCCGCTCATCGAGATGCCCGCGAAGGTCGAGAGCATGCCGATCACCGTGCCGAGCAGGCCGGTGAGGGGCGCCGCCGCGACCAGGGTGCCGACGAAGCGCGTGCGCCGATCGATCAGCTCGAGCAGGTTGATGCGCACTTCGTGGAAGCGCTGCCGGATCTGATCGGCCGAACCCGCGCTCGCCTGGGTGTATTCGAGGATGCCGCGGATCTGGCCCTCTGCCTTCTCCGGGGAGGCGACCCAATTCCACATCTGGGCCTCGCCCTCGGCACTCAAGGCGTTGCGGCGCACGTAGAGCATCAGGCCGAACGCCTGGGCGTAGAGCAGGACCGCGAGCGCGAACAGCGGCACCATCACCCAGCCACCCGAAAGCCAGATCCGAATGATTTCATCCATCGAGATGTCCTCCGTGGGAGGTTCGGTTCGAAGCGAGTTGCTCCGCCCGGTATCGCAGCCCCGCCACACCGTTGACGAAGGCCGCAGAGAGTTGTTCGAGCAGACCGAGCTTGTGGCGCGCCATGCGATTCAGGCCGCCGTGCAGGATGAGCGTGGGAATCGCGACGATCAGGCCGAGCGCCGTGGTGACGAGTGCTTCGGAGATGCCCGACGAGAGGCTCTTCGCGTCGCCGGTGCCGAAGATCGTGATCAGGTGGAAGGTCTTGATCATGCCGATCACGGTGCCGAGCAGTCCGAGCAGCGGGGCGGCGGCCGCGGTGATCGCCAGGAAGGGCAGGAAGCGCTCGAGCCCCGGCCGGGCGCGCAGGATCTTCTCGAACAGGACCTCTTCGAGGTCTTCGCGTTCTTCGCTCGCGTGTTCGACGCCCACCTCGAGCATCGCGCCGCCCACGCCAGGGATCTGCTGTGCGCGCTTGGCGGCGCCCGCCTGGCTTCCCTTGGCGAGCTCTTCGAGCACGGGGTCGACGTCTTCGGGCTTCGGCACCTCGAAGCGACCGATCTCGTAGGCCTTGAAACCCGTGAGCAGGAGCGCCGCGACGCCGAGGCCGATGATCACGTAGCCCACGGCGCCACCGGCGACGACGTAGTCACCGAGACCCTTGCGCGCCTTCTCCTTCTTGAGCGCCTTGCCGAGAGTGCTGTCGAAGGGGAGCGTGCCTGCACTGCTCTTCGCCACTTCGATGATGCCCTCGTCGAGGCCACCGGGCAGTCCGACCACCACCGGGTCGGCCGCGTTGAGCTGCGACTCGACGAGCCCCACGGTGCTGCCGTCTTCGCTCGCGTAGAAGATCGTCGGGCCGAGGGCGATGAAGCGCCCCTGGGTGAGCACGCCCTCCGGGCTCAGCGCTTCGCCCTCGAAGATGTCGCCACCGAGTTGATCCCCGATGCGGCGCATCGCCGCTTCGACGACGGCGAGTTGCTTCTCGCGGCGCCCGTCGTACTCGAGGCTCGAATCCTTCTCGGCGAGGATCGCAGCGCCGGTGAGCGGCGAGTAGCGGGGCATCTCGCTGATGTGCAGGCGCCCCTCGAACTCGCGCACGAACTCCTTGAGGCGCGACTCGACGAAGTCGTCCTGCTCCTTGAAGCTCTCGACCTGACGTTCGAGGGTGTCGAGATCGATCGCCCGGCTGTCGCGACCCTCGAGCAGCTGGGCCTGCTTGCGGCGGAGCTCGAGCACTTCGTCTTCGAGCTTCAGCACCACCCGGGAGAGCGGCATCTTCTCGCGCGTGATCTCTTCGCGGACCGAGGCGAGTTCGTGGAGCGACGATTGGAGCCGCGTGTCGAGATCGCCGGCCGCCCGATCGAAGTTCTGGGCGAAGGCCGGAAGCGAGATCGCAAGGGTGAGCAGGCCGCCGAGCAGCACACGGGCGTTGCGTGCGTTCGAGAGCATCGTCATTGGATCGCCACCGGAAGCTCGACGAAATCGATCACATCGACGTTGCCTTCGTAGATGTCGAGTACGAGGCCAGCGCCGTCTGCGATGTCCGTGTCACTCGTAAATACCCAGCCGTCGTCGCCGGGTCGTCCGACCCCGGCCAGGCGACCCTGGGTATCGACGTAGAGGGCCTGCCCGAGCCCCCAGTAGAGGGTGCGCACCTGGATCTTCTGACCACCTTCGACCTCGCGGGTCTCGCCGACGAAGGTCGCGGTGTCGTTGAACTTCTCGGCCTGGGCGAGGATGCCGAGCACGCTCATCAACCGTTGGCCGAGGCCGAGGCGCGTGGTTTCGGGGTCGCGCGGGATCTGCACCAGCAGCGGTTCGAGCTTCTTGCGAAGCGGCGCCGGAAAGCGCGTTTCGAGGTCGAGCACCTGCTTTTCGAGGGCGACGACCCGCTCTTCGAGGGCGCGGCGGCTGCGCTGCAGGGCACCGCGTTCGAGCAGGAGTTCGCGGCGCGCCTCGTCGGCCTGGGTGTCGCCGGCTTCGAGCTCGGCGATGGCATCGGCGAGGACCTGCTTCTGGTCTTTCAGTAGCTCTCGGGTGGCGCGCAGGGTCTGCTGTTCGGCTTCCCACTCGGTCTGCTCTTCGGAGATGAGCTGACGGGTTTCCACCCACTTCTCGACCTTGGTGCGGAAGACCTCGGCGCCTTCGGAGGCGTTCGCGGCCAGCGGAGCAACGGTAAGCGTGGCCAGCAACGCGCAGGCAGCGGCGATGGAACTGGTGGCCCTCGTACCCCTCATGTTTCGCCGCATCGGCGAGGCGTATGACGTCGCGATGGCAGCCGCGTCGCATCGCAGTGAAGTCCGCAACCGTCGTCGCGTGTTTCGCACCCCAGGTGCCTCCTCTCGTCCAATCGCATCGATCACGTGTCGATCGATGGAATCCGGGCGAAGGAGCGAGCACGTGTCGAGGCTCGGTCGGCGTCCGAATCGCGGCGCAAGCTACGCGCGCGGCGTGACGCGGGGGCGGCACCGACTTGTCAATACGATGAAGAAAAGGCGGGGGACGAGAAGTGTGTCGTCACATGTTCGTCACACGGTTCGATTCACGGCTGAAACCCAAGCGTCACCGTGCAGTTGGGTGCGGTGACCCCTGACGGGCGTTCGAACCGGCTGCCTAATCGTCGTCGTCTTCCAGTTCGTCGTCGCAGTCTTCGGCGAGATCCTGGACTTCGGGGCCACACTCGGCGAAAAGGTCTTCGAGGAAGTCGTCCCGGAAATCCTCGAAGTCATCGATGGTATCGATGTCCGCGCCGTCGAGGGTTCCACAGCTCAGCCCGCTGGCGCACTCGAGCACCTCGGCGATCGCCTCCTCGCATCCGTTCGAGACTTCATCCTCGAGATCGTCGACCTCTTCACACACATCGTCGCAGTCGTCGTCGGAGAGATCGTGCCCGCACTCCGCGAGTCTTTCGCAGAGATCCTCGCAGGCGTTGCTCGCGTCGCTGGTTCCACCCTCATCGAGACAACCAAAGGCGAGGGTCAGGGGCAGGACGAGCAGCAGCGGGAGCCAACGGGACGAGCACATCGGGAGTTCCTTCCTTCTACCTATTCACCTGCCGCGCGTCGCGCCGAGCGTGGCTTCAGTCAGGAGGGAGCAATTCCCACGAGAATCGGCCCGCTGGCGACCCGACTTTTCGCGCGAGCGGCAGCGAGCACGCAAGTTGCTGCCCCTAAAAGGGATTTCGGGGCCGCGGGCCCCGCTCAGCGCAGCTTCGCGGGCTCGACGCCGAGCTCGCGCTCGCTCCACCCCGAGGCCGCGCGCTCGCGAAACAGGAGGCGGCGCCCGTCGAAGCTCGCCTGGCAGTCGCGAACGGGATCCCGCCGCGGCATGGCGAAGTTGGCACGCCGCTCGAGCTGCGTGGACCCACTCCGATAGTCCGTGCGGGCGCCCGCGCGCGACGCGACCTCGTACCACCAGATCTCGCCGCCGTGCGCGCCGTAGTAGTGCTCGGTCGTGGCGAGCTTTCGCAACGTGCCGTCGTCGGCGCGCGACCAGATCTCCTGATGGCCCGCGCCATCGCGCACGACGGCCACGAGGTTGAAGTCGGCATCCGCCAATTCGACCCGGGCGACCTCGCGACCCAGCTGCGCGAAGGCAGTGCGTAGGGAGAGCACCTCCAAATCACCATCCCGGAGATCGAGCTTCCAGTAGCCGTGATCGTGGGTGTAGTCGGAGCGCTGTCCACCGCGACTCACCAACGCCACCTCCCCCGCCACTCCCGCGACGTGAAAGCCGCCCTGCCCCGGCTGCCAGTCGCGGTTGGGTCGGTCGACCAGCACCCGGATCTCGCCACTCACGCGATCGACGAACGCGATCTTGTGACGGTCGACGTCGTAGCGCGGCACGCCGCCGTCGGGAAAGGCGCGCATGCCCTCGGCCGGCCGATACACGACATCGTGCAGGCCGAAGACACAGCGCACTCCATCTTCGTGAAGCACCGCACCCGCAAAGCGGGGGCGCTCCACCGATTCGCCATATCCCCAGTTGCACCCCGCAGCGAAGACCGCGAGAACCACCGAGGCGATGAGCGTGCGCCTCAGAGGGTGACCTCGACGCCCGGCGCGTCGACGAACGACTGCATCCACAGCTCGAGGTTCACGAGGGCATAGATGAGGTAGGCGTGATCCTGCTTTCCGGCGGCGTTCTCATCGAGGATGCGGCGCACCTGTTCGGGCTTGAAGATGCCGCGCCGCGACACCTGCCCCGGCCCGAGGAAGAACTGGATCGTGTCATGCAGATCTTCCTGGATCCAGGTTCGAAGCGGCGCACCGAAGCCCGTCTTCTTGCGGTGGATCAGATCGCGAGGCAGGTAGCGCTCCATTGCATCCTTGAGCACGGACTTGGTGACGTTCCCCTTCAGCTTGTAGCGCTCGGGAATCTGCGCCGAGAGTCTCATCAGCTCGACATCCATGAAGGGGACCCGCGCTTCGAGGCCGACCGCCATGCTCGACTTGTCCGTGTAGAGGAAGTTGTGTGCGGCGAGAAAGGTCTGCACGAGCAGGTGGGAATGGAAGTTCAACTCCCCCTCACCACGGAAGTCATCGGCATAACGCCGCATGCACTCGGCGCTGTCATACGTGTCGATCGAATCGAAGACGGTGTCGTCGAACAGGCCCTCACGCACGGCGTGGCTCGACCAATCCGCCACTTCGAGGTGACGCGCGAGCCCGCGCTCGGTGAGACCGCGACGGAACTTCGCGACGCGACGCGCGAGACGATTCTGCGCGCCGAGCAGGCTGTTGCTCGCCCCCACCCCGGCCGACACGATCGACGAGAACGGGAACTTCGACATCCAGGCAAAGCGTTCGTAGAGGCGATAGGCCTGGTGACTGCGATAGCCGAAGAAGACCTCGTCGCCCCCCGTCCCCGAAAGCAACACCGTGGTTCCGTCTTCGCGCGCGAGTTTCGAGATCAGGTAGGAAGGAAAGACCGCGGGGTCGGCGTCGGGTTCGTCGAGGTGATAGACCATCTTGGGGAGCAGGCTGATCACGTCGGGATGCAACATCACGCTCTTCAGTCGCACGTCGAGGGCCTTCGCGACCTTGCGAGCGTAGGGGTAGTCGTCGACGCCCTGCTCCTTCGCCATCGCGCCGCGATCGAAGCGCACCGTGTAGGCGTTGATCACCCGGTCGGGAAAGACGTTGCGCATGCAGGCCACGATGCTCGAGGAGTCGAGGCCGCCCGAGAGAAAGGCGCCCAGAGGCACATCGGAGACCATCTGCCTGCGTGTCGTGCGCATGAAGGTCTCGTGGACGGCTTCGGTCCACTCTTCTTCACTGCGGCTCTCGTCGGGCACGTACTCGAGATCGAACCAGCGCTTCGTCTCGAAGCGGCCGTTCTCCCAGATCGCGTAGTGGCCCGGCTCGAGTTTCTTGATGCCATTCAGGAGGGTGTTCTCGCCCGGCACCCAGAGGAAGGTCAGGTAGTCGGGCACGCTCGCCAGGTTGAGTTCGCGGGGGGCTCCCGGGATCTTGAGCAGCGCCTTGATCTCGGAGGCGAAGTAGAGCCTGCGGCCGTCCTGTCGGAAGTAGAGAGGCTTGATGCCGGCGTGGTCGCGCGCCAGGATCAGCCGCCGCTTCTTCGCATCCCACAACGCGAAGGCGAAGATGCCGTTCAACTCCTTCAGGAAGTCGAGCCCCATGGTTTCGTAGAGGGCGATCAGCACTTCGGTATCGCTCTGGCTGCGAAAGGGATAGCCCTTCTTCACCAGCCGTTCGCGATGCTCGGGGTAGTTGTAGAGCTCGCCGTTGTAGGTGATCCAGATCGACTCGTCGGCGTTGCACATGGGCTGACGACCGGCGGGGGAGAGATCGATGATCGAAAGCCGGCGATGCCCGAGCCCGATCTCGGCTTCGGGATCACACCAGGTGCCCGAATCGTCGGGTCCGCGATGCACCATGGCATCGGTCATCGGGCCGAGGAGTTCGGGGCGATGCAGTCCCGCGTATCCGGCTATTCCGCACATGCGCGTTCAGGTCCTCGCAGCGATCGTGGGCTCGCAGGGCATCGGAAGCGCGGAGCATAGCCCGTAGCCGGCATCGGGCCGCGCATCGGTTCTCGTGCCCGTTCTTCTCGAAACGGGAAGCAGGCGTCAGCCGCGCAGGAATCGTCCCATGCCCGCTCGCAAACGAATCGCCTGCTCACCGAGGGCTGCCGTCGATTCGCCCACCCGCTGCGCATTGCGTTCATTCGCGATGCTGCGGCTCGACACTTCTTCGAGAAAGCCCACCACCTGGTTGCACGATCCGGCCTGCTCCTGGAGGGCCGCGTCGATCGAATCCATCTGGTCGCGCACGCCGCTCACACTCTCGCGAATGCGCGCGAGACCTGAAGCCTGTTCGGTGGTGGTGAGGTGGACCTGCTGCGCCACCTCGCTCATCGCCTGGGTGGCATTGAAGACGCGCTCGTTGCCCTTCTCCTGTTCGAGGGAGGCGTTCTGGATCGCCTGCACACCCGAGCGCACTCGCTCCATCAAGCTCGCTACGTGGGTTGCGGCCTTCGATTGCTCCTGCACACTCACCACGATCTCGCGAATGCGCAGACCGCTCTGACGACTGATCTCGGTGATCTCCTCGAGGGCCTGCCCGGCTTCGCCCGAACGTTCGACCCCCGACGCGACGCTCTTGCTTCCCTTCGCCATCGCCATGACGGCGCTCTCACTCTCCGCCTGCACGGAGTGGACGAGACCCGAGATCTCCTTGGTGCTGGCGAGCACGCGGTCGGCCAGGCGTTTGATCTGCTCGGCCACGACCGAAAAGGCGCGACCGTGGTCTCCCGCCTGGGCGGCGATGATGGCCGCGTTCAGGGCGAGCAGGTTCGTTTCGTCCGCGACGTCGTCGATCACGTCGACGATGCCGCCGATCTCCTTGGCGCGATCGCCGAGGCGCTCGATCACGTGATGGGCGATGTCCGTCGTTTCGCGAATCGATTCGATGCCTTCGATCGTGTCGCTCATCTTCTGTTGACCGAGTTCGCTGGCTTCGATCACTCGCTGGGAGAGCGCCGCGGTTTCGGTGGCCGCCTCGTCGACGTGCTTCATCGCGGTCGCCATCTGGTCCATGCTCGACGAGGTCTCACCCGCCGCGTCCGCAAGCGTGCCCGTCTCGCGCCCGACATGGCGGATGCTGCGCACGGTTTCTTCCACCGTCTCGAGCACCTCTTCGACGCGCTGGCTGAGGGAGCCCGCGGTTTGATTCAACTGCTCACCCGCCGCACCGAGTTCGAGCACGCTGCTCGTCGAGTCGCCGACCAGGTGGCTGAGTTCCTTGGAAGAGCTCGCGATCCGGGACGCGTTGCTCTCGACCAGCTCCATCGCCTCGACGACCTGCTTGACGTCGCGGCCCTGCGTCTGCGCGGCTTCGAGCAGATCTCCCGAAACCTCGCTGATGTTCGAAGCCGCGGCCTCGACCCCATCGGCGGTCTCGGCCACTTCGTCGACCGACTCGCGCAGGGAAGACGCCATCGCGTCGAAGGCGCGAGCGAGGGTGCCCATCTCGTCTTCGGATTCGATCATCTGTGCGCGACGCAGGTCGCCGGCGGCCAGGCGGTCGGCGCTTTCGCCGAGTTCGCGCGTCGCACCGCCGATGTCGTCGGCGACGAGACGGCCGATGCCGAGGGCCATCACGAGGCAGGCACTGATCACGCCCACGAAGAGCCCCAGCGGGTTCTCCGCTTCCTGCACGATGGCTTCGCGGGGCGAGGCCACCACCACCGCGTAGCGCCGGTCGTGGGTGTCGTGCCATGCGTAGATGTTGCGCGAGTAGAGCTGGTCGCCCGTGCCGCGCTCCGCGTCCTCATCGCGAATGCGGGCGAGTTCGACGTCGGTGAGGATGCTCGCATCGCCGGCCACGACCTCCTCCGCGATGCGGTCGTAGACGAAGACCTTCGACTTCAGCACGGTGGCGAGTTCCGACTCTTCGGCGGCGCGCAGATCGAAGTCGCCCGTCTCGTCGTAGGAGACCAGGGCATGCCGCGCCTGGGCGAGCTGCAGGGATTCGGCGTAACTCTCGAGGGGATGGGTCGAGCGCGTCTGGCCGAGCAGCACCGTGAGCACCACCGGCACCAGGGTGCAGACCGCGATCGCAACCTGGAGCTTCACCAGGAGGGATACCGGACGCGTGAGTTCGGAGCGTTGCATCGGGTTCGGCACCGAGAGCGCAAGGGCGCTGCGCACGGGCGACAGCCAGCGCTTCAGGAGCGATCCCTCGATCACCGAAGCCAGCCCCGCCGCCGAGACCACCGAAACCGTCATCAGGATGGCGTGTGGAATGCCGAGTTCGGCGAACCACGCCATCAGGGCCCAGACCGAGAGCCCGGCGGGCACGGTGAACATCGCGAAGGAAAGGACGAGGATGCGGGCCGGCAGGTTGACGACCGCCTCGTAGGCCGCGCGACGTGTTTCGAGGTCGACGCCTTCCTCCTCTTCGCCGTCGGCGTCGAGCCAGACCCCGATCGGCGCGACGGCGCGGCGATAGAACCAGGCGCTGATCGGCGTCGCCGGCGCGAAGAAGACGGCGACGATGATCGCCAGCGCCTTCATCTGCTCCGGCGGCATGCGGAGTAGCACCACGAGGTAGAGCGCGACGATCGCAGCTGAGCCCGTGCCACAGAGGCTCACGATCGTGATGAAACGCGTCCAGAACTCGGAACTCGACGGCAGCTCTTGCCTGCTCACCCATTCCTCCTCGGGTTCGCCACGGGTTTCGCTTTGCGCTCGCGCGCGGGGCATCCCGAGCGCCGGGCCGGCCGCGAGCTTCGTGCGTCGACCCAGACGACGTACGGGTTTCACGGGAGACCGGCGCCCGATCTCATATCGGACGACCGGGAGATCCCGTGAGCGCGGAATGTGCACCGGGAGGCGACAAGACCCGGAAGGTGTGCACAGAACAACATCTCGTTGCAGTGGAGTCCGACTCGGTCACGAATCCTGAAATCTCCCGAGTGCACACTTCGGTGCGGCGTCGAGTGCGATAGCTTCTCGGCTTCGATCGGGGGGAGTGAGTCGCATGGGTTCCGAGACAGTCGAGACCGCGGAAGAGACCGAAACGGTGGAGGCCGCGGAGACGGCGAAGCCGTCGGAGAGAGCGGAAAAGAAGGACGAGACGGCTTCGCATCGCGAGGACCGCCAGGTGACGCGCATCGCGCGGACCCCCGAAGCCCTCGACAACCGGCTCAGCGCCATCGAATCGGGCAAGGAGGCCAAGCCCGATTGGATCCACCTCCAAGCCGACTGTCGACTCGACAACCTGCGCACGGAGGAGCTCGCGCGCACCATCCAACGACTCCACGGCTGTGTCCTGCGCGGCTTCAAGGCGAACAACGTCGAGATCAAGAAGCGCAAGGAACGCCGCAAGTACTGGACGACGATCGCCCAGAACGGCTTCCACGACTTCTCCGACCTCGGCTGGATGAAGTGCTACGACTCGCCCTACGTCGAGAACTACGACTACATCACGCCCTACCTCGAAGGCGGCATCGAAGCCCTCGATCCCTACCTCGTCTACTCCTCGGTGCTCGGCTCCCACGACTACGGGGTCGAAGATTTCGTCACCACGAAGCTCTGCGCCGGGGTCGACACGATCATCGAGCCGATGTCGGGGACGGCGGAGTTCTGCTACCAGGGCCACTTCCGCTACCCCGAGTTCCGCTACCTGATGATCGACCTCGACGAGAAGGCGAAGGCCCACGTCGAGGCGAAGCCCTGGCTCGAGGGTACCGACCGGCAATACGTGATCGCCGACGTGCTCGACGAAGACATCTGGCAGCGGGTCAAGAGCTTCACCGCGACCAAGAGCCTCTCCTACATCGGCAAGCAGAGTCACCACCTCTTCGACGCCAAGCAGCTCTTCCGCATGCTCGAGGTGGCGACCAACTACGTCGACTACTTCATGCTCGAAACGCCGCAGATCTCCCTGCCCTCGGACATGGATTCCGTCGATGAGATGACCCGCCCCGAGATGGAGGATGCGGGCTTCGAGGTCGACCTGATCGACGAGGACGACGGCGCGCCGAACCCCTTCACGAACCAGATGTCCTTCCGCCTCGAAGCCTCGAACGCGCGCCGCGAGCGCACGCTCTTCGAATACCACGACTGGACGGTGTGGTCGCAACCGACGCTGGTCGCGATGGCGCGACTACTCGACCTGAACGTCGTCTTCTTCCACTCGGATCACGAAGAGTTCATCTCGGTCGACGACGCCGAGGAGGTCGAAGACAGCGACTGCCTCGAGAACGTCACCTTCATGCTCTTCACGCGGCACCCGATCGACTAGTTCTCGATCAGCCCCGTCGCTTCGGCGGTGATTTCGAAGGATCGCAGCCGCTTCGCGTGATCGAAGATCGACGAGACGAGCATGAGTTCGTCGGCTCCGGTCTGTTCGACGAAGGCCGCGATCTGCTTCGCCACGTCTTCCCGGGTGCCGATCGCCGAGCAACGGCCGATCTGATCGAGCATCGCGCGCTGGGGCGGAGTGAGTGTTTCTTCGAAGCCTTCGACGGGGGGTGGAAGCGGCCCGGGGGTTCCGAAGCGCAGGTTCACGAAGGCCTGCAGGGATGACGTGCGAAGGAAGCGCGACTCTTCCTCGCTCTCGGCTGCACAGACATTGAAGCCCAGCATCACGTAGGGCTCGGCGAGCTGCTCGGAGGGTTCGAAGCGTTCGCGGTAGATCTCGACCGCCTCTTCGAGTTGGGCGGGCGCGAAGTGCGACGCGAAGGCGTACGGCAAGCCGAGCACCGCAGCGAGCTGGGCGCCGTAGAGACTCGAACCGAGGATCCAGAGTGGTACTTCGGTCCCGGCCCCGGGCACGGCGGTCACCTTCTGGCCCGGTTGATCGGGCCCGAGGTAGCGCTGCAACTCGACGACGTCGCGCGGGAAGTCGTCGACGCTACCTCCGAGGGTCCGCCGCAGCGCGTGGGAGGTGACGGGGTCGGTGCCGGGTGCGCGACCGAGCCCGAGATCGATACGCCCGGGATAGAGCGAGGCGAGGGTTCCGAACTGCTCGGCGATCACCAGCGGCGAATGATTCGGGAGCATGATGCCCCCGGCGCCGACGCGAATCGTCGAAGTTCCCCCCGCGACGTGACCGATCACCACCGAGGTCGCCGCACTCGCGATGCCCCGCATGTTGTGATGCTCGGCCAGCCAGAAACGCGTGTAGCCCCAGCGTTCGGCGTGCTGGGCGAGATCGAGGGAGCGCTGCAGCGCTTCGCGCGCATTGCTGCCCTCCGTGATCGGGGCGAGGTCGAGGATCGAGAACTTCGTCGTGGGCATGAATGAGGCGATGCGCTCAATCGAGATGCGCGGTACAGGCAAGGAGCGAGACCTCGTGCGGGGGCGCCGGGTCGATGATGCTGAGCGCGGTATTGCCCGGCGCCGGCGCTTCTTCGCCCGAGGCGGCGAAGATGTGCTGGGAGAAGAGCACGCGATAGAGCATGCCGTGGGTCACGATCGCGATGTGTTCCTCTTCCCCGAGCGCGCCGGCGCGCACGAGGATGCTCGCCCAGGCTTCGCGCCCCCGCTGGCGAAAGGCCTGCCAGCTCTCACCCCCCGGCGGTTCGAACTGCTCGGTGAAGAGATCCGGGCCGATGTCATCCCACAACCGCCCGCGCAGCTCGCCGAAGTTGCGCTCGCGCAGCAGCGGATCCACGTCGTGCGGAGCACCGGTCGCCTCGACGACAGCCGCGGCGGTTTGATGCGCGCGCGCGTAGTCGCTCGACACCACCTGCACGATCCCGTGATCACGCAGGCGCGACCCGAGGCGCCGGGCCTGTTCGAAGCCGGCCTCGTCGAGGGGAACATCGGGTGTCTGCAGGCGGCGCTCGGCGTTGCCCGCGGTCTGTCCGTGGCGAATCAGGTAGATCGACATGGCGGCGCAGCGTAGCGCGGGGTCGGGCGTGATCCGCCCCGTGCTCGCGGACTACTGCAGCCCCACCTCCAACCCCTCGATCCCGCGCAGCACCGGGTTCTCGCGATAGGTCGGATCCTCGGTGAGAAGCTGCGCATTCGGCAAGCGCCGGGCGAGTTCGCGGAAGGCGATCTCGGCCTCGAGGCGGGCCAGCGGCGCGCCGAGGCAGAAGTGGGTCGCAAAGCCGAAGCCCAGATGCGGGTTCGGGTCGCGGGTGATGTCGAGACGATCGGGCTCGTCGAAGACCTCGGGATCGTGATTGGCCGCCCCGATGCTCACGAGCACGAGAGAGCCTTCGGGGATCACCTTGTCGTCGATCGCGATGTCTTCCTTCGCCACGCGCACCGTGGCCTGCACGGGGCCGTCGAAGCGCAGCAGCTCTTCGACCGCGCTGGTCGCGAGCGTCGGGTCGTCGCACAGGCGCTTCCACTGCTCGGGTTCGCGCAGCAACGCGAGCATGCCGTTGCCGATCAGGTTGGTCGTCGTTTCGTGGCCTGCGATCAGCAGCAGGTTCGCCGTGGCGAGGAGTTCGTCCTCGGTCAGGGCGTCGCGCTCCTCCTGGGCGGCGATCATCGCGCTGATCAAGTCGTCCTTCGGTTCGGCGCGGCGCGCTGCGATGGTTCGAGCCAGGTAGTCGATCAGGGCGGTGTTGGCCTCGCTGGCCGCCTCGCGATCCGAATCCTGCGCCGTGCCCACCGCGCGAATCAGGCGACTCGACCAGCCGCGGAACTTGCGGTGATCCTCCGGCGGCACGCCGAGGAGTTCTGCGATCACGATGGCGGGCAGGGGCTCGGCGAAGTCGTGGATCAGGTCGAAGCCTTCGAGCTTGCGCTCGACATCGTCGAGCAGGTCTCGAACCAGGTCTTCGATGTGCCCGCGCAGGGCTTCGATGCGACGGCGCGTGAAGGCCTGGTTGACCAGCTTGCGCAAGCGGGTGTGGTCGGGGGGATCCTGGATCAGCATCGAACGCCGACCCTGAGCAGCCTGTCGCAGGAAGTCGGGCAGGCGATCCATGTTGTGCTTGACGAAGGGTGCACTCGTTCGATCCGCCGAGTAGCGGTGATCGCGCAGCACCTCGCGCACGTCGCGATAGCGCGTGAGCAACCAGGTGCCGGGCCCGTTCCAACCTTCGATCGGCACCTCGAGCACGGGGCGCACTGTGCGGATCACGCCGTACATCGGATACGGATCGTCGAGGTTGCCGGCAGAACGCAGGGGCAGGAAGAGATCGAACTGCGAAGAAGACGAACCAGCGGAAGAAGGCGGCGGATGCTCGGGCAAGTCGATCTCGGAAGTCGAAGTGGCGAAAGACATGCGGGACTCCTCCCTGGAGCGATGGGCGCCGATTGAAAATGACCGACCGGTTGGTCATAATCTAGGGCGTGCCGAAGATCGCCGCCAGCGAAAGGGACGCCTTCTACGAGGCCCGCCGCGAGGAGCTCGCCGACGTGGCCCTCAGGCTCTGGGCCGAGAAGGGCTTCGACCAGACCTCGGTCGCGGCGATCGCCCGCGAGGCCGGTGTCGCCAAGGGCACCTTCTATCTCTACTTCGACAGCAAGGACGCCCTGCTCCTCGACGTGCTGCGACGCAACTCGCTGATCCCGAACATCCTCGCCCTGATCGAGGACCTGCAGAGCAAGTCCCTCGACGAGGCGGTGCACGGTTTCGTCGCCGGGGCCTGGCGCCACCTGTGCGAGCACCGCGATCTCGTGCGGGTGGTGATGCGCGAGCTGCCCACCCACATCGATCAGGCCCAGCGCTTCGTCGAGCACCTGATGGTGCCGGGCAACGCGGCCCTCGCCGGCTTCCTGGAGAAACACGTCGGCGCTGCGCGCGCCGAAGAACTCAACCTCGTGATCTCCGTGCGCGCGCTGGTCGGCATGGTGCTCGCCGTCTTCCTCACCCAGGAGATCCTCGGTGCGGGCCGGTTCCTTCCGGTGGCCGAAGGCGACATCACCAAGACGATCTGCGAGTTGTTCTTGAACGGAGTGAGAGGCGCGCCCGACGAATCGATGAAAGGCGTCGTCGCATGAATCCACGGCATTGGCGGCCGGTTCGCGCGGCCCGGGTCTGGTGGGCATTGGTGCGCGTCGTGCCGCGCTACCTGCGCTTGATCTGGCTCGACCGTCGCGGTCGGGGTCGCACCACGAGCGACGACTGGAACCGCGTGCATGCGTTCGCCGCACGCGAGATCCGCAACGTGGCACTCGGCTTCGCCGGCGCCTTCACCAAGGCCGCGCAGATCGGCGGCGCGCGCGCCGACATCCTGCCCGAGCCCTTCATCGACGAACTCAGTCAATTCCACGACGCGGTTCCTCCGCGCCCGGTCGCCTTGATCCAGTCGATCGTCGAGCGCGAACTCGGCAGGCCCGTGGAGGAGGCCTTCACGTCCTTCGAGAGCGAAGCCATCGCCGCGGCCTCCCTCGCCCAGGTGCACCGCGCCACCCTCGACGACGGCAGCGTCGTCGCCGTCAAGGTGCAGTACCCCGAAGTGCGGCGAATCATTCCCACCGATCTGTCGATGCTGCGACTGGTGGTGCGGGTGATCCAGAGGATCCAGTCGAGCATCGATCTGCGGACGATCGTCGAAGAGGTCACCTCGAACATCGAACTCGAGCTCGACTTCGAACGCGAGGTCCGCTCGACCCAACGCCTCGGCGTGATCCTCGAGAGCGATCCCCAGGTGGTCGTGCCCGCCGTGCACGCCAACCTCTGCCGCGGCAACGTGATCGTGCTCGAATACCTCGAGGGCATTCAGGTCTCACACACGGATGCTCTGTTGGCGGCGGGACACTCCCTCGCGAACGTCGCCCGGCGCATCGGAGATCTCTACGGCTCGATGATCTTCGAGTACGACTTCTTCCATGGCGACCCGCACCCGGGCAACCTGCTCGTACAGGACGACGGGACGATCGTCCTGCTCGACTACGGTTTGTGCAAGGAGCTCCCGAAAGGCTTCGCGGGGAGGCTCGCCGAGATGATGGTCTCGGCCATGGTCGGCGACTCGCCCTCCGCGCTCGAGGCCGCCGCCGAACTCGGCTTCGAGGTCAAGAACCTCAAGGCCGAACACCTGCGCACCCTCATGCTGCTCAGCATTGGCGACTCGGATGGCGAAGACAGCTTCTTCGACATCATGGCGGCAAGTCGCATCGAGAAGATCCCCGACGACTTCGCCCTCGTGGTCCGCACCCTCATCCTGTTGAACGGGCTATCGCAGCGCCTGGTGCCGAAGCGCCGACTGATCCAGGCACAGTTGCTGAAGCACCTGGCGGCCGGTGCGGCCCGCGACGCATCGCTGCGCTGCGAGCCGGCAGACCGGCCGCGCGATCC
>JANQEL010000111.1 GCA_028278345.1 Myxococcota bacterium
TGAACTCGGGCAGCAGGTGGTGGAACTGAAAGACGAAGCCGATGAACTCGTTGCGGATCTTCGCGAGCCCGGGGTTGTCCTTGGCGAACACGTCCTCGCCGCGGAACCACACCTTGCCTTCGGTCGGATGATCGAGGGTGCCGAGGATGTGGAGGAAGGTCGACTTCCCCACCCCGCTCTGCCCCACCACGGCGACGCGATCGCCGGCGGCGATCTCGAAGTCGAGCTTCTTCAATACCTCGAGGGTGCCGTCGCCGGTCTGGAAGCTCTTGCTCAGGCCGTCGATGCGCACCAGCGGGGTGCTTTCCCTCGCAGCCGTTGCGGTGGCGTCACTCATATCGAAGCGCCTCCGCCGGATCGAGCCGCGCCCCCTGGCGGCTGGGCAGGAGCGTTGCGCCGAGGGAGAGCACCATGGCGATGCCGGCCATCAGGGCGATCTGCACCGGATCGACGCTCGAGGGCAGGCTCGAGAACTGGTAGATGCTGGCCGGCAGCGTATCGATGCCGGTGAGTTCTTCGATGGTCTCCTGGAACCAGGTCAGCTGATTCGTGATCGCGATGCCCCCCGCCACGCCGGCCGCCGTTCCCATCAGGCCGATCAGCGTGCCCTCGATCGCGAAGATGCGTTCGATCGAAGCGTCCTCGGCCCCCATCGCCTTCAGGATCGCGATGTCGCTCGACTTCTCCATGATCATCATGATGAGCGTCGCGACGATCAGGAAGGCGGCGACCACGAGGATCATGGTGAGCAGCAGGAACATCATCACCCGCTCGCTCTTCAGCGCTTGGAAGAAGGTCGGGAAGAACTCCTTCCAGTCGCGCGTGTAGTAGGGATAACCAAGGGCCTGGCGCACAGCGGAGCCGACGCGTTGCGAACGATAGAAATCGGTGGTGCGGGCTTCGATGCCGTCCACCACGTCGCCGGTGCGCCGGAAATCCTGGGCGCCCGCGAGACTGGTGTAGGTGAAGACCTCGTCGTATTGGAAGAAGCTCGACTGGAAGATCCCCACCACGCGGAAGCGCTTGAGGCGCGGGGCCGGGCCCAGCGGCGTCTGCGGCCCGCCGACCGGTGAGATCAGCACGAGTTCGTCGCCCACCTGGGCGCCGGAGGCGACGGCGAGCTGGTTGCCGATGATGATGCCCGGGTCTTCGCCCTCGGCGGTCGCAGCGATCTGGTCGAGCGAGCCGGTCACCATGTCTTCACGCAGATCGGTCACGTCGGCGACGGTCGTGGGGTCGATGCCGCGAAGGCGCACGCTGAAGATGTCTCCCGAGCGTCCTCGCACCATCCCCTGGGCGTCGAGGTAGGGCGAAGCGCCGATCACCCCCTCGACCCCGCGCACGACCTCGAGCACGTCGTCGTAACCGGTGTACGAGCCCGTTCCGCTGTGTACGGTGAAGTGCGCGCGATTGCCGAGAATCTCCTGGCGCCAGGTCGCTTCGAAGCCGTTCATCACCGAGAGCACGACGATGATCAGACACACACCAGCCGCGATGCCGCCGACGCAGATCGCGGTGATGGCGGAGATGAAGACCTGTCGCCGCTTCGCCACGAGGTAACGCAGGGCGATGAACCACTCGACCGAGTGGCGCATCTCGACGAGCCCCGCCGCCGCGAGCGGAAGCAGACCGAGGAAGACGACCACGCCGAACAGCGAGACGAAACCCGACCCCGCCATCGCGACGGTCTCCTGGGCGGCCGCCGGCAACAGCAGGTTGGCGAGGCCCGCGATCCAGGGCAGCGCGAAGGCGCGCAGCACGGCTTCGAGTTCGCCGAGCTTGCCCTCCCCGCCCCGCGCGCGACGCCGCATGGCGAGCCAGACGCCGGCTGCGCCGGCCACGAAGGGCAGCGCGATCATCCAGGTCACGGGAATCAACACCGCACACCAGAGCGAGAGCCCGAAGCTCGAAAGCGCGAGCACGGCGAGACCGAGCGGACGCCCGTCGAGTCGGCGCAGCACGAAGCGCATCACCGCAATGGCGATCAAGGCCAGGACGGCGGCACGACCCGCGATCGCAATGAACGCCTCCCCCCACTCGGCCCAGGGCCGCACGCCGAGCTCGGGTTGGCCGATCTCGATCGCGAGCACGCCGCACAGGGCACTCACCGCCAGCCCGAAGAAGAGCGCCCAGCCGAGCCGCGAACTCACCCGCGCGAACCGCTCGAGCACCACCACCGCCGAGCCCAGGTAGAGCAACGCCACCAGCGCGATCGCCAGGATCAACACCACGATGAACGCCAATGCGGCGGATGCGCCCACGGTGACGAACGTCGCCCCGATCCCAGAACCGATTTCCATCACGCGTCTCGAATCTCGAAGGCTGGCGGCCCTGGGGGTGGGCGGAAGCGCTCGTCGGTTGGGTGGGTGGTTGTGAGTAAGGGCGACTCGAACGAGTCGCGCGGTCGAAGGGCGCCAGGGAACGGGTCGCAGGGCGCATCGCCCCCGCGAAGCCGCCCAATTTCTACAACGTTTCCCGCCATTTGGGAACGCCTGACGCGTGTTTACGACGGTCTCGGGGCGGCCGGGATTCAGTGCGCTCCGGCCTCCTCGAAACGCTCCCCATGGGACGGCCGCGAGACCCCGATGGTTCCCCGGTCCGGGGGCGGGATCACCCTCGCCTACTGGTCCTGGGTCGGAGCTCCGGCGTCAGCGGATTTGTGAAGCAGGGTCGCGTGGATCAGCCGGTCGAGATCGCCGTCGAGCACGGCGTTCACATTGCCCACTTCAAAGTCACTGCGGTGGTCTTTCACCCTCTGCTGGGGGTGGAGGGTGTAGGAGCGGATCTGGCTCCCGAAGCCGATCTCCCGCTTCTCGCCGGTGAGTTCGGCCAGCTTGTCGGCCTGGAGCTGCCTTTCGCGTTCGAAGAGATGCGCGCGCAACACCTTCATCGCCGAGCTGCGGTTCTTGTGTTGGGAACGCTCGTTCTGACACTGCACCACGATGCCGGTCGGCAGATGGGTGATGCGAATGGCCGAATCGGTCTTGTTCACGTGCTGGCCGCCAGCGCCGCTCGCACGATAGGTGTCGACGCGCAAGTCCTTCTCGTCGATCTCGATGTCGATGTCGTCGTCGACCTCGGGCACGGCAGTGACACTGGCGAAGGCCGTGTGTCGCCTCGCCTGGGAGTCGAAGGGCGAGATGCGCACCAGCCGGTGAACGCCCTGCTCCGAGTTGAGATAGCCGTAGGCGTTCGGGCCTTCGATCTGCAGGGTGGCGCTGCGAATGCCCGCCTCGTCGGCGTGCTGCAGGTCGAGGATCTGCACCTTGTAGCCCTTGCGTTCGGCCCAGCGCAGATACATGCGCATCAACATCTCGGCCCAATCGCAGGCGTCGGTGCCGCCCGCCCCGGAGTTCACCGACAGGATGGCGTTGCTGGCGTCGTGCTCGCCGCCGAGCAACTGCCGCAGCTCGGCGTCTTCGAGGGCCAGCTCGACGTCTTCGAGCTTCGGCACGACCTCGGCGCGGGTCTCGGGGTCGTCGGCTTCGTTGGCGAGGTCGAGCAGCACCTCGGCGTCGTCGAGGTCGCTCTCGATCTTGTCGTAGAAGCGCAGTTCGTCTTCGAGCCGGGTCTTCTCGCGGTTTACGCGCTCGGCGTTCTCGCGGTCTTCCCACAGATCGGGACGCGCACACTCGTTTTCGAGTTCTTCGAAGCGATGGCGCAGGCCCGCGAGGTCAAAGCCGCCCCCGGAACTCACCAAAGCGGCCGCGCAGGCGTTGCAGGCGGTCGGCGAGCTCGCTGGCATCGAGCATGGCGGTCTGTTCACTCATCGCGGTCGGTCTCCGGTCTCTCTCTTGCGTTCCCTGGCTGTAGAGGCGGCACGCCCCACAGCGAGCAGGATCGCTCCCGCAGCACACGCCCAGGCGAAGAGATCGCCGTATCGCGCGTAGATGCTGCGCGCCCCCCCTCGAGGCAGCGGGGAGATATCACCAACGAGGACATCCTGCACGTCCCAGCGCGATTGTTTTCGCACACGCCCCCGCTCGTCAATGATGGCGGAAATCCCCGTATTCGCGGCGCGCACCAGCGGCGTTCTCGCTTCGGCCGCGCGCACCGCGGTGATGGCGAGGAACTGCGGGCGCGCGCCCGTGCGGCCGTACCACGCGTCGTTGGTGATGCCGAGCAGCAGCCCGGCTCCATCGGCGGGCATGCGCCGCACGGCGTCGGGGAACACCAGCTCGTAACAGATGGGGACGCCCACACGCAGGGGCTCGTCGCGCGACAGGAACGGCACCTCGACGCTGCGCGGCGCCGCACCCGCCGTGAGGTCGCGGCTCGACAGGCCGCGAGCCAGGGCTTCGAAGTACTCGCCGAACCACGAGCGCAGGGGAACGAACTCGCCAAACGGCACGAGCTTCGTCTTGTCGTAGCGGTCGAGCAGGTGACCCGCACCGTCGATCACGAAGGCGCTGTCGTAGATGGCGTCGAGACGATCTCCGTCGGGCAGCGGCGTCACTGCAACCCCGGCGCCGCCGATCACGAAGCTGGCGCGGGACTTGCGCGCCAGGGCCTCGATCGGTTCGCGCATGCGCGGATCGACTTCGAAGAAGCCCGGCACCGCGGTCTCGGGCCAGACGATGAGTTCGGCACCTGCGGCCGCGGCGCGAAGCGAAAGACGCAGGTAGCGATCGAGGTTCCGTTCGAGGCGCGCTTCGCTCCACTTCTCGCGCTGGTCGATGTTCCCCTGGATCGCCGCCACGCGAATCGTCTCCCCTTCGCGCGTCGGGCTCGCGGAGAGCACCGCCCCCACGCCGATGAGCACGAGGGCGGCGATGAAGCCGGCGCTCGCACCGGCGTCGAGCCGCCGAAACGAGACGAACCGGGCCAGGGCGGCCCCGCAGAGCGCGATCACAAAGGTCATCGCATGCACGCCCGCGGTCTGCGACAGCCCGAGCAGGGCCGTGTTCTGCCACGCGGCGTAACCCGGACTCGCCCAGCCGAACCCACCCAGGACGACGGCACGCAGCTGCTCGACACCGGTGAATGTCACAGCGGCGAGGATCGGGAGGAGGACATGCCTCGCGGGCACACTTGCGAAGAGCGCGGCGAAGCCGGCCGAGAACGTGGCCGTGAACGCGGCGGGTAGCAGCGGCGCAAGCGCCCCGAGCCACGGCGTCATCCCGCCGTGGACGATCGTCGCCACCGCGAACCAGTGGAAGATCGCGAGATGGGCGATGAGGCTCGCCGCGAAGCCCACGCGAAACGCGCGGCCCGGCGCGAGCCCCTCGATGCCCACGAGCAGGGCCGCGAACGCCAGCACGGCGAAGAGGGTTCCGCCTTCGACGGGCGAAGCGACCCAGGGAAGGACCTGGGGAAAGCTGAACACGTGCAGCACGACGAACAGCGCCAGTGCGGCGACGCGTCGGCGCCCCAGCGCCCGGGTTCCGCTCACTGTCGCAGCACCACCGAGAGCCTTCGCTCCTCGGCGCGCATGCGCCGGTAGTCGTCGTCGGCTTCGTGGTCGTGGCCGAGCAGATGCAGCACGCCGTGGATCATCAAACGCGCCGCCTCTTCGTCGAGGCCGCGCTTGCGCGCCCGGGCCTGGCGGCGTGCCGTATCGAGGGAGATCACGACATCGCCGAGCAGGTTGCCGCGGAAGTCCGCGTGATCGCCTTCCACGAGAGAGAAGGAGAGCACGTCGGTCGCGCGATCCCGGCCGCGGTGGTCGCGGTTCAACTCGCGTATCTCCGCATCGCCGACCAGGCTGATCGATAGCTCGCTACGCGCATGCCCGAGCAGCGAGAGCACCTTGCGTGCGCGCTTCTCGAAGCGGCGCAGATCGAGGCGCCCGACGTCGAGTTCGGGTGCGGGAGGGAGGAGCGAAACGCTCACGAATCGCGCTCGCCGTTTCCCCGCTCGCGCTCGGCATCTTCATACGCCCGCACGATCGACTGCACCAGCGGATGCCGCACGACATCCTGCTTGGTGAACGAAGTGAAGCCGATCCCCTCGACGTCGCGCAGGATCTCGAGGGCCTCGACCAGGCCACTGCGCGCATCGGCTCCGAGGTCGCTCTGCGTGATGTCCCCGGTCACCACCGCCACCGAATTGAACCCAAGGCGCGTGAGAAACATCTTCATCTGCTCGGGGGTCGTGTTCTGGGCTTCGTCCAGAATCACGAAGGCGTCGTTCAGGGTACGACCGCGCATGAAGGCAAGCGGCGCCACTTCGATCACGCCGCGCTCCATCAGGCGGCCGGCCTTCTCGAAGTGCATCATGTCGTGCAGCGCGTCGTAGAGGGGGCGCAGATAGGGGTTCACCTTCTCGGCGAGATCGCCCGGCAGGAAGCCCAGCTTCTCGCCCGCTTCGACCGCGGGGCGCGTCAACACCACCCGACTCACGTCCTGACGGTTGAGGGCCGCGATCGCCATCGCCATCGCGAGATAGGTCTTGCCCGTTCCCGCCGGCCCGGTCGCGAAGACGATGTCGTTCTCGCGGATCAACTCGACGTACTTGCGCTGGGAGAGGTTCTTCGCGCGGATGCGATGACGCGAGCCCACGCTGTCGAGCACGTCGCGCGTCACTTCGGAGAGGTTCGTCTCCGGATCCTGCTCGAGCATGCGCAAGGCTTCACGTACATCGACGGGGCGCAGCGTCTGCCCGCGTTTCACCAGGCCGTAGAGTTCGTCGAGCACGTTGTAGGCGCGATCGACGTCTTCGGCGCGCCCTTCGAGTCGCACGGTGTTGCCCCGCGCGTGCACCTTCACCCCGAGTTGCGCCGAGACGAGGCGCAGGTGGCGTTCACGATCTCCGTACAGGGCCGCGGCCGCGTGGTTGTCGTCGAAGGTGATGCTGCGTTGGGTCGGTTCAGCAGGGTTGGCCAGACGAGGCTCCCGGACGTTCATCGCGCATGCGATGCAACGGAGGCGAATGAAGGGGCGCTTGAGAACGAGGTCGGGAGGGTTCGCGTCGACGGGGATGTCGACTGCGATGTCGAGCGATCTGTGGCTTGAAGTGCCGCGTAATCACCGTTCCCGAGCGACGAGGATGATGTTGCTCTCGCCGCGCTCGTAATAGTACGAAGCCTCTGGATCGCCTGCCATCGCGCCGCCCCCCGGAAAGTCCCCGGCCTCGAGGTCGGAGAGGCGCGCGGGCCAACTCCCCGTGCGATAGCGGTGGGCCTCGAGGGCGTGTCGGATCTGGCGCTTCTCGAACATCGTCCGGGCATCGTCGAGCACCCGGCGCTCTATCGGGAAGGCCTCGATGCGACTGGCCCCGGTCCCCACCGCCTGCTGGGCAATCAGGTAGACGAGGCCCCCGAGGAGGGCCACCGGGATCACCGCGGCGATCGCGCGAAGGGCCTGCTGACCGGCGCTGTGCCCCGGTCGGATCGCCGCGTCGGGCGAAACCTGCGGCCCCTTCTTCTCGACGGTCGTGATCAGACCCGCATCGGCGAGTTCGGCGATCGCGCGGGTCGCGTCGAACAGGCCGAGGCGCGAGAGATCGATCACCCGCTGCAGGCTCATGCGCCCATCGATCAGCTGCACGATGCGCTCGAAGTATTCGGCCTGACTCTCGCCTTCGCGGCCGACGCGTTCGCGGTGCGCGGCCACGTCCCCCGTGCGCTCGACGATCGACTCCAGCGGCGGAACCTTCGCGCGGAAGGTCTGCCACTCGTCCACCATCCGCAGGCCATCCATCAGGATCTGCTCGGCACCGAGGAGCTTCTCGGGCGGGCGGTCGTGCTGGATCGCCTGGGCGCTGAAGTGAAAGGAGCCCTCAGTCCAACGCAACACGTCGAAGATCGTGTCGTGGGTGATCAGCGAATCGATCGCTTCGAGATCGACGTTCGAGATCACCCCTTGCGAAACCAGCAGCGCTCGAAACGGGCGCCCCGAAGTCCGGGCCTCGCCATGGAGAGTGGTGAGGGCGTCCGCGGTCATGAAGCCGCAGCGAATCAATCGCTGGCCCAGCACCTCGTCGAGGCCGCGCGCAGCTGGCGCGCCCCACACCACCGAACCCGCGTCGAAGGCGAGGCACACTCCGCGGCCGGCGTGTTCGATGTTCAGCATGCCGGTCTTGCGCTGTTGTCCGATCAGCTGGAACACCTCGGCGATGCCGAAATCCTGGAGATTGCCGTTCAATGCGACGCCCATGATCAGAACTGCCTCCGCATCATGAGTCCCGCCGTCACGATCAGCGCGTAGCAGAGCAAGGCACAGCCCCCGGCGACGGCAAAGGCCAGGGTTCCCGCCTCGCCGACGGCCAGGGGATCCGGAACCGCACCACCCGGCCAGCCGAGGAAGACGATGGCGAAGCAACACGAGAGGATGCCCAGGAAGCCCAGGTCCGGACGCCGCGCGAGCAGGCCGGCGGCGCCGGGAACGAGCAACGAGGCCAGCAGCGCGAGCTTGCCCAGGCGTGCATCGCGCGCCTGCAATTCGTAGAGGCGCTGCATGCGGAGCTTCGGATCGGTGGTCTCCGGGCGATGGAAGAGATGGTGGCAGGCGTCGCAGGTCTCGGCGTTCCACACCGTACCGTCGCAGCGCCCGCAGATGCGCTTGCCACAGCGCGTGCAGCTGCTCGCCTGGTCGAAGCGCGAGCCCAACATCATGCCGAGGACCACGGCCAGGGCGAGCCCGCCGAGCAGGCGTGCGGGATGTTCCCCGAGCCAGCCCGGCATCAGCCAGGCCGACGCGATCTGCGTGGTGCCCTGGGCCTTGGCGGCCGCGAGCAGGCGCGAGCGCAGGGCCGAGAGCGGAAAGCCGAGATCGGCGACGAAGTCGGAGTCTCCGATGCGAGAGAGTTCGGCCACGGTATCCGCGTCGAGTTCCTGGGCCGATCGCAGGGCCGCCTCGAATTCCTCGATGCGGAACAGGCGCGCGTTCGCCTGGGAGAGGTTGAACATCACCCGCGCCGAGTCGATCAGCGCCGCCGCGCGCTCGTAGAGTTCGACCGCCGCCGCATCGTCGCCGCTGCGAAAGCGCAGGTTCGCGTAGTTGGCGAGAACGTCGGCGTTGCGCGGGTTTTCGGCGTGCAACGAGGCGTATCGGTCGGTGGCCTCGGCGGTGCGACCGAGAAGCCGCGCGCGCACGGCCAGGATGTGCTGAGCGAGGAATTCCTCTCCGCTGGCCGCCTCGAGTAGCGCGACATCGTGCTCGCTCTCGATGCCCTGCACGACGGCCATCGTTGCGCTGGCCACGGGGTCCGAGTCGAGGGCGACGAGTGCCGTTCCCGCCGTGCGGGCCACCGGGTAGAGCCCGGCGACGAAGATCACGACCGCGAGCAGCAGCGCCATGCGGTGTCGCCGCGTGCCGTAGAGCATGGCCAGGGTGAACAACACGAGAACCAGGCCCATCACCCCTTCACCGAGGGCGATGGGTACCAGGAGCAATGAACCCAGCAACGCTGCACGTGCAAACTCGGGCATCTTGTTCGTCAGCAGATCACCCAGGTCGTGGGACGCCCGCCCGAACACGCTGATCGCGACGAAGACGATGAAGAAGAGGGGCGCGACGACCATCACGGCCGCCACCATCAACAGCAACGAGCCGGTGAGCCAGGCCATCGCTTCGAAGTTGCGGAAGATCGCCATCACGGCGCTGGTCGTCTGGTCGACGGCGTCCATCGTCTGGCCATCCGCGAAGTACGCGCGCGCAAGCGCAATGTGGGCGATGGGAAGATCGGGGGCGAGGCGAACCGCCAACATGGCATTGGCGAGGGCGTTCTCGGGATCGTCGGTGGCGATCAATGCGCGGGCGGCCGCGTCGAGGTTCTTCACGCCCAGCGCGAAGGCGGCGGCACGCGCGCGGGTCGCGGCGTCGTTCAGCCCCTCGTCGGTCCCGAACCAGGCGCGTTCGATCTCGCTGCGAAAGCCCTGTTCTTCCGGGGTCGGCGGGCGCTGGGGCGCGCCCTCGTCGTCGAGAGCGACAGCGGCCGCGGCGACATCCCCTGCGGGGAGAGCCTCAGCGCGGCCCTCGGAAACCGAGCCCCACGAAACCAGCGCGATCGCCAGTGCGAGAGCAAAACCCCGGGCCCGAGCCGTCCGTGTCGAAGACAAAGCGAGATCCTTCCGCATCGATCCGATGCCCTCCGAACATCGGCGGATCGGCCGACGGCCTGAACCGAAGACGAGAAATGACGGGGCCAAACAGGCGGAATTGCAGGCCCTCGGGGATCGACACGGCGGGGCCCTCCGGCTAGGATGCGCGCCCGCTGGCAGCCCGGCTGCCGGCCGGCGCGCCAATCCACCGGGCGCCCGCCCAGGTGTTTGGGCGTATCTGAGCGTATGCGAGACGGGAGACGGCCTTGGCCACGCACAAATCTGCAATCAAGCGACATCGACAATCGCTGCGCCGCCGCGCGCGCAATCGTCACATCAAGGTCGGCACCGGCACGCTCGTGAAGCGCTTCAAGGCCTCGGTCGCCGCGGGCGACGCCGAAGCCGCGACGGCGAACTTCGCCGCCGCCGAGCGCTCGATCCGCAAGGCCGCCACCAAGGGCGTGATTCCGAAGACCCGGGCGAGCCGCCAGATCAGCCGCCTCGCCCGCGCGCTCAACGCCCTTTCCAGCTAGGGCGGCTCAGCCCGAAAGGCCGATCACCAGCCTTTCGAGGGCCATCTCGGGAGGCATGGCACTGGCGCCCTTCAGTGCGGTGTCCGTCGCATGGATGGCTTCGAGGCAGTGCATCAAGCGCGTGCCGCGGAAGCGCCGCGCCTGGCGCTGCAGCTTCTTGACCACGAACGGGGGCCCGGCCACGTTGCCCCCGCTGTGCACGCGCGCCAGTTTGCGGAAGTGGGCCGCCAATGCACCGAGCACGGCTTGTTCCGCGGCGCCCTTCCCCGCCATGCGCGAGAGCAACATCAACGCCAGCGCACTGCGCCCATCGCCGATCGCGTCCATCAGATCCCAGATCGAATCCTCGGCCAGATGACTCGTCGAGGCTTCGACGTGGCGACTCGAGACCGTTTCGCCTTCGCCCGCCAATAGCGCCACCTTCGTGATCTCCTGGCGCAGCATCAGGAGTTGCGGGCCGATGCGTTCGCCGAGCATCTCGGCCGCGCCGCTGTCGAGCACGACGTTCTGCCGCTTGGCTTCGGCGTTCACGAAGGAGACGACGGCCTTGGCCCCCTTCGGCGGATCGCACGGGATCATCGCCGCCGGATCGCCGAAGGCCTTCACCCAGGCGAGCCGCTTGTCGACCTTGCTCGCCGTCACGACGAGCACGGTCTCCTGTTGCGAGGCGAGTTCGCCCACCACTTCGGCCAGCGCCGCGGCCAGTTCCTTGCCCGTATTGCCGCGCGCGGTTTCGGGGTCGACGAGGATCACGAGCCGGCGCTGGGCCATCACGGGCAAGGCGCGTACGGCATCGCGCAGGGCATCGCCGGAGGTCTTCGCGCCCTCGAGTCGGTCGAGGTTGAAGTCGTCGGCCGAACCGTCGAGCACCGCCGCCCGAATCGCCGCGAGCGCATCGTCGCGCAGCAGCGGCTCTTCGCCGGCGAGCAGATACGCCGGGCGAATCTTGCCCTTCTTGAGCTCACGCTGGAGTTCTGCGCCGGTCACCCGACCCCCGCTCCTCTCTTCCCGACCACCTTCACGACCACCTTCACGACCACGACGAGCCGTGCCCTACGGACTGGCCTCGTGCACGCGCAGCAGTTCGCGATCGAGTGCGTCGTGAACACGCCGTGCGAGCAGGCCACTCAGATAGCGTAACGCCTCCTGGCGGTTCTTTCTCAGCACTGCCACGTCGGCACTGGCGAGGTAGAGCTCCCGGGCCTCGTACTGGGCGTCCTCGAGGGCCCCACCCGCCCCACCCGCGACCCGCACCTCGAAGCGCAGGGTCACTTCGTACTCGCGGGCGAGGACGTCGCCGGTGAAGCTGCGGCTGCGGGTCTGCACGGGGAGCACCCGGCCGCGCAGGGTGTAGTCCGGGGCCTCGCCCGGGCTGACGAGGTCGAGCCCGCCACGGCCCAGGATCTCCTGGCGCAGGGCCTGGGACACCATCAACTCGATGCCCGGCTCGTACGAGTCGTTCTCGAGGGTGACGACGGCGATGCGCCGCGGTTCATCGCCCTCGTGGCTCGGCGCGTACCCGACGAAGCGATAACCGCAGCCGGAGGTGACGACGGCGATCCACAGGATGATCGCGAATGGTGAAGCGGCGCGAAGTCGGTGCGTCACGCCGGCATCTATAGCACCGCGTCCAAGAGATCTACGAGAGCAGAACCCCGTTTATTCCTTCTTCAACAGACCCTTCGCGACAGAGAGCACCTTGTTCGCCTGGATGGGCTTGGTGAGATACTCGTCGGCCCCCAGCCCCATCGCGCGTTCGCGATCTTCGCTGGCCCCCTCGGTCGTGATCACGCAGATCGGCATCTGCTCGAGGTTCTTGTCCCCGCGGATCAGGCTGATCAGTTTGAGCCCGTCCATCACCGGCATGTTGATGTCGATCAAGGCCAGATCGAAGTGATCGCTGGTCACCTTGCGCAAGCCATCCATGCCGTCCTGGGCCTCGACGATGTCGATGTTCTTCATGCGCTTGAGCGCGAACACGAGCAACTGCCGCATCGTCGGACTGTCTTCCACGATCAGGATTCTTTGATTCGCCACGTTGAACTCCTTCGACCGAACCCGCGCCCGGCCCCCGCTGCCGCTTATTTCGTCAGAAGGTCGATGAAACCCTGGATGGTGGTGAGCTTGCGCTTCGACTGCGAATGCAGCTGCGAAGCGAAGACCGCCGTAGCCGCGTGACCCGCGAGCAGGGTGAACAACTCGTGGTCCAGCGGCGAGAAGCCGGGCTTCTGTTGCAGCAGGCTGTAGATCACGATCGCACCCACAGGGCGCTCGTCGACGTGAAGCGGAATACAAACCACGGGGCTCTCGCCGTCGGGGCTGGTGATTTCCCTGGTGACGACCTCGCCGCTCTCGATCGACTCGCCCACGAAGCCCTCGCCCTTCTGCACGAGGGGGAACGCTTCGAGTGGACGACCTTCGGAAGCAACAGGCTGCAACCGATTGCTCTTGTCGTCGTAGACGTAGACGGCGAAGATCTCGGCGCCCACGAGGTTGATCACGATCTCGAGGATCACCTTCAGCACTTCGCCCGCGTCGAGGGTCGAATGGAGCTGGTAACTCGCGACGTAGAGGTTCGCGAGGTTGTTGTTCTCCTCTTCGATCTCGAGATAGCGCTCGGCGAAGTGGTGGTTTTCGCTCTCCACTTCGTTCAGCTGATCACGCACGCGCTGGTTCTCTTCCTCGAGCGTGGTGATGCGCTGCTTCAACTCCTGACGCAGCTGCTCCCATTGATCGGGGCACTGGGAGGCCTCGTTCTGGCGCTCGTGGAGGTCGCGCAATTCCTTGCGCAGGTTCTCGTTCTCCGCGAGGAGCTGTTTGGTGAACTCCGCCCCTCGCTTGAAGATCGAGAGCACCGCCTCGCCGCGACCTTCGCCCTGCGGATTCTCGTTTTCGTCATCGCGGGTCATCGCGACCCCCTTCCTCTCGCCCGCTTCGCTTCGTCGGACGCCACGACCGACTGGATCGCAGCGGGCACTGCATGGAGTGGAACGACTTCGTCGACGGCACCGGCCCGGATCGCCTGGGCGGGCATGCCGAAGATGACGGCGGTCTCTTCGCTCTCGGCGATCACGCGGCCGCCGCCATTCTTGATCGCCAGCGAGCCGCGTCGACCGTCATCGCCCATGCCGGTCAACACGACGCCGAGGAGCTTCGCGCCATAGTGTTCGGCGGCCGACGAGAAGAGACGGTCGACCGAAGGCACGTACTTCTCGCCGGGTTCGCTATCCGTGAGAAGCGTGCGGATCTCGCCATCGCACGATTCGAGCTCGAGGTTCTTGCCGCCCGGTGCGAGGAGCACGGTTCCCGGGATGGGCACCTCGCCCCCCTCCGCATGCCGCACGTCGAAAGTCGAAAGACGATCCAGGCGCTCGGCGAAACCCTCGGTAAACCCCTCGGGCATGTGTTGGGCGATCAGGATCGGGGCGGGGGGCGGCTCGGAAAAAGCCGCCAACACCTGCATGATGGCCGCCGGCCCACCCGTCGAAGAGCCGATGGCGATCACGCTCGAAGCCTCGCGAGGCACCTCGGCGGGAGTGGGTTCGACGGCATCGGTCACCACCGGCGGCGCAGCGCTGATGCGCGCCTTGACGCGATCGATCCGCAGATCGCGAATCGCGTGGACCTTGCGAATCAACTCCGCCTGGATGTTGTTGAGTTCGAGGTTGGCGCGGACCGAGGGCTTCGCGATGAAGTCGACGGCGCCGAGGTCGAGGGCCTTGAAGACGTCGGATTCCCCGGAGCGGCTGCTGATCACCATGATCGGGACCGGCATCTTCGCCATCAGCAGCCGCAGGAAGGTGAAACCGTCCATGCGCGGCATCTCGAGATCGAGGGTGATGAGATCGGGGGTCAGCTCGAACGCCTTGCGCAGCGCCTCCTCCCCGTCGCGCGCCGAGCCCACCACCTGCACCAGTGGCGACGACTCGAGCATGCGGGTGATCGTGCGTCGGCTGAAGGCCGAGTCGTCGATCACGAGGACGCGGATGGTATCGCCCTGATTCACGAGTCCTCTCCTTCGACCGGCGAACCTTCGTCGGCCTCGACATCCTCGATGGCCGCACTGGCGAGGTTCTGCCAGGGGTCCGCGACTTCGCTGCCGAGACCCGGTCGTCGATAGACCAGATCGTCGCGCAGCTGCGAGAGTTCGAAGGCGTTCGTCACGTTGATCAGCGACTCCGAATGCCCGAGGAGCAGGTAGCCCCCCGGCACCAGCTTGTCGTGGAAGGTCGAGATCACCTGCTTCTTCGTTTCGAGATCGAAGTAGATGATCACGTTGCGACACAGGATCGTGTCCATGCGACCGAGGAGCGCGACCTTGGCGGGATCGAGGAGGTTCACCTGGATGAAGTCGATCTCCTTGCGAACGTCCGGCGCCACTTCGAACAAGCCTTCCTTCTCCCGGAAGTAGCGTTCGCGCAGCGGATCTTCCGTCTCCCGAAAGGACGACTCGCGGTACACACCCTTGCGGCAACGCTTCAGCATGCTGCGCGAAATGTCCGAGGCGTAGACGCGGAAGTCGGTGCCTGGGCGCAGGCCGCGCTCGAGGCCGAGCATCACGATCGAGAGCGGCTCTTCACCGCTCGAACACCCGGCCGACCAGATGTTGACCGGTCCGCGCTCCCCCGCGTGCCGTTTGCGCTGCAATTGTTCGGGGATGATCTCCCCGATGAGTGCATCGAGCTGACGGCGCTCGCGAAAGAAGTAGGTCTCGTTGGTCGTGAGTTCGTCGATCAACGCCGAGAACTCTTCCTCTCCCTCCCGGCCGCTTCGCAGGTGATAGTGATACGCGGCAAAGCTCCCGAGTTCGAGTTTCTCGACGCGGCGCCCCACCCGCTTTTCGACGAGAAAGCGCATGTCCTCACCGAAATGCAGACCGCACCGCTCGCGGAGCATTTCGCAGAACATGCGGTACTCCGCGTCGCTCATTTCGATGAATATGGAGCGCAGGGGCATCGCGGCGACTACGCCTCCAACCGACTCAGACCGTGCAGGATGGCTTCGCGCACGAAGCTGTCCTGTTCGGTTTCGAGGCGCCGCAGGATGGCCGGCAGTGCGCGCTGGTAGCGGCGC
>JANQEL010000115.1 GCA_028278345.1 Myxococcota bacterium
ACTTACCCGACCCCAGCGCGTTCTCGCACACCCACCCCCGGAAGCTTCCGCCAGCCCCCCACCTCCTGTAACCTGCCGCCCGATCTACGAATTCCCGGACCCCTCCCAATGCAAAAAGCGTTTCGCCACGACTTCAACAAGCTCAAGCGCCTCCCCCCCTACGCCCTCGGCGAGGTGATCGCGCTGATGCGCGCGGCGCGGCGGGCCGGCGAGGACATCATCGACCTCGGAATGGGCAACCCCGATCTGCCGAGTCCGCCGCACTTCGTCGAGAAGGTCGCCGAGGCGGCGGCCAACCCGAAGAACCACCGCTACTCCGAATCGCGCGGCATCCCGAACCTGCGCGCGGCGATCACCGAGTGGTATGCGCGCAACCACGGCGTCGAACTCGATCCCGACGGTGAAGCGATCGCGACGATCGGTGCGAAGGAGGGGTTTTCCCATTTCGTGTTGATGACCGTCGGTCCCGGTGACGTGGTTCTGTGTCAGGACCCCGCGTATCCGATCCACCAGTATTCGGTGATCATCGCGGGCGGTGATCTGCGTGCGGTTCCGCTGACGCCCGACAGCGACTTCATCGAGAACCTCGACACCGCGATCAAGCGCACCTGGCCGAAGCCCAAGGTGTTGGTGATTTCATTCCCGGCGAACCCGACCTGCCAGGTCGTCGACCTCGACTTCTTCCAGCGCGTCGTCGACTTTGCACGCGAGCACGACCTGATGATCCTGCACGACTTCGCCTACGCGGAGATCGCCTACGACGGCTACAAGCCGCCGAGCATTCTCGAAGTGCCGGGGGCCAAGGACGTCGCGATCGAATTCACCTCTCTTTCGAAGAGCCACTCCCTCGCGGGCTGGCGCGTGGGGTTCGCCTGCGGCAATCGCGAGATGGTGGGGGCGCTCGCGCGCATCAAGAGTTATCTCGACTACGGCATGCCCCAGGCCATCCAGATCGCGACGATCAGCGCTCTGCGCGGTCCCCAGGACATCGTCGAGCACAACGTGCGCGAGTACAAAGAACGTCGCGATGCCCTGTGCGACGGACTCTCCCAGCCCGGCGAGGGCCAGTGGGTGATCGAGAAGCCGAAGGCCACCATGTTCGTCTGGGCGCGCATCCCCGAAGCCTTCCAGCACCTGGGGTCGCTGGAGTTCTCGAAGGTGTTGCTCAAGGAAGCGAAGGTCGCGGTCTCCGCGGGCATCGGCTTCGGCGAGACGGGGGAGGGCTACGTGCGCTTCGCCCTGGTCGAGAACAAGCATCGCATTCGACAGGCGGTGCGGGGCATTCGCCGCTTCCTGCGCGACGCGGCACCGCGCGACTGAGAACGCGCCCGGCCGCATCCGCGGCGCGTCCCGACGGTTTCCGCCCGTCGGGCGGATCCCAACGATTTCATACGAAGCAAGAGGTTGTCATGGCAAGCGAAAGTGTAGGTGTGGGTCTCGTCGGTTTCGGGACCATCGGAGCCGGCGTCGCCAAGGTTCTGATCAACAACCGCGACGTGATCGCCCAGCGCCTGGGCTTTCCGCTGGATCTCGTCCACGTGGCGGATCTCGACCTCGATACCGATCGCGGCGTCGACCTGGGCTCCATCCGCTTCGACAGCGACGGGGCGGGGCTGATCACGAACCCCGACGTCGACATCGTGATCGAGTTGGTCGGTGGCTACGACTTCGCGCGCAAGCTCTGTCTCGACGCGATCGCGGCCGGCAAGCACGTCGTCACCGCCAACAAGGCGCTGCTCGCGGTGCACGGCAACGAGATCTTCGGTGCGGCGAGTGAGAAGGGCGTCGACGTCGCATTCGAAGCAGCGGTCGGGGGCGGTATCCCCGTTCTGCGCGCGCTTCGCGAGGGGCTCGCTGCGAACCAGATCCAGAACCTCTACGGCATCCTGAACGGCACCACGAACTTCGTGCTCACCGAGATGGAACGCACCGGCGCCGACTTCGAGGTGGTGCTCAAGCAGGCCCAGGAGCTCGGCTACGCCGAAGCCGATCCGACCTTCGACGTCGAAGGCGTGGACGCTGCGCACAAGCTCGCGCTGCTGACCTCGATGGCCTTCGGTTCGACCCTGGATTTCAAGTCGATCCCCACCGAGGGAATCAGCAAGCTCACCCCCCTCGACTTCGAGAGCGCCGAGGCCAATGGCTATCGCATCAAGCTACTCGGCATCGCCAAGCGACACGTGGCCCCGGACGGCAGCGAGACCCTCGAGTCGCGCGTGCATCCGACCCTGATCCCGCGCGCGAGCCTGCTGGCCGACGTCGATGGGGCGATGAACGCGGTGGCGATTCGCGGCGACGCGGTGGGCCCCACCCTCTATTACGGCGCCGGGGCCGGCGAACTGCCGACCGCGAGCGCCGTGGTGGGCGACCTGATGGAGATCGCGCGCGAGGTGCACCGCGGTGCGTCGGGGCGCGTGGCCCCGCTGGCCTTCCCCCAGCCCACCCTCGTGCCCAAGCCCCTGCGCGCCCTGGGCGACCTCGTCTCCCGCTTCTACCTGCGCATCGAGGCCCTCGATCGCCCGGGCGTGCTGGCGAAGATCACGGGCGCCCTGGGCGAGCACGGCGTCGGCATCGAGTCGATCCACCAGCAGGGTGCGGCGCCGGGTGAGGATTCGGTGCCGGTCGTGGTCTGGACGCACGAAGTGCGCGAGGCTGGGGTACGCGACGCGCTGAAGGCGATCGACGCGCTGGCGGAAGTCACCGCCGCGTCGAACGTGATTCGCGTCGAAGAGGACCTCTGATCCCGCGGCCCAACCTCGAGAGAGGCGCCGTCATTCCGGGAGAACCCCATGTCCGCAGCCCACGACAAGCCCCAGTACAAGGCCTGGTTCGAGAGTCTCGAAGACCCGAACGAGCGACATCCCCTCGACGAGATCGTCTACACGGATGCGAACGGCGGGCTCTTGCAGGTCGTTCACGACATGGACGAGCTCAAGAAGGTCACCGCGGAAGAATGGAAGCAGCGCTTCGAGAAGCGCCGCGGCGGCAGCGAGTGGCCCTACGGCTCGGGTGTCTGGTGCATGAAGGAATGGGTGCTGCCCGAGATCGACAGCGACAACGTCGTCTCGATGTACGAGGGCAACACCAATCTCTTCTGGGCCGAGCGCTTCGGGCGCGAGATCGGCGTCGAAGACTTCTGGCTCAAACTCTGCGGCAACTCCCACACCGGTTCCTTCAAGGACCTCGGCATGACCGTGCTGGTCTCCATGGTGAAGGAGATGATCGCGCGCGGGAAGGAGATCCCCGCGGTGGCGTGCGCGTCGACGGGGGACACCTCGGCGGCGCTGGCGGCCTACGCGGCTTCGGCCGGCATCCCCTCCATCGTCTTCCTGCCCAAGGGCAAGATCTCGATGGCCCAGTTGATCCAGCCGGTCTCGAACGGCGCCATCGTCTTCGCCCTCGACACCGACTTCGACGGCTGCATGGAGATCGTGCGCGAGGTGGCCGAGCAGGATGGCGTCTACCTCGCCAACTCGATGAACAGCCTGCGCATCGAGGGGCAGAAGACGATCTCGACCGAGATCGTGCAGCAGTTCGACTGGGAGGTGCCGGACTGGCTGGTGATCCCCGGCGGCAACCTCGGCAACGTTTCGGCCCTGGGCAAGGGACTCGACATGATGCTCGAGC
>JANQEL010000165.1 GCA_028278345.1 Myxococcota bacterium
GAGCGTCTCGAACTCGACGTCGTCGGCCACGACGAACCCGTCGAGCTTCTCGATCGCGGGCGCGCGCGTGTCGGGATGGGTCAGTACCAGTACGTCGTCGTCGCGCACGAGCACGTGCAGTTCGGCGAGCATCTTTCCCTTCTCGTCGAGCAGCAACGAGTGGTTTCCGGATCCGATGGAGATCCCGTGCACGTCGTTGGTGAGCATCGCGTGAAGGAACCGGATCCGATCGTCGCCGCGCACGACGAACACCGCGAGATCATCGCGATCGAAAACGGCTGCTTCGTTTCGCGCCGCTTGGATGAGATCGCGCGTGTTCATCTTCGAGTCATGGTGTCCAGATTTCGATCGAGTCGTCACACACGGGGCGCATTCGGCTCGACGGCCACGAATAGAGTATGCGCTCTCGACCGCATGAAAAACAGGCGAAATGGTCTTGCACCGTGGATCGCGGTGTGATCTAAACACGCCCGCTTCGGCGGTCGCGTCGATCGTCGATTCACAAACAAACACTCTTCTTCTCTGCGGGGAGAAAACAAAATGACGCAAGGCGAGTTCAAGAAGGAGTGGGCCAACATCGTGCAGGCGCGGTTCGAGAATGCGACCAAGAAGGAGTCGATCGCTCTGCTCGAGGACCTCGTTGGCTACATCGCGAAGAGCGCGAAGAAGGACCGCGTGAACGTTCCGGGCCTCGGCATCTACACGGTGCGCAATCGTCCGGCACGCTGGGGGCGGAATCCTCAGACTGGCGAGAAGATCAAGATCAAGGCCAGTAAGAAGGTGACGTTCCGCGCTGCCAAGGCTTTCAAGGAGGCCACCGGCACGCTGCGGAAGAAGTAGCTCTTCGGATACGTCCGAATCGAAGGGGTCCCAGGCATCGCGCCTCGGGGCCCCTTTTCCATTCCGTCCCCTCGCACTAACTAGAGCCCATGAAGCTCTTCCTCGCCGGTGAGTTCGTGGACGGAGTGGGCACCCGGGACGTGCGGGCGTCCTGGGACGACCGGGTCGTCGACACGGTGCAGCTCGCGGGGCCCGCGCA
>JANQEL010000127.1 GCA_028278345.1 Myxococcota bacterium
CTACTACCGCAACATCGGCGTGCGCTGCCTCGAGTACTACTACAAGCGATTCCACCCCTTCGACCAGGACGAAACCCTCGGGGTCGAAGAGGAGGTGAAGTTCGACCTCGACGGAAACGGCGAGTACGCGATGCGCGGCGTGATCGATCGCATCGTCAAGCACGAAGACGGCGCGATCGAGATCCACGACTACAAGACGGGCAAGTACATGCCGTCGCAGAAGGAACTCAACAACGACCGCCAGCTCGCCCTCTACCAGCTCGGCCTGCGCGACCGCTTCGGCCACGACCGCGAGTACCGGCTGGTGTGGCACTACCTGCAGAAGCGCGAGTTCCGCACCTCGACGCGAACCAACGACCAGCTCGACACCCTGCGCGACGACACGATCGGCGTGATCAACGAGATCGAAGCGGCGAGCGCGTACCCCGTGCAGCGCAATCGCCTGTGCGACTGGTGCGAGTACAAGGACCGCTGCTTTGCCGAACATCCCTGAGGGCGCGACGGTCGCGATGATCGAACACCGGGTGCCGTTCTTCGAAACGGATGCGATGCGGATCGTCCACCACGCCAACTACATCCGCTGGTTCGAACTCGCCCGCATCGAATGGCTCGACCGCTACGACGAGCCCTACAAGGACATCTACGAGCGCGACATCCACTACGCCACGACCCACGTGCACGCCGAATACGCGGCCAGCGCGCGCTTCGACGACGTCGTCCAGATCCACACCTGGCTCGAGTGGGTGCGCGGCGCGTCGCTCTGCATGGCGTATTCGATCGACCGCGGGGACGATCACCTGGTCAGCGGCTGGACCGAGCACGCCGCCGTGACCGGCGACGGCCGCGTGCGCCGCATCGGGAAGGAAAACCGCGAGCGCATGAAGAAGCACGCGCTCGCGACGCCCAGCATCGCGCCGCAGCGCTGACGCGCGAAGCGCTACTGCTTCTTCACCTCGACGCCCAGGGGCCCGAACTTCTGCTCGTAGGCCGAAACCACGCCGCCGAGCAGGATGGCGAGGCGCTTCGCGGCGAAGGGGTTCAGGATGATGCGGTTGCTGAGGTGCACATCGACCTCCGCTTCGACGCCCTTCCAGCTCTGATTCGTACCGAAGAGCAGGATGACCTCTTCGCGCGTGCTCGCAGCGTTGACGACGTTCGCGTACGTCGTCTCCATGTTGCTGTCGTCCCAGTTGACCCTGGGCTGCGCCTTGCCGACGTCCCCGTTGCCGTTTGCCTGCTTCTTCTCGGCCATGTGCGATGTCCCCTGCAATGTGGCGTTCGCGGAACGCCTGGATGGAAGTGCGAAGTGAGTGCCATCGAACCGCGGAAGGTGACGGCGCTCGGCGGGTTGCAGCGGGAGCGTCAGAGCGGGATGTGGATGGAGAGCTTGAGGTTGGGCGCGGCGTCGTAGTCGAGCTTCTCGATCTTCTTGCCCTTCTCGCTTTCGAGCTTCAGGTAACCCTCGACGGCGGCACCTGCTTCGAGATCGATGCGTACGGGGCCGATGTTCTCGTTCAGCCAGGCGGACTTCGGCAGATAGGAGACGCGGCCGGCGGGCACCCAGGCGCGGTCCTCGCCGATCCCCTCGCTTCCGGTGCGGAAGACCGGTGGCGGCGGTGTGGTCGAAAGTGTCCGCTCCTTCAGGCGATAACGTTCGCGGCGAAACGACACGCCTGCCCCGATCTCGAATTGGTCGTTGATCTGGTGGCTGACCTCGAACTTGCCACCCCGCGTGGTCCGGCTCGAAGCCGTCACCCGCCAGGCGTCGCGAGGCTGCCAGTCGAGGATCAGCACCGGCTGCAGCCAGAAGCCCTCTTCGATCTCGGCCACCCCCAGGATGCCGAGCCCGACCTTCAGGGTGTCGTCCACCTGCCATTCGGCGCCGATGTGGCCGCCCGGCTTGACGCCGTCCCCGCCGTCGGCGCCGTTCTCGATCGCCCCCTCCACCAGCGGGCCGGCAAAAAGGTTGATGTCTTCGCGCAGGCTGTACCCGACCATCGGGTTGATGCGAAGGACGTGGATCGTGTTCCAGGGCTTGAAGCGGGTGCCGTCGATCGTGGGGCGACTCGAATACTCGTAGGCCACCCCGTGATACCCCACGAGGGTCCGCACGTGGATGTCATCTGTCGCGCGCACGACGATTTCACCGCGCGCATAGCCGCCGCGGACGTCCAATTTGCCGTCGTCCTCGAAGTCGGCGTTGAACTGGTTGATGAAACCGACTTCACCCCACGAACGCGGCGTCTCTGCGGCGGCCGGCAACACGGCGGCAAGTACGAAGCCCAAGATCGTGACATGGAGGCACAACGAAAAACGCACGCGCGTGGGCCGCGTGTGGGAGGCGAGACCCGGGTCGGAAGCCCTCGTTCGCCACCTCTCTCGACTCGCACGTTGAGGTAGACATGAGTTGCCGGTGAAAGTCGATTTCTGTGACATAGACGAGCTACCTGCCAAAGGGCTTTGAGGGACGGAAGAGCGGAGGCTTCCGCAGAAGGCACGCGCAAGATCCATGAGTGTTTGGGATACTACTTGCGATCAACCCTCAAATAGAACAAAAATCCGGATAGGCAAGGAATCGTTTTGCCGGCAATGGCAGAGCGAACGCAAGAGAGTTCCTGACAAGCAGCACGACGATGTTGCGGTGAGCACCGCGCACTGACCTGCGCGTTCGCCGCACGCAATCGGGTTTCGACCGCCGGGTGCGCCCCCCAACCCGGTCACACGGTGGTTTCGAACGCGACAACCACCAGGTCGGAAGGTGTGCATGACAGCGCAGATCGTTCTCTCTTTCCTGCTGCCCGCGGGTAGCGCGCCTCGCGCCCGGCGTCTCTCGGGTGCGGTGTTCTTCGGCGTTCTCGCGTCGGGCCTGCTGCAGGCCGCCCCGGCCCAAGCCCGCGACCTGCTCGAGACCTTCGAGCTGGCGAAGACCAACGACCCGACCTTCCAGGCCGCCACCCACGAGCAGCTCGCCGAAGAGAGTTCCCTGCGCATCGCGTGGTCGAACCTGTTGCCCACGATCACCGGCGAGGCCAGCTACGCGAAGGACAAACAACAGGTCCAGAGCAGCGACAACGACGTCTTCGCCGTCGGTTCGACCACCTACCCGATCAAGACCTACGGCGCCTCGCTGACCCAGCCCATCTTCCGCATGACTGAGTGGGCCGAGGTCTCCCAGGCCCGCGCCACCGTGAAGGAATCCGCGGCCCGACTCGACGCGGCGTACCAGGACCTGATCTTCCGCTCCGCAAAGGCCTACCTCGGCGTGCTCGAGATGAAGGCTCTCCTCGACCTGCGAAGGGCCGAACGCGCGTCGCTCCAGGAGCAGGCCGAGCACCAACAGCGCCGGCTCGACTCGGGTCTCGGCACCGCACCCGATGTCTACGAAGCGGAAGCGCGTGCGGCGCTCGCGAGTGCCGACGAGGAGTACGCGGAGGCCGATCTCGAAGACGCGATCCAGGCGTTGGCCGAGATCACGGGGGAGATCGATACGTCACCGCGACCTCTCGCCGAGAACATTCCCCTCGCATTGCCCGAGCCGGCGAATCCCGACCGGTGGGTGCAGCAGGCCATCGCGCGCAATCCCGACCTCGAAGCCCAGCGCCAGGCGGTCGTGGCTTCGGAGCGCGAGATCGATCGACAGCGCAGCGCCCATCTTCCCACCGTCGACTTCACCGCCTCGATCAACAATCGCGATACCGATGGCTCGCTCTTTGGAGGCGGCTCCCAGGTCGAAACCAAGGAATACGGCATCAACGTAAACATCCCCTTCTTCGCGGGAGGGTCGGCAATCTTCAGCACCCAACGCGCGACCGACCTGAAGCGCCGCAACGAGCAGCGCCTCGTTCAGGAGCGTCGTGAAGTCGAGCGCTTGACTCGCAACGCGTTCCAGGTCGTGGGTTCCGCGGCGCGCCGTCTGGGTGCGCTGTCCCGGTCGGTCGAAGTGCAGGCCGAAGCCGTGGCCGCGCGCGAGAAGAGTGTGGACGCCGGCGTCGACACGGTGATGAACGTGCTGAACGCCAAGCGCGAGTTCTACGAAGGCATGCGTGACTACACGAGCGCCCGATACACGTACGTCATCGCGGTGCTGGCGCTCGAACGGAATGTCGGGGTGCTCGGGGTCGAAGACCTCGAGCGCGTATCGGAGTGGCTGAAGCCGGAAGATTGAAAATCGACGAAGGAAAACGGACCGTCGTGATCCATGAGGGGTGATGCGCTCATAGCGGAAACAGCTGCAAGAGCTGAATAGTTGGAGAGCCGGAGATTGGCTGAAGAGCGAAACGGATTGGAACGCTTGATCGGACGCGTGAAGCGCGGTCTAGAGCGAACGCGTTCGGCCGTCGCCCGCGAGCGCGCCGCGAAGCAGCGTCGCGCGCCCGAGCCCCAACGCCAGCGCCCCTATCTCGAAGCCCTCGAACCCCGCGTGCTGCTCTCGGCGGACGTCGGCCTCGTTCCCGACGCCCTGCTGGCGCCCCCGCCCGAATGCGTCGACACGCGGCTGCTCGTCGAGACCGCCGTGCACGACAATGTGCTGGTTCGCGAGCCGAGCAAGTTCGACAGCATCACGCGCGATCTGATGGCGAAGAAGCGCGCGGATCAGGTCACGATCGTGGAGAGCGCCCCCGTCGATACTGCGACCGAGGCGGCTGAAGCAGATGCTTCGACCGATCCGCAGGAGAAGTCGGCCGACGTTGCACCCGAGGCCGATGCGGACGCAGACGCGACGACCCCCGAAGATCCGGACGCCGCCGCTCGGGCCCTGGGCAAGCGCGTCTGGCAGGCCGGCCTGATCGAGGAACTCGCGCAATCGACTTCGACCAGCCAGGTGATCGTCGTCGACGCGCGCATCCCCGAGGTCGATTCGCTCCTCGAGGCGCTGCTCGAAGGCGTGGGCGGCGATGTCGAAGCGGCGTGCGCGGACGAGGCGAAGATCGCGGCTTGCGTCAGCGAACCCGGAGTCGACGACGCGCCGTCCAACGATGAAGCGGGCAGTGACGCGAGCGAAGGTGCGAACCTCCTCCCTGCGCAGAGCGAGGAAGCGGCCGAGCCCTCCCGCGCAGAGAAGCTGGCGCGCGCCCTCGAAGCGCGCGGCGTCGCCGTGGTCGTGCTCGACGCGGGGCGCGACGGCCTCGAACAACTCGAAGAGATCGCCCGCGCCTATCAGGGCGTCGGCGCCATGCACGTGGTCTCCCACGGCGCGCGCGGCAGCCTCTCGCTCGGCAACTCGAAGGTCACGAGCGAGACCCTGCGCGCCCGCGCGGGCCTGCTCGCCGGCCTGCGGGACTCCCTCGGCGAGGACGGCGACCTCCTTCTATATGGCTGCGACGTCGCAGACGGCGAGGTGGGCATCGAGTTCGTCACCACCCTGGCCGAACTCGCGGGCGTGGACGTGGCGGCTTCGACCGATCTCACGGGTGCCGCGCACCTGGGCGGCGATTGGGATCTCGAGTTCGCGACGGGCGAGATCGAAACGCCCACCCTCGAGGCCACGGGCTTCGACGGTCTGCTCGGCGCGCTCACTCTTCCGCTCGGCACGACCTCCTTCGACGGCGAAGTGCGGATCTACTTCGACAACTCGGTCCCCGGCAGCGAGACCTGGCGGCTGGAGGTTTCAGGCGGCGGCGCCTTCATCAACAATGCCACGCCCCCACCGAACACCGAGTTCGATCTCCTCTCGGGCGAGGACGTCACCATCACCCTCGGCGACGACGTCGACACCATCACCCTCGACCTCGACTCTGCGAACGCCGCCGAGGACTTCACCGGAAACATCACCATCAACACCGTGGGCGGTGAGGACGTCATCACCCTCGAGGGCGACGGCACCGCGTTTACCGGCACGGTCACCCTCTCGGGAGGTGACGACGCCGACAGCTACACCGTGGCCAACGGCTTCGACCCGGGGGCGCTCACTTCGATCACCCTCGGCGGTGGCAATGGTGGGGACACGTACGACCTCTCGAACGTCCCCGTCGACGGATCGGGCAACGTCGCGCTTTCCGACCTCACCATCGAAGAGGCCGACAGCGGCGCGGGAGACGACGTCGTTCGCTACGCCGCGCCCGTCGCAGGCGACCTCCCGCTCTTCGTCGACAGCGATACCGGTCTTCCGAGCACACAGGCCGAACTCATCGAGCAAACCGAAACCGTCGCCGCAGGAACCCTCACCTCGGCCCAGGTGCAGTCGGTCCTGAACGGCCTCGAGGAGCTGAGCGACCAGCTCGTGAACCTCGGTTCGAGCGGCGAATTCGCCCTCGACCTCGCCGGCATTCGGGGAAACGTCGGCGTCACCCTCGGCGGGGCGATCGACCTCGACGACGTCCTCGATCAACTCATCCTCTACATCGAGGCCAACCGCGACGGGCTGACCACCGACACCCTGCGCGATCGCCTTGCGGCCTTCACGCAGACCGATGTCGAGAACTTCGACCGCACCCTCTTCGGTGCGGTGATCGCTTCCACGAACCTCGACCACTCGGAGTTCGGCTTCACCCTCGAACTCGACGACGACTCGTACTCCTTCGGCCTCGCCGCGCAGTCGAGCGTCACCATGGTCGGCGTCGCCCTGCGACACGCGAGCGGCAGTTCGACCAGCCTCACCTTCACCCGCGAATCCAACGACAACGCGACCCTCCGCCGCAGCGACGGCGGCTGGAAGGCCGACGGTTTCCGTGTCGGCCAAACGATCCGACTGAGCACCGACCTCACCGAGGACACGGGCGACACGGGCGTGGTCGAGTTCGAGATCGAAGCCATCTCCGGCGACGATCGCGTCATCGTCCTGAAGGACAGCGAGGCCACGGGCACCCCCGCGCGGACCGACTTCGACAAGTTCCTCGACGATGACGACGACAACGCGAACGAACTGCCCTCCCGCCGCAACGTCTCGCTCAGCGATGGCAGCCAGATCTCGGTCGCTCGCACGCTGTTCGTGGAGGAAGGGGATCCCTCCTTCCGCGACGCCGGCTTCAACACGGGGCAGGCGATCGAGCTGATCGTGGGCGCGGGCACCGCGAGCGCGTTCACGATCGACGAGCTCTCCGAAGACGGTCGCGTGATCACCGTGAAGGAAGGCGAAACCCTCCCCTCCTTCACCCTCGGCACCTCGGCGCAGATCACGGGGAAGACCTTCTCGTCGAATCAGTCGCTCAGCGACCTCGCCACGGAGATCAACGCGATCATCGGCGACAGCGACCTCAACGGCCGCGTCAAGGCAATCGTGACCGAGGTCTCGACGAGCGTGGGCTCGGAGACCGCCCGCCTCGGTTTCCAGGTGCTCGAAACCTCCGCCAGCGAGCTCACGCTGAAGGTCATCGACGTCGAGCCGGTGGGCAGCGAGCCGACGAGCTTCGAACTGATGGGCTTCGACCCGGACGTGGATCACGCGCCGGAGGGCCTCGCCGACGAACTGACGGGCCTCGGCGATCTCGACGTACGCGTCTCGGGTCCGGCCTACCGCGTTTCGACCTTCAGCCTCGAACAACCGAGCACGGCGACGCTCACGAACGTTTCGGGCACGGCACCGCCCTCGGAGACCTTCGACGCCAGCGCGAACGAGGGCGTGACCTTCAGCGTCGGCGAGAACGGCCGCGGCACCCTCACGCGCAACGACGGGGCGGACTGGGATTCGAGCTACGACGACAGCGTGATCGCCGTCAGCGGCACGAACTTCAACGACGGCACCTACGCCGTCGTCGATCGGGACGGCTCGGTACTCACCCTCGAGCGCACCCTCACGGCGACGGGCACGGCCGGGAGCCGAACCCTCACGCGCACCGAGGGCAGCTGGTCGGATGACGGCTTCGCCGCAGGCGAAATCATCACCCTCGACACGGGCTCCGGCGCGATCGAAGCCACGATCGTTTCGATCGTCGACGACTTCAACCTCGAGATCGAGGGCACCGAAGCCGAGCTTCCCGCGGCCGACACCCCCTTCACCGCGACCATCCGACACCGCGACCCCGTCGAGCTCGTCTACGACGCGAACGAAAACACGTTCACCTACAACTTCCGCTACGAAGGCGAGCGGGAGAGCCAGTTCAACGTCGATCTCGGAACCCTCGCCGCAGAAAAGGGCGTGGTCTTCGCGTCCGACGTCTCCGTCAAGCTGAACGCCACCTTCGAAGCGCAACTCAGCTTCACCGTCGATCTCGACGAGAACGGGGCCGGGGTCGCGGACGAAGACGCGACGACGTCGACGACAACCCTCGAAGACCTCACGGTCGGCGCGAACGTCAATACGCCCGAAGCCCCGATCAGCGATCTCCCCACGAACGGGGCGAACTCCGACCTCGCGCGTTCGATCTTCACGCGCAACATCGACCAGGGGAAGACCGCCGACATCGGCTTCCTCGGGGCCGAGGTTTCCGACGGCGACGAAAGCACCGGGCAGGACGGCTTCATCGCCCTGCGCGCAACGCTCACGGGGAGCGGCACCGACGCCGACGCTTATGCCTCGGACAGCTTCCTCGCCCTCGACATCCCGATCCGCGTGAAGGAAGGGCTGGTCGGCCTGGGGAGCGACCTCACACCGAGCATCTCGTCGCTCAACCCGGTGAACGCCGACCCCGAGCTCGTCTTCGACACGGGAAGCGTCTTCGAAGGCCAGGACGCCCTCGGCGACGATCAACTCTTCCAGGGTTTCGACGGCGACGTCGAGCGCTTCGCGAACATCGATGCCCCCGGCTTCGTGCGGCTGCTGGGCGAGATCCGAACCGGCCTGCAACGCGTCAACGACAGCGATCTGCTGCGCCAGTTCGACGTGCCGCTGATCGAAGACGGCCTCGCGGCCCTCACCAACCTGGCAAACGTCTTCGGCAACGCGATCCTCTACGACGACGGGGGCGACGGCCTCGACCGCGACAACACCAACGCGCTGATCACCGATCTCAACAAGAAGCTCGAGGGCAGCGAACTCGAAGGGCTCGTGGAGTTCCGCGTCATCGAGGCGGAGCTCGGGGCTTCGAGCGAAGAAGAGCGCACCTTCGCCCTGGTCGCGATCGATCGCACCGTCACCTCGCTCGGGGTCAGCAGTGTCACCGGCGATTCCTTCTTCGGGCTGCGCAACGCGACCAACGACTCGCGCGATTCGGAGACGGGGGCCCTCGAGATCAACGGCGAGGTCGCCTTCGACCCCGCGATGGGCCGGCTCACGAGCGACCAGAGCGCGACGATCTCGATCACCATCTCGGGCACCCGCACCGAAACCCTCGATATCTCGTTTTCGGTGGGCGACACGTCGAGCAACGCGATCGTCGGCAACGACACGCCGAAGCTCCTCGACGCCAACAACGCACCGACCTTCTCGACCGCCCAGGAACTCTCCCAGAAGCTGATCGAGCTGGCGATCGACGCGATCGGTCTCGAAGGCCTCTCCTTCGTCGACAACGAGCTGCTCTTCGACATGGAGCTCGAGTACGAACTCTTCGCGACCGAGTTCGACATCGACTTCGACCTCGATCTCGGCCCGGTGGGCGGCATCTCCACCGTGGGAAGTCCCAAGATCAGCGTCAGCGGCGACGTCGGGTTCAGCATCCAATTCGGCATCGACCTCAGCGACAGCCCGAACGGCGCGGTGGGGATCACCGAGAGCACCCCACTCACCGACCTGCGCGGCATCGACGAGCTGAGCGACCTGATCAAGACCGATCAGGCGGTCACGATCGGCGGCGACAGCCAGGTCGTGACGCTGAACCAACCCGACCCCGATACGCCGGACGAAGAACTCATCGGCATCGAGCTCGACCTCGTGCGCATGGCGACGGATACCGAGCTCAGCTTCGGCTCGGTCGACTTCGTCGCGCCCTCCGCGGAACAGCTGGTCGGCGAAATCCTGCAGATCGTGGCGCCTTCGGGTTACCTCGTTCAGATCTATCAGGAACTGGACGGCGAAGACCGCCTCACCGCGAATCACTTCCAGCAGCAGGCCCTGATCCTGCCGCGTCCGCGCCTCGACACCACCGATCCGCCCTTCCACGAGAACGTGATCGACGAGCCCTTCACCTTCTGGATCGCGGTCTACGAGGCCGACGGGCCGATCCCCACCGTCTCCGGGGGCATGCCCGACACGAGCGACCCCGCCTGGGTCGAGGTGACGGTGACGCCGCCCGACGGCGGTCTCGACGTCTCCGAACGCCGCGGCCGCAACCAGTACATCGCCCTGGTCGAGAGCGCGATCCGCAACGCGCAGTCGTCCGAGGTCTCCAACACGATCACCCGCACCACGGGCGACTGGCTCGACGAAGGCTTCGCCGTCGGGCAGATGATCGTGATCAACGGCGCGGGCACGAACAGCGGCCTCCACGAGATCACGGCACTCACCGGCGACACGATCACCGTTCGGCAGGATCTCACCGCCACCTCCGCCCCCATCAACGGCGCCCAGGTCGAAGGCGCGGGCAAGATCACCGCCAGCCAAGCCGATGCGTTTGCGGGCTTCGAAGCCGGTCGACGCATCCAGATCACGGGCTCCCTGCGCAGCGACGGCAGCTACCTCATCACGCGCAACATCGGTGACGACACGCTGATCCTGTCCGATGCCGTGAGCCCCGAGTCGATGTCGACGGACATCCAGCTCAGCTCGGAAGGCGACTCGCTGCGCTTGAACGAACCCGTCCTCAGCGATCCCGACGACGAAGCCCAGGTCGAAGCCGACGAACTCGCCGCTGCGGCCGAGTTCGACATCGTCCTCGACGGCACCGCCTACGGGATCGTGATCTTCGCCGCGGAGAGCGAGAGCGACCCGTTTGCCCCGCACACCGCCGACAACCGCAGCCCCAACGACTTGCTGCAGGATCTGCGCGTGGCGCTCACCCGCGCAACGAGCGGCGGCGAGACCATCGACCTCACCGACGAAGATCGCAGCGATCGCATCGTCGCGAGCCTCGACGGAAGCCGGCTCGTGCTGACGCGCGAGGGCGACAACTCGACGGTGCCCTTCACGATCAGCGGCGCCAACGCAAACGCCCAGCGCCTCGGCTTCGAAGCCAGCGACCAGCTCTCGAACAGCGCCGATCTCGTGATCGTGCTCAGCAACGGCGACGAAGCCGCGATCAACCTCGATTCGGCGACCACCGTGGGCGATGTGCTCGCCGCGATCGAAGCCGCCTTCCCGGCCGACGGCGCGGGCCCGCTCAGCGGCAGCCGCGTCGAAGCCCGCGTCGCCGCGAACGGCACCGGGATCGAGATCGTCGAGCGCGGTCAGCTCACCGGCCGCCTGCGACTCACCGTGAGCGAAACGGCGGGCAGCGATACGGTCACCTTCGTCCGCTCCGCCGGCAGCTGGAGCGACGACGGCTTCAGCGCGACTGGAAACGAGCAGCGATTCGAGTTCGAGGACGACACCTACATCGTCACGGACGTCGACGATTCCACCAGCACCCTGACCGCCACCCTGGCCCCCGGAGAGCCCGCTCCCCTCGAGAGCTCCGAGCGCTTCGTCAACGACGCGAAGATCCGCATTGAGGGCGTCGAGTTCGACGATGGCGACGCCGACACGGACGACGACATCATGGTCGTCGAGCTGATCAACGGCTCGGTCGCCGCCGCCAACCTCGGCATCCTCCAGTCGGACGCCGCCGCCGACGTCAACGAAGACGACAGCATCGACGTGCTGGACGCCGACGGCCTGATCCAGGGCAACGCCATCGGCGGAGCGTCGCTCTTCGACCGCATCTTCATTCGCGATCCGAACATCTTCCTCGGCTTCGACCTCGCCCCGGTCGGCGCGGTCGAGGTCAACGCCCGGGTCGGCTTCGTCGAAGCCGACTTCATCGCCCAGGGCGGCTTCAGTGCGACGGGTCGGCTCGGCCTGAACGATCTCCCCCCGGTCGACGCGCCGAACGACGCGCCCGACGGCAAGATCACCCTGCGCGAGTTCGCACGAGGCATCCGCAACCCCCTCGACTTCATCGACACGCCGAAGTTCGAGGCCGGCGTACTCGACGAGGACTTCAGCGGAAACCTCACGCTTTCGAACAGCGAAGTCGACGGTGAGCAACGCGGCATCATCCAGCGTTCGGTGGGCGACTGGTCGGACGACGATCGCTTCAGCGCTGGCCAGAAGGTGGTGGTGACGAACGGCGAGGGTTCGTCGGGAGACCTCCCCGATGGCACCTATCGCATCATCCAGATCCGCAAGGTCGACGTCGGCGGCACGGAATTCAGTCAGCTCGTCCTCGAAGACGAGATCGCGGGCATCAGCGGAACGACGACCCTCACCGGCGACGACATTCCGCGCATGGTCGGCACCTTCGGCGTGTTCACTCTTGCCCTCGATTCGATCGGCGCGGATGGCCTCGGTTCGATCGACGTCGGCGACATCGTCGGCGACAACGCGCAGGTCGACCTCACCCTCTTCGATTTCGGCGATCCGTTCTTCCGCGAGTCGATGGGTGTGGCGACCACAGCGGAGCCCGACGGGCCCGACGGCCCCGGCGGTTCGGTCGTCGCCACCCGCCTGAACCAACTCGAGATCACCCGCGACGCCCTGCAGGACGATGCCGACGAGATCGACAGCGCGCTGCGCGAAGTGCGCGGTGCCCTCGACGATGGCGGCGAAGTGAAGGTCAAGATCGTCTACACCGACAAGGACGGGAACGAACAGAGCGAGTCGGTGAAGGTCACGAACATCACGGCACCGCCGCCCCCCGAGCCCGGCGAATCGCCGACCGCCCTCACCTTTCCCATCGTCGTCACCCTCGCCGAGGATTTCGTCGACGACCTCGCGAACGTCGAACTCGACGGCGGCAACCGCGTCATCCAGAAGATCACCTTCACCCGGCCGCCGAAGACGGAAGTGCAGACGCCCGACTTCGGCAGCCTGCTCGACTTCGAGAGCATCAGCATCCGCGACATCATCCGCGGCCTGCAGCTCGCCGCCGACTTCCTCGGCCAGTTCGAGGAGTTCGGCTTCCTCGACGAGCCCATCCCGGTGATCGAGCTCAGCTTCAACGACCTTCTCGACTTCGCCGACCAACTCGCCGCCGGCATTGAAGAAATCCAGCGCGATCCCGACGGCACCCTGCAGACGATCGAGGCGCGGCTCAAGGACGTCCTGGGCATCACGGAAGACGATCCCTTCGACATCGAACTCAAGATCGCGAGCGAAACCCTCGCCGCGCGCGACGGCGTCGAAGCCTCCACCCACAAGGTCCTGAAACTCGAACTCACCCTCGGCGACGAGTTCCAGGATTCGATCGGCGTCAACTTCGACGTCGGCGGCGGTGGTGTGATCGCGGGTTCGGCGGGACTCGAAGCGTTCGGCCGCGCCGAGATCAACATCGATCTCGGCCTCGACATCTCGCTCACCAAGATCCGAGGTGATGCAACGCTCACCCTCGGCGCACCGGGCGTGCGGACGATCACGCGAAGCGACGGTGCGCACTGGGCCGCCGATGGCTTCCGCCTCGGGCAGACGCTCAAGCTCAAGAACGCCGGCGAGCGCGACGGCAGCTATACGCTGGTTGCGATCAGCGGTGACACCATCACCCTCGAAGGCGGCGACGACGCCGACTGGGCGATGGCCGCCCCGACCGGGCTGCCCCCGATCGAAGTCACGGGTTCGCGCGCCTTCTCGGTCTTCAACTCGACGGGCATCAGCGCGTACTTCGATGCACGAGCGAACGAGGTCGACTTCCGCGCCGCCGCGGGCCCCGTCGGCATCTTCATCCAGGACGGCAAGATCGCGATCGGCGGAACCCTGGGCCTCGACCCCGACAACCCGGGCGACGATCCCGAGTTCCTGACCGATGCACCCGAGATGATCTTCGACGCCGGCTTCCTCGGCGACAACGAGGAGCGGCGGCTCTTCACCGAGTTGTTCGACAGCGACAGTGACAATCGTCTCGCGAACGCCCTCGGCGTCGAAGTGGCGAGCGGGATCAGCGTCGCCCTGCCGGTCTACTTCCCGACCGACAACCTCCTGCAGGGCACCGTCGGCTACAGCGCCCTGCTCTCCGCCGAAGCCAGCGCGGGCGGCATCGAGCTCGAGTTCAACGACGACATCGCGGACGGCCTCGGCTTCACCATCCAGCGCGCCGACGACAGCTTCGTCGAAGGCGACACCGCGGGTGAACGCTTCGCGAACTTCTTCAGCATCTCGGCCTTCGATCCGGGCGAACTCAGCCTCTTCGACAACATCAAGCTCGCGGTCGACGGCTTCGATCTCATCCTCGGCGGCATCCAGGACGTGCTCGATGGCGAGATCCTCGGCATCGATCTGCCGCTGATCGGCGACAGCCTGTCCGACGGCGCTCAGTTCATCGCCGATCTGCGCGAAGACTTCGTCGAACCCTTCCGCGACGGTCTCGACGACGCCGAATCCTTCATCGACGACGTCTCCGACCCGAACAAGAACATCATCTCCCAGCTGCTCTTCGACGAGCTCTCGAAGACGGGTCTGCTCCTCGTCACCCACGCCCAGGACGGCACGGCGCTCCACGAGGACGAGGTCTTCACCGCACGCGCCAGCAACCTGGTCGGCGAGATCGACGAGGACGACCGCACCTCGAACTACGACGGCATCGCGGTCGAAGATCGCGTCTTCATGCTGAGCCAGGTGATCCGGCTCAACGGCACGCGCCGCGACGACTCCCCCGAAATGGGCCAGCGGGCCTACTTCGACTCGCGCGCCGATGGCGAGAGCCGCGGCGTGACCGACGGCGAGATCGATCTCGCCGGCATCCCGGTGAACCAGATCACCGACGTCGCCTTCATCGAATGGGACTTCCGCCTCGGCCAGCAGTTCTCGGCCGTGGACGCCGACATCGCCCTCGACTTCGGCATCCCCGCGATCGGCCTCGAAGCCGACGGCGCGCTGGGCATCGAGTTGGCGTGGGATCTCGAACTCGGCTTCGGCCTCGACTTCGACAGCGGCTTCTACTTCGACATCGGCTCGTCGAGCGAACTCGAGATCGACGTCGACGTCGTCCTCCCCGACAGCCTGACGGGGCGCCTCGCCTTCCTGCAGCTCGAAGCCGAGAACGTCGGCAGTGGCCTGGGTGCCAACTTCGCGATCGACATCGTGAAGAAGGGCGACCCGACCGACGACCGCCTCTCCTTCACCGAGCTCGGAAGCCTCCGCCTCGAAGCCGGAGTATCCGCGGAAGCCACGGCACTGCTCGGTCTCGAACTCGCCCTCAACGAAGAACTCCTCGCCGATTTCGCGAACGTCTTCCCCACGGTGACCGCCGACTTCGTCTTCGAGTGGGCGCTCGGCGATCGCGAGATCGGGGAGCTCGAGTTCGACGGCGACACGATCACCTCTTCCGCCCTGATCCCCGATGGCGAAGGCGGCGAGCGCGCCTTCTCCTTCGCCGAAGAGGGCTACCGCGAAGGTCACGTGATCCGCATCTCGGGTCTTTCGAGTTCGACCTTCGACGGCGCGTACAAGATCACGGCGGTTTCCGGGAACACCCTCACCGTCGAGTACGCCGACGAGGATGCGGGCGCCCCCGACTTCAGCGACGACGCCACCGGCGAGCGCTTCCGCATCTACCGCGACGTGCGCAACATCGACGGCAGCGTCCTCTCCGAAGGCCTGCAGATCGTCGAGTTCCGCGATGTGAGCCTCGACCTCGGCTCCTTCATCAGCGACTTCGCCGCACCGGTGCTGCGCGAGATCCAGAAGGTCACGGGCCCCATCCAGCCGATCGTCGACATCCTCACCTCGCCACTGCCGGTGATCTCCGACCTCGGTCCGCCCGTCACCCTGCTCGACCTCGCGCGCATGACCGGCCGCTTCGACCCGTCCTTGATCGAAGCGATCGCCGACATCATCACCCTGGTGAACGCCATCCCGACCACCGCCGGCAACGTGATCATCGGCTTCGGCGACTTCACCATCTACAAGATCATGACCGACGGCACGACGATGGGCACCGACCCCGTCGACGGCAACGCCGACCTGAGCGACCTGCACGAGGACCAGGGCGCGACGGCCACCACCACCGAGCCCGCCGAAGAGAATGAGACCACCGGCTTCGTCGACAAGCTGAAGAACACGAAGGGCTTCGCATTCCCGATCCTCTCGGATCCGAGCCAGGTCTTCGGCCTGCTCACCGGCCAGGAAGTCGTGCTCTTCGGCTACGACATGCCGGCCTTCGAGCTGGAGTTCGAGTACACGCAGTTCTTCCCGCTCTACGGTCCGCTGGGAATCGGAATCACCGGTACTGCCTACGCGAAGATCGACTTCGCCTTCGGCTTCGACTCGAGTGGCCTCGAGCGCTTCTTCGACTCGGGCTTCACGAACCCCGTGCTGATCTTCGACGGCTTCTACGTGAGCGACAACCCGGAAGACGTCACCGGTGCCGGACCCGACCTCGACGAGCTGCAGTTCGACCTCGGCTTCTTCCTCTCGGCCGAACTCAACCTGGGCATCGCGCGCGCCGGCGTGGCGGGCGGCATCGAGGCGAGCATCGACTTCGATCTGTTCGACCCGAACCGCGACGGCAAGGTCCGCGTGGGCGAGATCATCGAGAACGTCGCGAACGAGTTCCTCTTCGGTTCGCCCATCCTGGCACCCCTCGCGATCTTCGATGTGTCGGGCATCGTCACCGCTCGGGCGTTCGCCTTCCTCGAGATCGATTTCGTCTTCTTCGAGTTCGAAATCGAAATCCCCATCACCCCCACCATCACGCTCGTGGACTTCACGGTGGAGTTCACCCGCGCCCCGAAGCTCGCGACGATCCTCGACGACGGGACCATGCAGCTCAACATGGGCGATTTCGCGGGCGAGCGTCTGAACGACGACCTCCGCGATACGGGCGAACACTTCCGGCTGCACAGCGACACCAGCGCCAACAACATCATCGTCACCTGGGTCGGCTCGAACGAAGGCGGCCGCGAGTTCTTCAACTGGTTCGATGCGTCCGACGTCACGGGCATTCTCGCGATCGCGGGGGCCGGGGACGATGTCATCGATCTACGGGGGCTCTCCGCCGCCCATCGCGCGGGCCTCAAGATCGAGATCGACGGCGGGACCGGGAACGACCGCATCTACGCCGGTTCGCGAGGCTCGTCGGGTCCGGCCAACGGCATCGAAGCGATTCTGCGCGGCGGCGAGGGTTCCGACGAGATCGTCGGCACCGAGGGTCGGGATCTGATCTTCGGCGGCTCGGACATCGACGACATCGATGGTGGCGGTGGCGACGACGTGATCTTCGCCGACGAGGGCCGGCTGGTCGAAAAGCAGCCGCGCGAGCGCAACATCCCGATCTCGATCAGCGGAGCGAGCCCGGGTTACACGAGCGTCACCCTCACGAATCGCCACCCCGACGCCGACTTCATCGTGGGCGGCTTCGCGGAGGACCAAACGGTCATCATCAAACAATTCGATGGCAGCCTGCCCCCCGATGAACGCGAAGCGATCTTCGAGGGCATCTACAAGGTCACGGCCCTCACGACGACGACCCTCACCCTGGCTTCCGTCAGCGAAGGCGAAGCGGACTTCCTCATCCCGACCGTGGGTGACGACAGCCTCTTCGAGATCGCCGCCCAGGACGCCGACTTCGTCTCGGCCTACCAGTCGACCGCCGGCGACACCGATGGCAACGACATCGTCACCGGCGGCTTCGGCAGCGACTGGATCTTCGGCGGAGGCGGCGCCGACTCGCTGGTCGGTGGCCCCACCAGCGACACCTCCGCCAGCATCGACGACCTCGGCGACATCATCATCGGCGACGGCGGCGAGATTCGCGTCAACCGCGAAGGCGTGATCCGGCGCGACGAAGAGGGCCGCTACCTGATCGAGAACACCGAACGCGGCCTCGCCTTCGGCAACGACACGATCACCGGCAGTGGACGCAACGACCTGATCTTCGGCGGCCGCGGCGACGACACGATCTCGGGCGACGCCGGAAACGACACGATCTTCGGCGAGACCGGCCGCGACACCCTGCTGGGCGACGCGGGCAGCGACACGATCTTCGGCGGGCGCGACGACGACCACATCGAAGGTGGGGCCGACGGCGACTTCCTCTACGGCGAACAGGCCGCCGACACGATCTACGGCGATAGCGAGGGCGGCGAACTCGCGAGCGACGGCAACGATGTGATCCGCGGCGCCTCGGGCTCGGATCTGATCTTCGGCGGCGGCGGCCTCGACGACATCGCGGGCGGCGCCGACTTCGACGAACTCCACGGCGGCAGCGGCTTCGACACGATGCGCGGCGATGCGGGGGCCGACCTCGTCTTCGGCGACGGCGGCGGCGATCACATCACCGTGCGCGACGGCGATGACATCGTCGACGCCGGCCTCGGCAGCGACACCGTCACCGTCAACTTCAAGGGCGCCGAGAACAGCGCGCGCATTTCGATCAGCGGCGGCGAGACCGAAACCGGCGACGTCGACGATCTGATCATCAACGGCACCGCGCGCGACGACCAGTTCCTGCTGCGCGCCGCGGCCGACCGCATCAACGGCCTCACCTTCGTCGCCTCGATCAACGAGGGCAACGACGTCGAGCGGGTCGACTACAGCGGCTTCGAGTCGCTGATCGTGAACGGCCGCGCGGGCGACGATCGCTATGCACTCGACGACCTGACGGCCACCGCGACCCTCAACGGCGGTGCGGGCGACGACCACTTCCAGGTCGGCCAGCTCTACCGCAACCGACGCACGACCTCGGCGGGCAACATCGCCCCCGAAGACCAGTTCGCGACGGTCGAGGTGACGCGCGGCTTCCTCTCGAACGGCATCAGCAACGACACCACGATCAACGGTGGCAACGACAACGACACCATCATCGTCTACCGCAACCTCGCCACGCTCACCGTGAACGGCCAGGCGGGAGACGACGCGATCGAGGTGCGCGCCTTCGCCCTGGTGAACCCCCTCGACAAGCTGCAGCGCACCACCAACATCTCGGGCGGCGGTGGCGCCGACACGATCCGCTACGCAGTGAACGCCCCGGTGGCGATCGACGGCGGCGACGGCCTCGATTCGGTCACGGTGATCGGGACCGAGTTCGGCGACGAGTTCGTGATCACCCGCGACGGCGTCTTCGGCGCGGGCCTCAACGTCAACTTCGTCAATGTGGAGCTCCTCCGCGTGGACGGCGCCGAGGGCGACGATCACTTCTACATCCAGAGCACCAACGAAGAGATCCTCACCCAGGTGGTCGGCGGCCTCGGCAGCGACACCTTCCAGATCGCCGACGGTGTCGAGCGCTCGGTGGTTTCGAACGATCTGCGCGGCCACAGTGGCCTGATCCTGCACGACGTCGAGAGCGACGATCCCTTCTACCAGGGCCCGGAACTCGACGGCATCGCGGTCGACGGCATCTCGACCAACGTCGGCGACGCCGACGAAGCCGGCATCGTGATCTCCCAGAGCGAAGGCTTCACGCGCGTCTCCGAAGGCGGTGTGCTCGACTGGTACACAGTCGTGCTGACGCGGCGGCCGAACGAAAACGTCGAGGTCACGGTCAACGCACCGGAACTCTCCCCCGAAGGCGCAGCCCAGGGCGAAGACCTCGTGCGCGTCTGGCACGACGACGGCATGGGCGCGCCCCTCATCGAGGCACCGACGGCGAACGAACCCGATCCGGGCCAGAACCTCGTGCTCACCTTCACGAGCGACAACTGGTACATCCCGCAGACCGTCTGGGTGCAGGCCGCCGATGATCTCGCGATCGAAGAAGAACGCTTCGGCGTGATCCAGCACAAGGTCACCGGGCAAAGCTTCGAGAGCGATCGCGCGACCGACCCCTCCCCCGAGATCACCGCCGTGACTGGACCGGAGATCATCGACGGCGTGATCCAGCTCGACGCCGACGGCGACATCGTCACCACCGTCGACCTCGCCGACACCCTCGACCTCGGCGACGACAACCTGCGCGGGCGACTCTTCCAGGTCACGAGCGCGCCCTCGATCGACGGTGAAGGTGGCGTCGGCCAGTCCCTGCTGATCAAGTCGAGCGAAACCGTCGGCACGGGCCCCTCCGCCTTCACGCGCATCACCCTCTTCGGCGTGTTCGACCCCGAAGATCCCGCCGTGCCCGGCAGCGGCTACCTCGTGCGCATGTACGACGGCCTCGTGGTTCCCACCGTCACGGTGCAGGTCGACGACAACGACGCCCCCGACGTCGTCATCACACCGCTGGTCGATGGCATCGCAAGCGAAACCCTCGGCGTCTTCGAGCTCACCGACGAGAACTCCGGGGCGTCGACGGGCAACGCGATCTACCAGATCGAGCTGGGCCGCGAACCGCGCGTCGGCGCCGACGTCGTGCGCGTACTGCTCGACATCACGACCGCGAACTTCGAGGATGAACAGCTCGAGATCGCGCTCTACGACCCGACGAACCCGACCGCACCCCTCACCTTCTCGGCTTCACTGGTCGTGACCTTCACCAACGCCACCACCCCGCAGTTCATCCAGGTGCGCGCGGTGGGCGGCGACGCGGACGGCGTGCCCGAAGGCTTCCACCGCGGGCTCATCCAGCACACGGTGCTGCGCGAAGCCGGCCCGGTGGCGGACCGCGACGTCGACCTCTTCACGGACGTCGTCGACGAACGCATCGAACTCGAAGACGGCCAGGAAAGGGCCGACTCGATCCTGCTCTCGAACACGCCCCTGCAATTCCGCGGCGACGTGGACGTCGATGGCGGTGTCAGCGACACCACGATCAGCGGCTTCGGCGACGTCTCCTTCACCATCGCCGACCTCGCCGAACTGCTCGACATCCACGGGGTCGACCCGAGCGACTTCATCGTCCGCATCACCAAGGGAGCGGGTGAGGGGCAGCTTCGCCAGGTCGCGTCGATCGACGGCAACACAGTCACCATCGACGCCAGCGACCCGTGGGAGACCGTGCCCGACGAAACCAGCCGCTTCTCGGTCACCGGCGTGAGCATTTCGCTCTTCGACGAGGACGACAACCTGGTCGACATCCTCGAAGACCACCGCTTCGAGGTGAACGGCAACGACCTTGTCTTCTTCGACGAAGAGCGCAGCGTCGAAGAACGCGTCTTCGACTACGCCCTCGTGAGCTACGGCTTCCTCGACCCCGGCTACGAAGATCGCGTCGAAGAGCGGCTGCCGATCCGCGTGATGGACGGCGACTCGGCAGGCGTGCTGATCCTCGAATCCGGCGGCTCGACCGACGTGATCGAAGTGAACGAGATCGGCACGGGCGATCCGGGCGTGCCCGACGAACGCCCGGAAGGCGCCGACGACAGCTACCAGATCGTGCTCTCGCGGCCGCCCGCAGAAGGCACCCCCGTGATCATCACGGTGGCGCCCGAACTCACTCCGACCGGACGCGGCGACCTCGAGAACGACCCCGCCCTGCAGGTCGAGATCCGCACCGCAGGCGGCGCTGCGTTCAGCCGCGATCCGATCCAGATCGTCTTCACCCACGAGAACTGGAACATCCCGCAGACCATCGAGGTGCGCGCCATCTCCGACTTCGCGGTCGACGGCGGCGACATCAAGGCCTTCGCCCCCTTCCTGCGAACGCTCACCGAGATCCAGGGGCCGCTGCTGGTCGACGGCGCCGGTGGCCAGGGCTCCCTCGAAGGGCTCGCGCCCCCCGTCATGCTGCCCCCCGCACCCGATGCGGGTGTGCGCGTGGCCACCGCTTCGGACGCCACGACGACGAGCTTCACGACCAGCGTGGACGACATCCGCACCGTGCTCGGCAACGCGAGCGCCGACATCCGCGATCTGCTCGGACGCGAGATCGCCGAACGCGTGGACGAAGAAGCGGGCGAGACGCGCACGGTGGTCGACGTCGAACTAATCGCCGCCGATACCGTCCTCGTGACCGTCGACCTGGCTTGGGAGACCACCGACGTCGCCTCGATCGACGGCTTCGAACTCGAGGTCGGCGGAGAGACGAACCTCAAGACGCCGACGGGCAGCGTGCTCGACGTCGCGGTCGATCGAGGTGGCGATGCCGAGCGCACCTTCGTCACCGTGCGCGGCGCCGAGTTCGAAGCGGCGCTCCTCGGCGGCGTGCCGAGCGATCTCATCGGCCTCACCCTCGAGATCGTACGCGGGGCGGGGATCGATCAGTTCCGCGAGATCGTCGGGGTGAGCGAAGTCGCAGGCGGCGATTACGCGATCGAAGTCGCGCCCACCTACGACATCGCGGACGACGACCTCGACAAGGTGATCGCCTACAAGATCACCCGGCAGTCCCTCAACTTCTTCGTCGACGAATCGCAGCAGCAGGACCTCATCTTCATCCACGACGAAGACAGCCCCGCCAACAGCGAAGGCGCGATGTTCGCCCTCGACTTCGACCAGTTCCCCGCCATGGAGTCGATCTTCAACGGTTCGCTCGACGCCGACGATCCCGACTACATCGTGCCCAACCGACTGACCGGCTTCGGCATGGGCGGCGATACGACGATCGCGCGCGGCTTGCGGCCCGGCGGCATCACCTACTCGAACTTCGAGGGCTTCGAACTCGACCTGGGCTACGGCGACAACACCCTCTTCGTCGATACCGTCCACGACCGCAGCGACGAGGTCGAGACCTTCACCCGCATCCGCACGGGCCGCGGCGACGACCGCATCGACGTCTCGCTGCAGAACGAGCCGAACGCCGACGGTCGAACGCCGTGGGTCGAGATCGATGCCGGGCGCGACGACGACGTGATCGACGCCTCGGCGAACAACGCCGGCAACGGCATCGCGACCACGATCGATCTCCACCTCGTCGGCGGCTACGGCGACGACGAGATCACCGGCGGCGAGGCCGACGACCTGATCTACGGCGACTTCGGTGTGACGGGCTTCGAAGTCGTGGAACGCAGCCCGGTCGAGATCTTCCAACTCGAGACGACGCTGGCGGGCGAAGGCGGGCGAGACGACCTCAGCGGCAACCGCGGCCACGACCTGATCTTCGGCGGTGCGGATCGCGACATCGTGCGCGGCAACGCCGGGCGCGACACCCTCTTCGGCGACTATGGCAAGGAGGTGCGCAGCCTCGATCACTCGCGACGGGTCGTCGAAACGACCGAACTCTTCGAGGGCGACGACGACCTGATCGAAGCCGGCAGCGGCAACGACCTGCTCTTCGGCGGAGCCGGCAACGACGCCCTCGTGGGCAACCTCGCACGCGACCTGATGGTCGGCGAATACGCGCGCATCCGCCTCGAGGACGGGGTCGCGACTTCGATCATCCGCCTCGGTCAGGACACCCTCGACGTCGCCGCTTCGACCTTCTTCGGCATCTACGACCCGCGCTTCGGCCCCTTCGCCGAGTTCGTGCTGCCGAGCCAGCGCGAAGTGGGCCCGAGCCTCCCGGATCGACCGCCGGTTCGCCTCGAAGGGTCGGAGACGACCGGCCAGGCCGATGCCGACGCACCGGCCGGCTCCGCGGGCGGCGGTTCCGCACCCGGCACCCATGAGGTGATCGAGGGCGACACCCTCTGGGATATCGCCGAAGCCTCGCTGGGCGACGCGTATCGCTGGACCGAGATCTTCGAACTCAGCCGCGACACCATCATCGATCCCGATGTAATCGAACCGGGTCAGCAGATCCGCCTGCCCGATGGCCGCATGCTGAGCATCGAAGAACTCGAAGAGCAGCGCGCCGCCGTCGCCGAGCTGCGCGAACGCATGGACGAGCGAGCGCGCGAACGAGACGCACTGGCGCAAGAGGGTTGGGGCTTCTTCAATCCGTCTGCCGTGGCCGCCGGCCCGCCCGATGGGGTGCAAGCACCTCCCCCGACGCCCGAAGCCTCGGAAACGGAAGCACCCGAAGCGCGCGACGAAGACGAAGGAGCGCAGCGTCTCGACACGAACGACGCCGACCCCGAACTCAGCGGATTGATCTGGTCGTCACTCGTCGGCTGGAAGGCCACTTCGAACCCGGCATCCCTGCGATCGCGAGGGAAGTGGCTACGCTTCGACGAAACGGAGGGGCGATTCGCCTAGACGGCCCTTGGATTCGCAGGACCCCACTTCTACTGCCGTCACAGCGCCGGCCGATTCGTCCGCCGCGCCGAGCGATTGGTCCCTGCTCGTCGACACCGGCCCCGTCGACGCCTGGTGCTCCTCCTGGTTGCGAATCCAGACGAATTGGATCGGCCGTGTCGGGCGCGCCGCCGTCGTGCGTCGCGCGACCCGCGAAGGGGAAGCGCAGTGGTTGGCGGCGCTCGGCGACGAAGACCGACGCGCCCTCGAGGAACAGGTCATGGCTTCGTTCGCCGTGCAGCGAAGTCTCGCCGCACCGAGTGATGGAGCCTCCGACCGCTTCGGCGTGAGCTACTACGCCGCGCTCTCGGGCGGTGCGTCGCTCGTGGTCGCGGTCGAGGTGACGCGCGGCGGCGAGAACGAACTCGCCGAGGTGTTGCGACAGCTCCAGTGGGGCGCCCTCTGGCTCGAGCAACGTCTCGGTGGTGGCGGCGCGGGCCTGCACCTCGATGGCCGTCCGGGAGAAGGCCAGGCGTCTTCGTTGATCGACCTGATCGCCCTCACCCTCGACGCCAACGGCTTCGACGAAGCGGCGCAGGCGTTGGTTTCCCAACTCGCGCGTCTGCTCGTCTGCGATCGCGTGAGCCTCGGCATCGAACGCGGCGGCTCGATTCGCGTCGCCGCAATCTCCCATGCCGCGGCCTTCGGCCGGGAGATGAATCTGGTGCGCGCGGTCGAAGCGGCGATGAACGAGGCCGTCGATCAGAACACGAGCCTCGTCTTTCCGAGCGAGCGCGAAGATGCACCGATCATGCTGCGCGAACACGAAGCCCTTTCCCGGGACCAGGGCAGCGCGAGCGTGCTGACCATTCCGCTCGGAAGAGACGACAGCCTGCGCGGCGCGCTGCTCTTCGAACACCCGGAAGCCGGGGTGTTCGACGCCGAACGCGTCGCGGTGCTCGAAGCCGTGGCCCTCGCGGTCACGCCGATCCTCGAGCTGTGGCGACGCGAGGATCGTCCGATCTACCGCAAGGTGCTCGATGCGGCGCGCGTTCAACTCGAACGTCTGTTCGGGCCGGGGTACCTCGGGCGCAAGCTCACCCTCGCCATCATCGCGCTGCTTCTGCTCTTCTTCATCTTCGCTCACGGCGACTACCGAATCGGCGCGCAGGGCGCGCTCGAAGGCGCGAGCCGCCGCGTCGTGATCGCACCCTTCGATGGTTTCGTCGCGAGCGCCGAGCGGCGCGCCGGCGATTTCGTGAAAGAGGGCGACGTGCTGGCCCGCCTCGACGATCGCGAACTCGAACTCGAGCGCTTGAAGTGGTCGAGCCGGTTGATCCAGCTCACGCGCCAGGCCGACGAATCGCGTGCGGGGCGCGAGTACGGCCGCACGCGCATCCTCTCGGCACAGATCGACGAAGCCCGGGCCGAGGTCTCCCGCCTCGAAGAGCGGCTGTCGCGAACGCGGGTTGCGGCCCCCTTCGACGGGCTCGTGGTTTCGGGCGATCTCACACAATCGCTGGGGGGCGCGGTCTCACGCGGTGACGTGCTCTTCGAGGTGGCCCCCCTCGAGCGCTACCGCGTGCTGCTCGAGGTAGACGAAGAACAGATCGCCGAAGTCGAACTCGGGCAGCGGGGCTCGCTACTGCTCGCCGCGCTTCCCGGTGAACCCCTCCCCTTCGAGGTCACCAAGGTGACTCCAGTCGCGACGGCCCAGGACGGCCGCAACTTCTTCCGCGTCGAAGGCACCCTCGAAGAGGCGAGCACGGTGCTGCGACCCGGGATGGAGGGGGTCGGCAAGATCGACGTCGACGAGCGACGCCTCGTCTGGATCTGGACGCGCGGCTTCCGCAACTGGCTGCGACTGTGGGTGTGGTCGTGGTGGCCGTAGACCGGAAGCGCACGGAAGCATGAGCGCACCCGTCTTCAGTTCGTCGTGGTATCGCGTGGCCGATCTGGTGCCGCGCCTACGCCCCCACGCCGAGATCCACCGCATGCACTTTCGGGGCGTGCGGTGGTATCTGCTGCAGGATCACACCTCGGGGCGCTTCCACCGTTTCTCTCCCGCGGCACACACCCTCGTGAGCTTGATGAACGGGCGACGCACCCTCGCCGAAATCTGGAACATGGCGAGCGACCTGCTGGGTGACGACCTCCCGACCCAGGACGAGACGATTCGCCTGCTCAACCAGCTCTATCGCGCGAATGCTCTCGCGAGCGATGCGTCTTCGGACGTGGGCGAGCTGGTCCGCCGCGACGAAACGACCCGCCGCCGCGCCTTCTGGGCCAACTTCAAGAGCCCCCTCGCGATCAAGCTTCCACTCTGGGATCCCGAGCTCACCCTCGAACGCATGGCGCCGATCGGGCGTCTGCTCTTCTCCTCGCCGGGGTTGGTGTTGTGGTTGGCGGTCGTCGTTCCGGCCCTGGTCCTCGCGCTGCAGAACTGGGCGGGGCTGACCGAGGGCGTCGGCGACCGCGTTCTCGCCGCGGAGAACGTCGCGCTCCTCTGGCTGAGCTTTCCCGTGGTCAAGCTGATCCACGAGTTCGGCCACGGGCTCGCGGTGAAACGTTGGGGAGGTGAAGTGCACGAGATGGGGGTGATGTTCCTCGTCGGCGTGCCCGTCCCCTACGTCGATGCTTCATCGTCCTCGGCGTTCCCCTCGAAGTGGTCGCGAGCGGTGGTCGGCGCGGCCGGCGTCTTCGTGGAACTGTTCGTCGCGGCCCTCGCGATGTTCGTCTGGCTCTCGGTCGAGCCGGGCAGCGTTCGGGCGGTGGCGTTCAACGTGATGTTGATCGCCGGGGTGTCGAGTCTCTTCTTCAACGGCAATCCGTTCCTGCGCTTCGACGCCTACTACGTCCTCTCGGATCTGATCGAGGTTCCGAACCTCGGCAATCGCGCCAACCAGTGGTGGGGCTACACGATCCAACACCGGCTGTTCAAGAAGCCCGACGCCGAGAACCCGGCGGATGGCGCCGGCGAAGCGGCGTGGCTCGGCTTCTATGCCGTGGGCGCCCTCGTCAATCGTCTGGTGATCACCCTCACGATCGCGCTCTTCGTCGCGAGTGAGCTCTTCTTCATCGGTGTGTTGATTGCCGCCTGGTCCATCTCGCAGTTCGCGATCCTCCCGCTGCTGCGGCACCTGCGCTTCGTCTTCTTCGATGGACGGGTGCGCGCTGTGCGTGGCCGAGCGATCGGATGGACCCTGGGCGCGAGCGCGCTTCTGTTGCTCCTGCTCGGAGTGTTGCCGGCACCGAGTTGGACTCGCGCGGAAGGGGTGATCTGGGCGAACGACGAGGCGCTGGTACGCGCCGGCACCAACGGCGTCGTGGCGTCGTTCGCCGCGGCGCCGGGCGCGCACGTCGAGGCCGGCACGGCGCTGGTCGTGCTCGAAGATCGCGAACTCGTCGCCGAACACGAGATCGCATCGGCGAGCGTCCGCGCGAGCCAGGCCCAATACGATCTCGATCGCACCGAAGATCGCGTGCAGGCCGAGATCAGCCGGCAATCCCTCGAACATGCGCAGCGACAACTGGCGCGAACCGAGGAGGAGCTCGCCGACCTCGAGATCCGGGCCGATAGCGCGGGTTGGTTCCTCGTCGAGCGTCCCGCCGATTGGCAGGGCCGCTACGTGAGACGCGGCGAGATCGTGGGCTACGTCATGCCCTTCGATCCCGTCGTCGTACGCGTCGCCGTGCCCGCCGATGCGGTCGACTTCGTTCGCAATCGCACGACGAGCGTCGAGGTGCGCCTGTCGGAAGAGATCGAAACGGTTCGCGCCGCGCGAATCATCGCTGAGGTTCCCGCGGCCACCGACGAACTGCCGAGCCCGGCGCTCTCGATCGAAGGGGGCGGAGAGATCGCCCTCGATCCCACGGCCGAAACCACCGGCCGCGCGTTCGAGCGCTACTTCGTCTTCGACCTCGAAGTCGACTTCATCGGCGGGCACGCCGGCGCGAACGACGATGCCGCAGCAGCGTTGCGACCCGTGGGTGTCGGCGGGCGCGTCTACGTGCGCTTCGCCCACGACCCCGAGCCGGTGCTGGTCCAGCTCTATCGCGGTGCGCGACGTCTCCTGCTTTCCCAGTTCAACGTCTGAGAGATCCTTGGCCAACACCCTCTTCCATCCTTCCGACGTCCGCGGCCTCTACGCCGAGCGCCCGCTCTCGAGTGCCGGAAAGCTCGACGACGCGCTGGCCCGATGGCGGGGCTTCGTCACGTTCGTGCGCGAAGCGAGACGCTCGAGCCTCGACGCGATGGAGCGACGCGTCGACGCCCAGGCGATCGGCCTCGACACGCGATCCGATGCGGAGTTGGCGGAGGCGGTTCGAGGCGTCTCCCAACGCCTGCGCAAGGAGGGCTTCGTCGACGAGGCGGTATTGCAGGGCTTCGCCCTGATTCGCGAGGCGGCGTCGCGCACCCTCGGCATGCGACATCACGACAGCCAGCTACTGGGCGGCATGCATCTGCTCTTCGGAAAGCTCGTCGAGATGGAAACGGGCGAAGGCAAGACGCTGACCGCCACGCTTCCCGCTGCGGTGGCGGCTCTCGCGGGTGTGCCCGTCCACGTGGTCAGCGTGAACGACTACCTCACCGAGCGCGACGCTGAGACGATGCGCCCCCTCTACGAATTCCTGGGCCTGCGCGTCGCCCACGTGATCGAAGGGATGGAGCCCGAAGAGCGCATCCCGGCCTATCGCGCCGACATCACCTACGTGACGAACAAACAGCTCGCCTTCGACTTCCTTCGCGATCGCCTCGCGCTCTCGGTGCGTCGCGAAGAGATGCGCATCCGCTTCGAAGCCCTCGCGGTGAAGGACGCGACCGTTCGGCGCCTGCTGCTGCGCGGGCTCGGCTTCGCGATCGTCGACGAGGCGGACAGCATCCTGATCGACGAGGCGCGCACCCCGCTGATCCTCTCGGCACCCGACGACGAATCCGACGCCGGCGAGCTCTACGAACAAGCGCTCGAACTGGCGACTGAACTCGACGAAGGCGTCGACTTCGAGCTCTCGCTTTCGGACTCGCGCGCGGTCATCACTCCTCGCGGTCGCGAACGCATCGATGGAGCGGCCGATCGCTGGGGCGGCCTGTGGACCGGAAGGCGGCGACGCGAAGAGCTCGCCACCCAGGCCCTGCTCGTGCTCCACGCATTCAAGCGGGACGAGCAGTACCTGGTGCGCGACGGCAAGATCCAGGTGATCGACGAATACACGGGGCGCGTGATGGCCGATCGCGCCTGGGGGCGCGGCATCCAGCAGATGCTCGAAGCCAAGGAAGGCGTCGAACTCACCGGTGTTCGCGAACCCCTCGCCCGCATCAGCTATCAGCGCTTCTTCGGTCGCTACCTCCATCTCGCCGGGATGACGGGCACGGCCACCGAAGTCGCGGGTGAGCTGCGCGCCACCTACGGGCTGCGCAGCGTCAAGGTGCCCACCCATCGCCCGCGTCAACGCATCGATCGGGGCGTTCGCGTCTTCGCCACCCTCGACGAGAAGTGGGAGGCCTGCGCCGATCGCGTGGAGCAGCTCGTGGCAGCGGGTCACCCGGTACTGGTGGGAACGAAATCCGTTGCAGCTTCCGAGGCCGTCAGCAGTGTGATGTCCCGTCGCGGCATCGACCATCAGTTGTTGACCGCGAAACAGGACGAAGACGAAGCCTCGATCGTCGCCCGGGCTGGCGAGGCCCGCAGGGTCACCGTCGCGACCAACATGGCGGGGCGCGGCACCGACATCCCGCTCGGACCCGGGGTCGCCGAAGTCGGGGGCCTCGCAGTGCTCGTCACCGAACGCCACGACGCCGGGCGCATCGATCGCCAGCTTGCAGGCCGCTGTGGACGCCAGGGCGACCCGGGGAGCTTCGAAGCCCTGCTCTCCCTCGAGGACGCCGTGCTCGAGACCTTCGGCCGACACCACCTCGACGATCTGCTGCGCAGGCTTGCGCCCCTCGAATCGGCCCTCGGCCAACGAATCGCGCGCAATTCGATCGAGCGAGCCCAGCGACGCGCCGAAGCGATTCATCGCAGGCTGCGTCGCGAGGTATTGCGCGCCGACCGCGAACTCGAAGATCTTCTGGCGTTTTCCGGAAAAGGCGAATGAAGGGGAGAATGATGAAATCCACCCGGGTACTTCTGCTCGCCTGCGCGATCTTCTTCGCCGCCACCCCCGCCCTCGCCGCCGACAGCTACGAGTGTCTGATCGAAGCCCACGTCGACGTGAGCGTGAGCGCCTCCGTCCAGGGCGTGGTAGAGAAGGTCCGCGTCGAACGCGGAGACGACGTAAAGAAGGGCGACGTGCTGATCGAACTCGTCGACGGCATCGAAACCGCCGCCTACGAACTCGCGAAGGCGCGCTCGGATTTCGCGGAGCGAACCAATCAGCGCAACGCCGAGTTGGTCGAAGAGAAGCTGATCTCGAGCAACGAGAAGGATTCCCTCGAGACCGATGCACTCCTCGCGCGGCTACAGACGCGCGAAGCCGAAGAGGTGCTGAAGTTGCGCACCATCCGCAGTCCGATCGCCGGGGTCGTCGCCAGCGTGGCGATCGAAGCCGGCGAATTCGTCGACGAACGCGAGATCGTGCGGGTCGTGCAGATCGATCCATTGAATGTCGAGGTCGTTCTTCCCGTCTCTCTCTACGGGAAGATCCAGCCGGGCTCGGTCGGAGAGGTCCGCCCCGAGCGGCCGTTCGACCGCGTGTACGAAGCGAAGGTCGTGATCGCAGACCGCGTCGTCGACGCGGCGAGCGGCACCTTTGGCGTACGCTTGGAGTTGCCGAACGAGGACGGCAAGCTCCCCGCCGGCCTGAAGTGCCAGATTTCCTTTCCCGAAGCCCCCGCGAACTGAACCCGGAGAAGCGCGTGACTCATCGAAGCCCACTGCGGGCGCTGGGGCTGGCACTCGTCTGGCTCGCCACGATCCAACTGATGCCCCTCGCTGCAGCAGCCGAGTCGGCCACGGGATCCAATCTCGAGCTCGAGTTCCAGACCGCGCTCGCGAACGAGAGCGCTGTGCAACTCCACATCGGCCGCGCGGGCATCATCAAGATGTTCCTCGATCCCGACGACCCGATGGTCACCAGGCGGCTCGTCCACGAGAAAGCCTGGGAGCCCAACGAGACTTCCTGGTTCTTGAAGCGGGTGAGGCAGGGGGCCGTCGTCGTCGATGTGGGTGCGAACGTCGGTTACTACACGCTGATCGCGGGGAAGATCGTCGGGGCCGAAGGCAGGGTCTACGCCTTCGAACCCGACCCCGTTGCGTTCAGCATCCTCGAGCGCAACGTGCGACTCAACGGGTTGACCAACGTGGTGCTCGAGCAGAAGGCCGCTTCGAACGAAGCCGGATCGATTCGCCTCTATCTCTCGAAAGAGAACCGCGGCGACCACCGGATCTTCGATCCGGGCGAGAGCCGCCAGTCGATCGAGATCGAGGCCGTCGCCCTCGACGACTACTTCGACGGTCGGGAAAGTCGCGTCGACTTCGTCAAGGTCGACACCCAGGGCGCGGAAGCCGTGATCGTCGACGGCCTGGATCGCCTGATCCGCGAGAACGATCGGATCGAACTCGTCGTCGAGTTCTGGCCGAAGGCGCTCGACCAGTTCGGCCGGGATTCGGACGCCTTCCTCGCCAAACTCGAGGGCTATGGCTTTCGCTTCTACAGCCTCGGCGTCTGGGGCAAGCCGCGGCCACTGCGGCTCGTCACATCCAGCGAACTCTCCGAGAAGCTCACCGTCGAGAACGAGAGCTTCACGAATCTATTGCTGGTCCGGCCTGCGCCCTCGAGCGGCCCCGACGCGCCCAACTAACCGCGAACCACCCGGCGCAGCACTTCGGGCAGCCGACTCGTCACCTGCTCGTCCGTCCACTCGGTCACGCGATGGATCGCGTCGAGGGCGTCGCCCTGCCCCGCCCAGTGGAAGCGAACGACGTCGGGGTGCACACTCTTCAGCAGACGCGAGAGCGCGGTGCCGACGACCAGCAGGTCATCGATCAAGCCGATCGGCCCCAGGATGACTTCGGGTAGAAGCTCGATGGGCGAGAGCACGTAACCCACGCCCAGCCCCGCGATCAGCTTGGCGCCGATCGGCACGCGCGGATCGCGCGCCAATCGGAAGAGCAGCACCGCAAGATCGGGTAACAGGAGCAAAAGATCGGCGAGCGAACTGCCGACACCCATGCGCGGTACGACGACGGACGCGCGCAGGCGATCGTAGAAACGCTCCTCTCGCGGATTGAGTTCGATCTCGATCAGGGGTTCGCGGGCAGAAGCCATCGTGTGTCTCGCTCGGGGCGCGTCCGAATCGATGTCCGATCCGTGCTATATCCTACTCCCCAAAGGGTTTCCGTGGTCGAGCAAAGCGCGCAGTTCAAAGAGTTCGAAATTCCCCTTCCCGAGAGTGTCGGCGGAATCGAACGGGTCTCGGCCGTGATGGGGATCCCCGAGTGGTGGCCCACCTGTCAGCGCATCGCGATGGTGCTGGCCCACGACGCCGGTGCCGACATCCACCACCCGATGCTCGAGCACCTGCAGCAGCGGCTCACCCACGAGAAGTTCCTCACCCTGCGCTTCAACTTTCCCTTCGCGGAACTCTCCGAGCACCCCACCCACGATTCGGGGGAGACCCTGCTCCGCACCTTCCGCGCGGCAATCGGCGCCCTGCTCCACGATCCGACCTCGGCCCCGGCGCACATCTTCATCGGCGGGCATGGCCTCGGTGCCGCCGTGGCGGCCCAGATCGCCACGACCCAGATCCGCATCGAGGGCACCTTCCTGCTGAGCTTCCCGCTGCACCCGCCTGGGGAGCCCGAGAAGGTGAGCGCCGAGCAGCTCTATCGCATCACCTCGCCCACCCTCTTCGTGCAGGGGAGCCGCGATCAGCACTGTGATCTCTCGGTGTTGAAGCAGGTGGTGAGGCGGATGGGCACGACCATCGAAGTGCGCAGCGTCCACGAGGCCGACGAGGATTTCACGGTGCCGGGAGAGTCGCTCCGCAGCCCCGACGAGATCTACGACGAGGTCTTCGACTACCTGCTCAAGTGGAGCGACAAGCACCACGCGGCGAGCTGACCCGGGCGCCTCACGGCCCGCTGCGACCCCGCCCCAAACCGCGAAAAGTGACCCGAATCCGGGGTTTCCCGGCGCTTCGCGGCCGTTGAAATGGGGTGTGCCCTCCGTTAGGGTTCCGGCCGCTTCAGGGCTCCCGGGGATCCCCCCGACGCGAGCCCGCCCACACGCAGCGTCCACCACATCGAAAGCACCAACCGCATCGATGGCGACGCTGCAATTACCCTCATCACGATTCCGGAGGTTCATCCCCCATGAAGGTCATGGTGTGTCTCAAGCAGGTCCCGCACCAGGATGCACGGCTCGACGTCAACGCCGACGGCACCTGGATCCAGGACGGCAACATCAAGTTCGAAATCAACAGCTACGACACGTACGCACTCGAAGAGGCGCTCAAGATCAAGGACGCCGGTGAGGCGGACGTCGTGGTCGTCTCCATCGGGCCCGATCGCGTGACCCAGGCCCTGCGCACGGCCCTCGGCATGGGCGCCGACCGCGCCATCCACGTGAAGGACGACGACGCCGATCTCAGCGACACGCTGGGTTGCGCCAAGATCCTCGCGGCGATCGCCAAGGAAGAGAACCCGGACATGATCTTCACGGGCTTCATGTCGGACGACGGCAACTTCTCGGCCGTGCCCCCGATGCTCGCGGAGCTCCTCGACATGCCGTCCGCCACGGGCGTGCTCGGCACCGAGGTCGGCGATTCGCTCAAGTGCGAGCGCGAACTCGAAGGCGGTGCCCTCGAAGTCGTCGAGCTGCCGAAGCCCTGCCTCGCCGCCATCCAGACGGGCGCGAACCAGGTCCGCTACGCCTCGCTGAAGGGCATCATGCAGGCCAAGAAGAAGCCGGTCGACGTGAAGACGATGGCCGACCTCGGCGTTTCCGACGCCGGCTCGGGCGCCGTCAAGGCGAAGATCGAGAAGGTCTACGTCCCGGCGAAGGGCGACAGCGCCGAAATCCTCAGCGGCTCGACGGACGAAGTCGTCGGTCAGCTCGTCACCAAGATCAAGGAACTCGGCCTGCTGTAGTCCGCCTGCTTCCGCGGCTCCGCCGCACGCAGACGGGGGATAGCATTCGAGTCGAAACGGCCCGTGCTCCTCATGCATTGGGTGAGCGGGCCCTGAAAGAGAGAATTCAACCATGGCAAGTGTTCTGGTCGTTACCGAAGTGAGTAATGGAAGCATCCGCGAAGCCAGCCTCGAGTTGGTGTCGTTCGCGCGCAAGGTCGCCGAGTCGAGCGGTCGCGAGGTAAAGAGCCTCGTGATCGGCAGCGGCGTCGAAGGCGTTGCGGGCGAGTTCGCGGGCAAGGGTGGAGGCGAGACCCTCGTGGTCGATACCGCCGACGCCGCCAACTACAACGTCGATGTCTTCAAGAAGGCGATCCTCGCGGGCGTCGAAGCCGCGGGCGCAGACATTGTGCTCATCTCGAATACGCCGGCCGGTTGGGACGTGGCCCCGCGAATCGCGGCCGCCCTCGACTGCGCCTTCGTTTCGGATTGCACCAACGTCGAAGCCAGCGGGTCGAGCACCACGTTCACCCGCCGCGTCTTCAACGGGAAGCTCGACGCGCAGCTCTCGGTCGAGGGCACGGCCGTTGCGACGGTGCAGCCCGGCGCCACCGAGCCCTTCTCGGGTTCGTCGGACGGCGCGGCCACCAAGCTCGACGCCGACGTCTCGGGCGCGCGCGCCAAGTTCGTCGAAGTCAAGCAGAGCGAGAGCACCGGCATCGACCTCACCAAGGCCGACGTGGTCGTCTCGGGTGGCCGCGGTGTGGGCGACCCGGAGAAGTTCACCGAAGTGATCCAGCCCCTCGCCGACGCCCTCGGCGGCGCCATGGGCGCCAGCCGCCCCGTCGTCGACGCCGGTTGGCTGCCCCACGCCCACCAGGTCGGCTCCTCGGGTCAGGTCGTGACGCCCAAGCTCTACGTCGCGGCGGGCATCAGCGGCGCGATCCAGCACCTCGTCGGCATGAAGGGCTCGAACTACATCGTCGCCATCAACAAGGACGCCGACGCGCCGATCTTCGAGGTCGCAGACGTCGGTGTCGTGGCCGATCTCTTCGAGATCGTCCCGGCGCTCACCGAGGCGGCCAGCGCAGCCAAGGGCTGATCCGCGCCGCTCTTCGAGCGATTCGAAGCCACACCGTGAACGCCCACGATCCACCCGGATCGTGGGCGTTTTTCGCTGGCCAGAGCCTTCCGGAGGGGCACGACTCTCTCCCCAGCACCGCCGGAGGCCCCCCAGCGGGCTGGGAGCGGATTCTCGGCCCTCCGCTATGCTGCGCGCCGCCTCGCGGCCGCGGGGTCAAGAAACCCTCCCATTTTCGCGATAGGAATCATGGGGTTCGGCCCGATTGGACGACGGGGCCGACTCGGCCTTCCTCTCTGCATCATCCGCCCGACCCCGACCGCGGGGGGCACACCACGAGCATCAGGACATGGCACTCAATACTTCGGACTTCAAGAACGGCCTCAAGATCGACATCGACGGCGCCCCCTGGATCATCACGTACTTCCAGCACGTGAAGCCGGGCAAGGGCGGCGCCTTCGTGCGCACCAAGGTGAAGAACCTGCTCAACGGCAAGACGGTCGACAAGACGTTTCGCGCGGGTGAGAAGGTCACCGAGGCCGAAGTCGAAGAGCGCGGTATGCAGTACCTCTACAACGACGGCGAGTCGTGCATCTTCATGGACAGCAAGGACTACGAGCAGATCCCGATCAGCGACGAGGTGATCGGCGACAACGCGAAGTTCCTGCTCGAGAACGCCGAAGTCGACGTGCTCTTCTGGAAGGGCAAGCCCGTCAACATCGAGCTCCCCTCTTTCGTCGAGGTCGTGATCGAGAAGTCGGACCCCGGCGTCAAGGGCGACACGAGTTCGAACGTGACCAAGCCGGCCACGGTGGAGACCGGCGCCGTGATCCAGGTCCCGCTCTTCATCAACGAAGGCGACAAGGTTCGCGTCGACACGCGCACCGGCGAGTACGTCGAGCGGGTCAACAACTAGCTAGATCCGCTCGCCGGCAGGGGGGCCGGGTGCAGCAGCCACCGATCAAGCGCGCCATCGTATTGGCAGGCGGAGGGGCGCGAGGCGCCTACGAAGCCGGCGTGCTCAGCTATTTGTTCGAAGACCTCCCCAAGCAGCTGGGGCGGCCGATCGACTTCGACATCGTCTGCGGCACCAGTGTGGGGGCGATTCACGCGGCCTTCCTCGCCGCCACGGCCGACGTCGAGGAGGGGCGCGGGCAGGCCCTGAAAGAGATCTGGGAACGCATGCGCGTCGACGAGATCTTTCGCTTCGGGCTGTGGGACGTGCTGCGCATCCCGCAACGCATCTACGGTGTGCGCAAGGTCGCGCGCCGTCTGCAGGAGGGGCAACGCCCCGATCGCCTCTACGGCCTGCTCGACACCCAACCCCTCGAGCGCCTGGTGCTCGATTCGATCCCCTGGCGCGGGGTGCGCCGCAACCTCCGCAACGGCCGCCTCGAAGCCGTGTGCATCGCCACGACGCAGATCGCCACCGGCCACGCGGTGATCTTCGTCGAGCAGAAGGATCGCGGGCTGCCCGATTGGGCCAACCAGGACAGCGTGCGGATGCAGCCGATCCGGCTCTCGCCGATGCACGCCCTGGCTTCGGCGGCGATCCCCATGCTCTTCCCCGCAGTCCGCCTCGGCTCGCGCTACTACGCCGACGGCGGCCTGCGCCTCAACACGCCGCTGGCCCCGGCCGTGCGTCTCGGCGCGAACCGCGTGCTCGTGATCGGCACGGGCAAGAAAGAGGCCTCCACCGTCAACGAGGAGCTCGCCCAGCAGCGCACCGAGGGCTTCGGCAACCCGATGTACCTGGCGGGCAAGGTGCTCAACGCCTTGATGTTGAGCCCGGTGGACGCCGACCTCGCGCGCCTGCGCCTGATCAACCGCCTGATCGACAACGCCTCGAAGACCTACGGCGACGACTTCCTCGAACGCCTCAACGCCACCGCCCTCAGCACCGACGACCACCGCCCGATGCAGAAGATCCACGATCTGGTCGTTCGCCCCTCGGAAGACCTGGGCGTGATGGCGGGCCAGCTGCTCTCGACCTCGCGCGAGCAGTTCTCGCTTTCCCCCTTTCTGCGCATCGTGATGCGCCTGCTCGGCACCGGGGCCGACGCACGAGAGTCGGACCTGCTCTCCTACCTGCTCTTCGATCACGCGTACTCGCGGCCCCTCATCGAGCTCGGCTATCGAGACGCCGCCGCCCAGCGCGACGAACTGGCGGCGTTCTTTTCCGACGACCCGCTGTAGACTCCCCGCTGAACGAGAAGTGGGGGGACGGCATGCGAGGGGACCAACTCGCGCGCCAGTGGCAACTGATCGCGCGACTCGCGAAGAGTCGCGCGGGCGTCGGGCTCGACGAACTCGCGCAGGATCTCGACTGCACGCGTCGCACCCTGTATCGCGACCTCGACGCGCTGATGTACGCGGGCTTTCCCGTCATCAGCGAGAAGCGCGGCCAGCGCGTGTTCTACCGCTTCACCGACAGCTTCAAGCTGGGCGACGTGCCCTTCACGCCGGACGAACTGCTCGCCCTCGCCTTTTCCGCCGACCTGCTGAAGACCCTCGAAGGCACGGTCTTCCACGACTCGATCCAATCGGCCCTGGCCAAGATTCGCGCCGGGCTCGGCCCCGAACTCTCGGGGGTGCTCGATCGCATGGCCGACACCTTCCGGGTGCTGCCCGGTCCGCACAAGCGCTACGAGGGTTCGTCGGAGACGATCCGCGCGCTCAACGAGTCGGTGCTGAACCAGCACACCGTCGACATCGAGTACCGCACCGGGCGCAGCGGTGAAGAGAGTCGCCGCGAACTCGACCCGTATCGCCTCTGGTATCGCAGCGGCGGACTCTACGTGATCGGCCACGATCACCGCTCGGGCGAAATCCGCACCTTCGCGGTCGATCGCATCCTCTCGATACGCGTGACCGACAAGGTCTTCGACGCCGACCCCGGCTTCGACTTCGAAACCCTCGTGTCGAATGCCTTCGGGGTGATCGCCGAAGCGCCGGAGCGTGTCCACATCCGCTTCGACGCCGCCTGGCGAAGCCACGTGATGGAACACACCTGGCACGCGAGTCAACAGATCGAGGTGCGCGAAGACGGCCGCGTCGACCTCACCATGCAGGTCGGCACCAGCGTCGAACTCCGAAACTGGATCCTCTCCTTCGGCGCCGGAGCCACCGTGATCGCCCCGGACTCACTCCGCTCCAAAGTCGCCACCGAACTGGAAACGGCCCTATCGAACTACTCGTAGCATCCGGCTCGCAGGGGAGCTGAAGCGAAGTAAGACGCAGCGATGCGAGCCATGAGCGGCAGCTCCCCTGCGAGCCGGATGCGCTCCCGCGCAACCGCTACCAGCTCACGACCTCGACTTCACCCAACCCTTCCAACTCCGGCACCAACACCTCGGCCGGCCCCACGATCACGATCGCCGCACGCCCGGGATGCAGGAGTTCGCGCGCAAGCGCGTGGACCTCTTCGAGGGTCACGGCATTCACCCGCGCGCGATAGGTATCGAGGGAGTCTTCGGGCAGGTCATACACCGCGAGGTTCACCAGACTGCCGAGAACGCTCTCGGAAGTCTCGAGCCCGAGCGAGAAGTGCCCGATGCTGAGCCCCTTCGAGTTGCGCAGCTCTTCCTCCGTGACCGGCCGCTCGCCGCGGATCGCCTCGACTTCTTCGAGCAGTAGATCGATCGCCGGGCGCGCCTGATCGGCGCGCGTAAAGGTCGCCACGCCGAAGCGTCCGGGCCTGCGGCGCAACACGAAGCCGGAGCGGATGCTGTAGGTGAGCCCCTCGTTCGCGCGAAGCCGCACGGTGAGGCGGGAAGAGAAGCCGCTACCACCGAGGATGTTGTTCAAGAGCGATGCTGCGATACGTCGCTCGTCGTTTCGCTGGAGCCCCTCGTGGGCGATCGCGATCTGCACCTGCACCATCTCCGGCCGATCGACGACGACGATCTCGCGGGCAGCCGGGGTCGTGCGCGGCGGGGCCGGCACCGGTTTCGCGACCGGGCCCGGGCGCCAGGAACCGAAGGCCGCTTCGATCTTCTCGAGCAGCGCGTCGGGCTCGAAGTCGCCAACGGCCCGGAAGATCGCGTTGTTGGGCTGGAAGATCCGCGTGTGCATGGCGCGCACGTCGTCCGGGCCGAGAGGCTTCACGGTTTCGGGCAGGCCCGAAGACGGCACGCCGTAGCGATGGTCCGGATAGAGAGTGCGCTGCAGCTGCCAACCCAGCACGTTGCGCGGGTTGTCGAGGCTCGCCGCGAGACCCGCGAGCTGTTGTTCGCGGGCGCGATCGACCTCCGCCTTCTCGAAGCGCGGGCGCAGGACGACGTCGGCGACGAAGCCGAGCAGCGCATCGGTGTCGCGCGATAGCCCCGACGCCCCGACGTTGCTTGAATCCCAGCGAACGGAAACCCCCAGGCTCGCACCGAGGGCCTCGACGTCGCGCGCGATCGCGAGGGCATCGCGCTCTCCGGCCCCGCGTTGCATCACCTCCCCCATCAACTGGGCGAGGCCCTCCTGGCCGGCCGGATCGATCGCCGCGCCACGCTTCGACGTGAGGCCGAGCGCGATCATCGGGCGCGAGCGATCGCGCAGCAGCATCACCTGCAGGCCGTTCGGCAGGCGTTTCTGGACGAGGGCGCCGGGGGTCACGATGGGCGTTTCGCGGGCCGCGGGCACGGGGAGTTCCCAGGCCGGCGGTGTCGAAGCACACGCGAGGAAGCAGACGCCGAAGGCCAGCGCCGCTGCGAACCGGGCCGTCGCGAGCTTCACGATCCCTCCTCCCCGCGCGGAGGGACGACGCGCACCACGCTGCGACGATCGGAGCGGATCACTTCGCCCAGTGCCCGCTTCACGTCTTCGGCCGTGACGGCGCGAATCGCTTCGAGGCGCTCGGCCAGCGGACGCACATATCCGAAGAGCGACATCTCGCGGCCGATGCGATCCGCCATCGCGTGGGCGGTATCGAGCCCGCCCACCAGCGAGACCTCCAGCTGGCGCTTTGCCTTCTCGACCTCGGCGGCATCCACGCCTTCCTCGACCGCACGTTCGATCACCTCGAACATCTTCGCTTCGGCGGCCTCGATCGAACCACCGGGGCGGACCGCGGCGGTCGCGTAGTAGAGCCCGGCGTGCATGTACTCGATGTAGTAGGCGTGCGCGGAGTTGACGAGGGGTTCGTCGTAGACGAGGGCGCGATACAGCCGGCTCGATCGCCCGCCCGAGAGCACCAGACTCGCGACGTCGAGCACGATCGAATCTTCTTGCCCGGCCTTCGGTGCATGCCAGGCGGCGTAGATCAGCGGGGCCTGCACGTCGAACTCGACGGTGGCGCGGCGCTCTCCTCGCTGCTCGGGTTCGCGGGTCACCGGACGCACCACCTCGGGTCCGCGTGGCAGCCCGCCGAAGGCGCGCTCGACGTGGGCGAGGGTCTCTTCGGTATCGAAGTCGCCCACGATCACGATCATGTAGTTGTTCGGCGCGTAGTAGGTGTCGAAGAAGGCGCGACACGCTTCGAGGGGAACCTCGACGACGTCACTGCGCCAGCCGATCACGGGGTGGCGATAGGGATGCGCCTGCCAGGCCAGGGCCGAGAGCGCTTCGTAGGCCCGACCGTTCGCGCGATCTTCGTACTTGAGGCGGCGCTCTTCGAGCACCACTTCGCGTTCGCTCTCGAGCATGCGATCCGAGAGATCGAGGGAGCCGAAGCGCTCGGCTTCGAGGTCGATCACCAGCGGCAGCGATTCGCCGGTGACGTCTTCGTGATAGACGGTGACGTCGCGACTCGTGAACGCGTTGAGTCGCCCGCCGCGGCTCTGGATCCACTGGGCGTGCTCCTCGGGACCGAGGCGCTCGGAGCCCTTGAACATCATGTGCTCGAAGAGATGGGCGAGCCCGGTGTAGCGGGTCTCGTCCTTGGACCCGACCTGGACCCAGATCTGGAAGGCCACGACCGGGGTCGAATGATCCTCGAGGGTGTAGATCCGAAGACCGTTTTCGAGAATCGTCTCGCGTACGCGCGCAGCGGGATCGTCGAAAGGCGCCGCGTGGGCCGCCGCAGTCGCGAAGAGGGTCAGGCAGATCGAGAACACGAGCGTTCGGAGCCACGATCGGGCTCGCGGAACACCGGGCGAGGTGTGCATGGCGCGGTACCGTATCGGGCGCCTCGACCACTGTCGAGAGGAGTTGGCGTGACGACCACACCGGACGACGACAAACAGCTGCGCGAAATCCTGGAGAACGCGAAGACCATCGCGGTCGTCGGCATCAAGAGCAACGAAGCCGAAGACGCCTACCGGGTGCCCCTCTACATGCAGCAACACGGCGCCCGCATCATCCCGATCAACCCGAAGCTCGACACGATCCTCGGCGAGAAGGCCTACGCCACCCTGCGCGACGTCGAGGAGCCGATCGACCTGGTGAACCTCTTCCGCGCCCCCGAGAACCTCCCGGAGCACGTGCGCGAGATCCTCGACCTCGACCCCCTGCCCCGCGCGGTCTGGATGCAGCTCGGCATCTATCACGGCCAGGCCGCCGCCGAGTTGCGCGCGGCGGGCATCGAGGTGGTGCAGGATCGCTGCATCATGGTCGACCACCGACGCCTGCTCGGCGCCGCGGCCTGAGTCGAGCCTGAAGATGAGCCCCCGCGACCGCGACGACCTCGTCTACTCGTCCGAGCACGGGCGCATGTGCCCCCACTGCGGGCTGCCCGCGAAGCGCTGCCAATGCCGCGCCAATCCGCGCAAGCGCGACGCCGTGCCCGAGGGCGATGGCATCGTGCGCGTGCGCCGCGAGACCAAGGGGCGCGGCGGCAAGACGGTCACGACCCTGACCGGCATCCTGCTTTCCGAACCGGACCTCAAACAACTCGCGAAGGAACTCAAGCGGCGCTGTGGCGGTGGGGGCGCGGTCAAGAACGGCGTGATCGAGATCCAGGGCGATCATCGGGACGTCCTCGTCGAAGAACTCGAGAAGCGCGACTTCAAAGTCAAACGCGCCGGCGGCTAGCGTGAAGCCGGAACTCGAGACCGAACGCCTGCGCTTGCGGCGCTGGCGTTCGGAAGATCGCGCGCCGTTCGCCGCACTGAATCGCGACCCCGAGGTCGTCGAATTCCTTCCGAGCGCGCTCACCCGCGCGCAGAGCGACGAACTCGTCGACCGCATCGAGGCGCACTTCGAAGAGAAGGGCTTCGGCCTCTGGGCCGCCGAGGTGATCAAAACGAAGCGGTTCATCGGCTTCATCGGGATGTCGGTGCCGAACTTCGAGGCGCACTTCACCCCGGCGGTCGAGATCGGTTGGCGCCTGGCCCGCGAAGCCTGGGGGGACGGCTACGCGACCGAAGGCGCCAGGGCCGCTCTCGACTACGCCTTCGAGCGGTTGGTACTCGACGAGATCGTCTCCTTCACCGTTCCCGCCAACACACGCTCGCGGGCGGTGATGGAGCGCATCGGGCTGCAGCACGACGCGGCGGATGACTTCGATCATCCGAAGCTCGAGAAAGACGATCCCCTCTGCCGCCACGTGCTCTACCGCCTTTCGGCGGACGCATGGCGGGCGGGGCGCTAGACCCGCCGCCCGTAGCGCAGCGCGCGTCGCTGCATCCAGTAGACGGCCATCAGATCCCCAACTGAAACAAATAGCCGATTTCCGATGCCGTACTTCGAAACACCGTGGCGTCGGGGACGATGCGACACCTCGACCTCACACAGGCGCGCGCCTTCCATCGCGAGCAGCGTGGGCAGGAAGCGATGCAGACCGTTGTAGAGCTTGATGCGGCGCACGAAGCGTGTGCGCATCACGCGCAGCGAACACCCGATGTCGCTCACCTCCAACCCGGTGACGCGGTTGCGCACGGCGTTGGCGACCCGCGAGGCCAGGCGGCGTGAAAGGGAGTCGTTTCGCGGGGTGCGGATCCCGTTCACCACGTCGGCTTCGTCGAGTAATGGGAGCAGGCGCACGATGTCGGCCGGATCGTTCTGCAGATCGGCGTCGAGGGTCGCGATCACTTCCCCCGAAGCCGCCCGAAAACCCGCATCGAGGGCGGCCGACTGCCCGGCGTTCGCGTCGAGGGCCACGACCCGAACGCGCGGGTCCTTGGCTTCGAGGGTGAGCAGGATCCTCAGGCTGTCGTCTCGGCTGCCGTCGTCGACGAAGACGATCTCGCTCTCCTCGTCGATCTTCTCGAGGGCGTCGACGAGTTCCCCGTAGAGCGGGTCGAGAGATTCCGCCTCGTCGAAGACCGGAATCACCACCGAGAGCCAGGGTAATGCGAAAGCGTCTTCAGTCTTCCCTGCAGAGGACAAACCAGTTCCCCGTATCCTTGCCGTGCCGCGACGCGGAACCGATCGTGACGTGTTCCGAAACCCGCCGCAGGGTGTCGATCATGAAGCCGTACACGAAACGCGCGAGCCCGCGGTCATTGCGCTTGATCTCCGGCCAACCCTCCGGATGACAATCCGGCAGCAGGTTATAGTCGACCAGCACCTCGCGCCGGTTCTCGTCTTCGCGTGCGACGTAGTATCCCGGTCCCGTGATCGGTGACATGGTCTGAAAATTGAAGCCCATGAGATCGCCAGGCGATGCGGGATCGCGGCCGGGTGCACGAGAAAAGCGTTTCTCGAAGTGGGTGAAGAGCGGGAGCGAGTTCTTGCCGTGATGACGCACCTCGACGAGATCGCCGATCGTCGGTGCGACGAGATCGGTGAGGCGCACCTCGGCGAAACCATCCGCCGCGTCGTAGAGACGATGCTGGTCCTTCCCTCCCAGCGCCCGGATCGCCGCCACGCGCTCGGCGTGGGAAAGCCCATCGAGAAATTTCGAGATCTCGGCCGTCTCGATCGATTGGTCGCGCAATCGACCGACAAGTTCCTGGCCGGCGTCGCCGGCCTGCGGCGTGGCGTGGGTTGCGTCCGTCGTCATGGGGCACCTCCTCGGCGGGCAGGGTAACGTCGATTGTCCCGACCACGAAGCGTTGCGCGAGGCCGCGCCAACCGGGTACCGGCGAGCGTCAACGAAGGGCGAACGGGATGTTCCCCGAAAGCATGAATCGCAGCGAAAGGCGTCTGTTCGCACTGCTGCTCGTCGCGGCGGCCTTCCTCTACCTCTACGACCTCGACGCCACGGGGCTCTGGGCCCCGGACGAGCCGCGCTTCGCGGCGGTGGCGGAGGAGCTTCGCCGCACGGACCACGGGGCCGAGAGCCTCGTCGTGCTGCGCCTCTCGGGCGAGCCCTATACCCAGAAACCGCCCCT
>JANQEL010000135.1 GCA_028278345.1 Myxococcota bacterium
CCCACGTGCTCGCCCGACTCGAGCCCTGGCCCGCTCTGTGGATGGATCGGCGCATGGCCCTGCTCGCCTCGAACCCGTCGGCGGTTCGGCTGATGGCCTGGCTCGCGGCCGATACGCCGCTCTTCCAATCGGGCGTGATCAACCTCAGCGAACTCGCGCTGAGCCCGAAGGGCTTGAAGCCCTACCTCACCAACTGGGAAGAGGTCGGGCAGCGCATCCTCGATCGCATGTATCGCGAAGTGGCGATCGACGATCCCGATGGAGAGATGACGGCGATCTACGAGCGCTGGCTCGCGATCGACGGCGTACCGAACGCCTGGCGCCATCCGCCGACCACACCCTCGGACCCCATCATGCGCTTCGACTTCCACAAGGACGGGCGCAACATGAATCTCTACTCGCTCGTCACGACGCTGGGCACCCCGGCCGACGTCACCTTCCAGGAACTGCGCGTTCGCTACTTCATCCCCGCCGACGCGGAGACGCGTGCGCTGCTCGAAGAGGTCAGTCGCGAAGCGGTCGACCGCGACGGGGCGGGTGTACTCGACACGGCGGTCCGGGGCGTCGACGCGGGCTGAGCCAGAGTCGCCTCGCTGGACCGGCGCCCTCGTTCTATCCGCGACTTGCCTCGGCGGCGGGCAGGTCGACGACGATCACCGTTTCCTGTGCGCTCGTGGTGTCGATCGTCATCGCGCCTCCCTGGGCGCGGATGATCGATTCGCAGATCAGGTACTCGAGTGAAGTCTCCGCCGGGCTCAGGCCTTCGGGTGTTTCCGGGGCTTCGCTCAAGATGTCGGAGAGGGGTGGGCCCGCGTTCGGGTTGTGGTAGCGGAGGAGCACGCGAACGCTCGCCTTGCCGTCGAGGCCGAGCGCGTTGTAGCGCGAGGCGATGTAGACGTCGCCGCGTTCGGGCACCATCGAGAAGGCGGTCTCGAACAGGCCCGCGAAGGCACCGTCGAAGGCATCGGGATCGCCGACCACCTGGCCCTGGTTGCGCTCGAGTTCCTTCAACACCAGCAGATGTCGGTCCTGGATCGTCGCCGTCTGTCGTTCGAGCACGCGATCGAGCAGCGCGGAGAGATCGACCACTTCACGACGCGAGCCGCGCACATTGGCGAGACGCTCCAGTCGATCGACCACGCCCTCGATCTGTCGCACGTCGGCGCCCACCAGTTCGGCGAAGCGGTTGCGGAACTCCTCGTCGTCGTGGTGATCGGGGAGCAGTTCGCTGAAGGTGCGGATCGAGGTCAGCGGGTTGCGGACTTCGTGCGCGACGGCGCCGACGAGCCGGCGATAGGCGTCCTCGCCGACGGGTTCGGCGGGCGGGGGCTCGGGCGAGGGTTCACGCGGTTCAGATTCTCTCACCGGTGCACTCGGCTGCGCCCACGGCGGCGCGGTCGGGCGTTCGTCTTCGGGCTCGCTGGCTTCGGGCTCTTCGATGATCTGCGTTTCGAGTCGCGGTTCCGGCTCCGGAACCGGATCGCTCGCGAGCATCTCGTCGAGCACCTTCGCGACCGGGGGCTCGCGGGTTTCCTCCACGATCTCCGCCTCGGGCAAGGCGTCGTCGGTGAGGGGCATCGACTCGTGCTGGATCTTCAGGTGATGCGGCTCGACGGGGTTCGCGCGCGTGTGGGAGAGCGTGCGGAACACGGCGGCTTCGAGCTGCGCCATGTTGCCGGGCCACGGGTAGTTGGCGAGTTCGCGCAGCGCGTGCTTGCCGAAGCTGCGCTGGGTTTCGCCGCGCTCCTGGGCCCAGGCGTGGGCGGCCTCGTCGACGAAGCGCTCGATGTCGCTCGCGCGCTCGCGCAGGGGTGGCAGTTCGATCACCAGGCCCGAGAGCGAGGTGGCCAGCGCCGGCGCGAGACCGGGGGCGTCGAGATCGTCCGTCGAGGTCACGCCCTCGGGATCGCCGGCCGTCGCAATGAAGCGAAGTTCGCGCGCGCGGAGCGATCCGCCCGGCAGGCCGTACTCGATCCAATCGCGGATCCGCATCTGCAGGGCGAGGGGCAGGTGGTCGACGTCTTCGAGCCAGATCGTGCGACGCCAGGCGCCCTTCGCGCTGCTCGACACCCGCGCGTCGGCTTCGAGGAGCGCGAGCAGGTTGCCTTCCCCCGCGATGCCGCGGCAGGGCACGTGGATCAGTTCGTTTGCGTCATCGCTCCCGAAGGCGTGGACGTAGCGGGCGACCACGCCGCGGCCCGTCCCCACCTCTCCCCGCACGAGCAGGGGCAGGTGGCCGAGGTTGGGGTCGAGGGAGCGGAAGAGGTCGGGTTGGTCGAGGCCGATGAACCAGCGATTGAAGCGCGCCGAAAGACCTTCGCGTGCGTCGCGGCGAGAGAGGCTCTCGACGGGGCGCTCTCCGGTGAGCGCGGCGATCTCGCGGCGCAGCACATCCGGTTTCGGTGGATAGACGAGGAAGCGGGCGGGCAGGTTGTCGAACAAGCGCCGGGCCTCGGGGAGGTCGCGCGCTTCGGCGAGCACGATCCAACGCGCGCCCACGGTGCGGGTCGCCACGCGATGCGCGAACTCGAGCTCGAGTTCGAAGTCGCTGCTCACGGCGAGCAGCACGATGTCGGGCCGCGAAGCCGAAGCGAAGAGATCGTCCGAAGGCGAACCCAACACCGTGTTGTCGCCGGCGCCCGCAATGCGGGCGAGGGCCGCCCGCACGCGGGACTCGCGGTGCACGATCCAATAGGTGGCTTCGACGCTCTCGTTCAACTCTTCGCTCTGTACTCGCCGGCGCTCACGCGCGGCAACGATCGGACACAACCCCGTGATACAAGGGCGCAAGCGGCGTGCCAAGGGAGACGATCGGCGTGTCTCCGGCAGAAGTGCTGCTAAGTCGTTGCGCTGATTCCGCGAACACGAAGATTCACCGAATCGGGGGAATCTCGCGTTCGGGCGGGCTGCGTTCGCCACTTCGAACTTTGATGGAAAAGCCTTCTCTCCTTTTCCGCCTGGTTGCGTCCGCCTGGTTGCGCGCGTGGGGTCGCATTGCCCGGGGAAGGGCGTTGCGTCAGAGTTGCGCGCGACGCGCGCAGTGTGTGTGGAGGGTCGATGCGGCGAGTCGCGAAATGCCTGTTCGGCGTGCTGCTGGTCGCCGTGCTGCCCGCCGCGAGCGAGGAGCCCCTCGATCTCGTGGGCGCCTGGTACGTGCTCGTCCACTACAGCGAGGCCGAGAGTGGCGACGCCTGGGAGGACAAGGTCTGGGTCTTCGAGCCCCGCGGCTCGCGGCTCGGCTGGACCGAGTATCCGATGGTGGTGCTGCGCGACGATCAGGGGCGCGAGGAGAGCCTCGCGAGCGGGCGCGTGCTGCGATCGGCCGGGCATTGGAACCCGAGCGCGCGGCAACGCGAAGAAATCGCCGCCGGCCCGGGGGTGGTGGCCGGGTGGGCGCGCTCGAAGACCCTGCGCGGCCATGCGAACACCGGCTATCGCTCGCACGGCGCCGTGAACCGCGAATCGACCGGCGTGATCGGCTACAGCGAGCGCTGGGAGATCGACGGGCTCACCGGGCTTCCGGTCTTCCGCCGCAGCGACGAGATGAGCGGCGGCCGCGCCAAAGCCCTCGCGGGCCTCGTCGAGTACCGCGCGACGAAGCTCACGCCCGAGGTCGTCGCAGGGACGTACCTGCGCGACGCAGACCTCGTGGGCACCTTCTCGATGATCCGCGTGAAGCAGCCGAGGCCCGTGAGTGGTGACGCCCCGGATGAAGAGGCAGCGAAATGAGCCGCCGCGCCGACCCCACCTGCATCCGCGACGCCCAGCCGCGCGACCTCGATCGCGTGGCCGCGTTGTGGACGGCGATCACCGACCACCACCGCGAGATCGATCCCCTCTTCACCATGCGGCCCGACGCCGATTCGGCCCTGCGCGACCTGCTGGAAGCCATGCACCGCGACCCCGAAACGCTGATCCTCGTCTACGACGACGCGGGAGACCTGCCGGGCATGTTGATCGCGCGGATCGACCAACAACCGCCGATCATGTGCGAAACCCAGCGCGCCGAGATCACCGATCTCGGTGTGCGTGAGGCAGAACGCCGCCGTGGCATCGGCGCCGTGCTGGTCGATGCCGCCCTCGATTGGATCCGCGCGTCGGGGGTCGATCGGGTCGAGGTGAACGTCGCTCGAGCCAACCAGGAGGGGCAGGCCTTCTGGCGTGCCCGCGGCTTCGGCGATCTTATGGACGTGCTCCAGCGGCGGTTGTAGGCTGCGCCCGCGCCAGAGGCTCAGCCGAGTCTCCTACCCAGGAAGCACCCCCATGAGCAACCCCCACCCGATCAATCCGCTCGCCGCGGAACTCAACGAACGCCTCGAGAAGAGCGCTCCCGAAGTGCTCTCGATGCTCTCGGAGTACGGCCGCCGCGCCTACTTCCCCAAAGGCATCCTCTCGCAAAGCGCCGAAGCCAAGGAAAAGGCGCACCGCTTCAACGCGACGATCGGGATCGCCACGGAAGACGGCGCGCCGATGTTCCTGCCCTCGCTGCAGTCGCATCTCGCCGAACTCGAGCCGAAGGACGTCTATCCGTACGCGCCGCCGGCCGGGCGCCCGGGCCTGCGCGACCGCTGGCGCGAGAAGATCGCGGCGGAGAACCCGAGCCTCGAGGGCAAGCGGTTCGGCCAGCCGATCACCACCTCGGCGATCACCCACGGGCTCTCGCTTGCCGCGGAACTATTCGTTGATCCAGGAGATGTCCTGCTGCTGCCCGACAAGCTCTGGGGCAACTACCGCCTCTGCTTCGAAAACCACCAGGGTGCCCAGATCGACACCTTCCCCTTCTTCAAGGACGGGGGCTTCAACATCGACGGTTTCTCGGCCGCCCTCGAAAAGAGCGCCGAGGGCCGCGAGAAGTTGATCGTGCTGCTCAACTTCCCCAACAACCCGACCGGCTACATGCCGAGCGTGGCCGAGGGAGACGCGATCGTCGAAGCGCTGGTCGCCCAGGCCGAGCGCGGCACGAACCTGGTGGTGTTGACCGACGACGCCTACTTCGGGCTCTTCTTCCACCTCGGCGGCGAGTCGATGACCGAGTCGCTCTTCGGCAAGCTCGCGAACCGCCACCCGCGCATCCTGGCGGTGAAGCTCGACGGCGCCACCAAGGAGCTCTTCGTCTGGGGGCTGCGCTGCGGCTTCATCACCTTCGGGCCCGGCAACGCGGAGACCGCCGATGAGGTGTGCGAGGTGCTCGACGCCAAGACCCGGGGGCTCATCCGCGCCGGCGTCTCGAACGTCCCGCATCTCTCGCAGACCCTGGTGCAACTCGCCCTCGAAGCGCCGGAGATCGACGCCGAGCGCGAGGCCAAGTGCCTTACCCTCTGCGAGCGGGCCACCCAGGTGTACGAGGTGGCCAACGCCCCGAGGTTTGCCGAGAGCTGGAGCGTCTACCCCTTCAACAGCGGCTATTTCATGCTGATCGAGGTGAAGGGGGTCGAGGCCGAACGCCTGCGTGTTCATCTATTGGACAAGTACGGAGTGGGTCTCATCGCCACGGGCAAGCACGACCTGCGGGTGGCCTTCAGCTGCCTCGAAGCCGGCGATGTCGAAGCGCTTTTCGAGATCGTCCACGAGGCCATCCAGGAACTCGTCTGAGGCCCGATCTCGCGGGCTCACCCGCTGATTCCGAGAACCCGCGGCCCCGGCGAATTTCGGCGCACTGTGGGGAAAGACCCTTAGGGCGGTCGTCCGGATTTCCACGGGATCCCCGGGATCTTGGGTGCGTAGATGCATGTTCGGGGCTACCTATGCTGCCGGAATCCGACCCCCAAGGAGACCCCCAATGCAGCGTCCCCCGTCATGCACTGGGCCACGGCGAAGAACCCTTCGGCGATCGATTTTGCAGCCCAGCGCAATTGCGGTGGGGCTCCTCCTGATTTCGATCACCGGTTTCGGTGAAGCGCCGGAGGCCAACGAAGTCGAATCCGTTCGGCGAAGTGGTGACGTGGGCCAATACGAGCCGATTGCGATCGAGTCGCTGCCGATCCATCGGCCCGACGTCTCGGCCGGGCCGCCGCCCCAGCAGCGCGCGGCCCTCGAGGTGAAGCGGGCTTCACGCAAGCCCGCCGCGAAGCCGGCGCGCCGGCCGAGCGCGCCGCGCATGCCTCTCGTCGAGAAGCAGCCGAAGCCTGCGAGCGCTGCGGAACGCGATGTCGACATCATGCGCTCGCCCCTCGGGCTCTCCGTCATCAAGGGGAAGATCAACCGCGGCGAGTCGGTGGCGGCGGTGCTGCGACGGCGCGGCATCTCCCCGCAGATGGTTCGGGTGATCGACCGCACGATGCGGCCCAAGTTCGATTTCCGCCGCGCCCAGCCCGGCGACACCTTCCGCCTGAGCCGCGACAAGGACGGCCGGCTGGTGAGCTTCCGCTACCGCAACTCGCCCGACGAGAGCTTCGTGCTGCGGCAGTCGGCGGGGGGCTACACGGTGGAGCGCGAGCCCTCGATCCTGGAGTCGCGCCTCACGCGGATGGAGGGGACGATCGACTCCTCCCTCTACAAGAGCATCCGCGGGCTCGGCCACGACCCGGGGCTCGCGAGCGCGTTCGCGGACATCTTCGCCTGGGACATCGACTTCACGCGACAGCTCAAGCGCGGCGATGGCTTCACGATCGTCTACGAGAGGCTCTATCGCGACGAGGAGGGCGCCCAGGTCTACGTGCGGCCCGGCCGCATCCTCGCCGCGCAGTTCCGCGGTTCCGTGGGCGAACACACCGCCGTGTACTTCGAAGAGTACGACGGCGTGGGCAGCTACTTCCGGCCCGACGGTGAGACCCTCGAGCAGGCCTTCCTGGTTGCACCGCTCAAGTTCAGCCGCATCAGCTCGAACTACTCGTCGGCGCGCAACCACCCGATCCTCAAGGTGGTGCGGCCGCATCACGGCATCGACTACGCGGCGCGCGAAGGTTCGCCGGTTTGGAGCGTGGCCGACGGCGAGGTGATCTTCAAAGGCAAGAACGGCGGCTTCGGCAATCTCGTGAAGGTGCGACACGCCGGCGGCTACGTGTCCTACTACGCGCATCTCTCGGGCTTCGGTCAGGGACTGCAGGTCGGCGACAAGGTGCGGCAGAAGCAGGTGATCGGGTACGTCGGGCAGACGGGTCTGGCCACCGGGCCGCACGTCTGCTTCCGCGTGACGAAGCACGGCAAGTACGTGAACCCGGCAACGCTCAATCGCGACAAGCCGGTGTCGCGCTCGGTTGCGGATCGCTCGTGGTCGGATTTCGAACTCGTGCGGGATCAGTTGCTCGTCAACCTCGAAGCGGGGCGGAATGTCGACGTGGCGGCTGGGAGTGCTCTCTAGCTCGCGTCGCGATGCTTGGGTTTGGGCTGCGGGGGTAGGGGTTCCGTGCTCACGGAGCTCCGCGCGGAACCCCTACCCCCGAACTCGGTGCGTGCCGGCCGTGCGTGCGCGGTCGTAGAGCGCACGTGGAAGGAATGGGTTCGGTGTGGGAGGTGAGTCGTGGCGTTGAATGAGAGGTTGAAGGCGATTGGTGAGGCGTTGCGGGATCGCGAGATGGGGAATGCCGAGGCGCTTTCGGTTGCCTGGAAGAGGATCGAGGAGATCCACGGGCGGGTGAAGGATGGGCTCGCGGGGTTCGAGAGTGGGGCGGGGGATGTGGGGCATCTCGCCGTTTCGCTTTCGGAGCCGCGGGTGGATGACAAGCATCTTCACGCCGTGCAGTTCGACGTTTCGCGAGGGCGGCATCGGGTGATCGTGACCGCGAAGACGAAGGGCGTGGTGACGCTCGTTGGGCCGTTCCGGGATGGCGATACCGAAGGGCCGTGCAAGCGCATCGATCTCGACGACGATGCGGCCATCGACGCCGGGCTCGAAGCCGTATTGGCGGATTTCCTCGAGGCCGCATTCGCCCCCTGAGCCCCCGATTTGCGCGTGAATTGCGCGTCGGCGCGAGGGGTGCGTTTCGATATCCTCGCCGCTCCCGCACAAGCGACCCGCGCCCAAGGAGTCCGCGCGTGACAAAGGCCAGCCGGCTCATCGAGGGCGTAGACGACCTCCTCCAGTACTTCGTCGACGGGGAAACCGACCCCGCCGACTTCGTCGTCGGTACCGAGCACGAGAAGATCGGGCTCTACGCCGACACCCTCGAGCGCATTCCCTACGAGGGGCCGCGCGGCATCGGCGCGCTGCTCGAAGCGATCGCCGAGCGCGACGATTGGAAGCGCATCCACGAGGGCGAGAACCTGATCGCCCTCGAGAAGAACCGCGCGAGCATCACCCTCGAGCCCGGTGGACAGCTCGAGCTTTCGGGCGCGCCGCTGCGCACCACGAAGGAGACCTGCGCCGAGTTCAACGCCCACGTCGAGCTGCTGAAGGGGATCTCCGACGACATGGGGATCATCTGGCTCGGCATCGGTCACGACCCG
>JANQEL010000039.1 GCA_028278345.1 Myxococcota bacterium
CGCATGGCCGGCGCACGACTCATGCTCGGCGCGAACGACGACAACGCTCCGGCCATCGAAGCACATACGCGCGATGTGCTCGACGCACTCAGCGCCCACTTCGATCGCCACCGCTACCTGCTCGGCGAACGCATGTCGTTCGCCGATTGCGCGCTGATGGGCCCGCTCGACGGGCACTTCTTCACCGATCTCGTTTCGCGCCGGCTGCTGCTCGAAACCGCGCGCCCGGTGGTGGGATGGATCGAACGCTGCAACCACCCGAATCTGCCCGCACAGGGCGAGTGGCTGCCAGAGGACAGTCTGGCCCCGACCCTGCGCGAAGCACTCGGCGCGATGGGCCGAGATGCGGCCCCCGTCGTGCTCGAGGGTCTCGAGGTATTCGAGCGCTGGGCCGACAGCGCACCGCAGGACGACGAGCCGCTACCCCGCGCCGTTGGAACGATCGAGAGCGAACTCCGCGGCTTGCCGCTCCAGCGCTTCGCCGGCAGCTACGCTCCGTTTCTCGTGCAGCGTGTGCTCGACGACTACGGCGCGCTCGACTCCGATTCGCGCAAGCGCGTCGACGAGGCAGTGGCAGGCACCGGCTTCGAAGCCATCCTCGCCCATCGGCCACGCCATCGCGTGATCAAACGCGGCTTCGACCTCCACCTCGCAACCGAATGATCCAAGGAGCCCCCATGCCCCATCCCGATGGACTCGACTTCCTCGTCAACAAGACCGACTGGCAGCAGCATCGCTTCGACGAGGCACCGGCCCCGGATCTCGCCGATGGCCAGGTGCTCTTCCGCGTCGATCGCTTCGCCTTCACCGCGAACAACATCAGCTACGCCGTCGCGGGCGACGCGATCGGCTACTGGCGCTTCTTTCCCGCGCCCGATGGTTGGGGGCGCCTTCCCGTGATGGGCTTCGCCGACGTGATCGAGTCGAAGCACCCGGAAGTCGCCGTCGACACGCGCTGCTTCGGGTTCTATCCGATGTCCCGCTACCTCGTGATCGAACCGAGCAGCGTCGCGAGCAGCGGCATCGTGGATGGCGCAGCCCATCGCAAGGGGATCGCCCCCGCCTACAACACCTACAACCCGAGCGAAGGCGACGCGCTCTACCAGGCCGAGCACGAAGATGCGCTGATGCTCATGCGCGGTCTGTTCCTGACTTCGTTCCTCGCGGAGGACTTCATCGAGGACAGCGCCTTCGGCGAACAGGCCATCGTGATCTCGAGTGCATCGAGCAAGACGTCGATCGCGCTCGGGCACTGCGTCTCGTCGCGGGGGAAGGCTCGCGCGATCGGGCTGACGTCGGTTCGCAACCTCGACTTCGTGCGCGGGCTCGGATGTTACGACCAGGTCGTGACCTACGACGAGGTGGCTTCCCTCGACGCAACGCAGCCAGCGGTCTTCGTCGACATGGCGGGCAGCGCGGCCGTGCAGCGCGCCGTGCACGAGCACTTCCAGAGCCAGCTCAAGCACTCGTGCTCGGTCGGCGCGACCCACTGGGAAGACCGCGGCGACGGCAACGTGGATCTCCCCGGGCCGAAGCCCGAGTTCTTCTTCGCGCCGGGACAGATCCAGAAGCGGGCCGCCGATTGGGGAGCGAAGGAGCTGCAGCAGCGGCTCGCCAACGCGTGGAAGGCCTATCACGGCTTCAGCGAGAAGTGGCTGAAGGTGAAGCGCGGCCATGGCCGCGCCGCGGTCGAACGAGTCTACGAAGACACCCTCGCCGGGCGCACCGAGCCCTGTGATGGTCATGTGCTCTCGGTCTGGGACGGCGAATGAAACCGGGTGAGGCTGCAACCGATGGCCGCCTGCTGCGCTCGGAACGCAGCAAGCAGGCCATCGCCGATGCGCTCTATGAACTCCTCGGTGAAGGAGAGATGGAGCCGTCTGCCCAGAAGGTCGCAGACCGGGCCGGTGTCGGGATCCGCACCGTCTTCCGACTCTTCTCGGACATGGATGCGCTCTATGCGACGGTCAGCGCCCGCCTCGAACAGGAAGTGGCGCCGATGCTGCGCGACGGGCCCGCGGAAGGGGCCTCACTCGGAGACCGCACCGAATCGCTGATCGACGACCGCGTAGCGCTCTTCGAACGCGCCGGCCCCTACATGCGCGCCACCAACCGCTATCGCGGTCGCTCATCGTTTCTCGCGGCGAACTACCGAAAGCTCGTACTCCGCTTGCGCGAACGGCTCCTGCTCTGGCTACCGGAGCTGCGCCAGGCCCCGGCCGAAGTGGTCGAAGCCCTCGATCAGGCGACCTCCTTCGAAGCCTGGGATCGCCTTCGAAGCGACCAACGCCTTTCCCGGCCCCGAGCACAGGCCGCGATGCTCTGCGCGACCCGTGCACTGATCGATCGACTCGAAGTCTGACGAGAGCCGGTTCAAGTAACTCGAACCCCCGACGAAAGGAACAACTCATGAAGGTCGAAAACCAGGTCACCCCGAACGCGGAGCGCATCCAGGAGTTCTTCGGTCCCGATGCACCGACGACCCCGTTCGTGATGGTCAACCTGCTCAAGTTCAAGGAGAAGGCCGAGTACCCCGACGGACGGGAAACCGATCTGACGGGTGGCGAGGCGTACATGATCTACGGTGAGGCCGTGCGCAAGATCATCGAGAAAATGGGTGGCCGACACGTCTACGGAGGCGCGGTCACCGGCCTGATGTTGGGCGAGGTCGAAGAACTCTGGGATGTGGTGGCCCTCGTCGAATATCCGTCGAGCGAGGCCTTCCAGAAGATGGTCGCATCGCCCGAGTATCAGGAGATACACGTGCATCGCGACGCGGGGCTCGCGGGCCAGCTCAACATCCGTGTCCAGGGAGCTTGAGGCCGGGACCGGCCCCGCTCCAGCCGGCTCTAGAACGCCAGGCGAAGCCCCGCCGTGACTCGGTGGAGTTCGACGTTCGAGTGTTCGAATACGCCCAGGTAGTCGGAAAAAACGAAGAGCGTGCTTGCGAGATTCATTCCGATCCCCCCTCCAAGGGTGAGGTAGTCGCGATCGACGGATTTCGCTTCGAGTTCGAACGGATCGCCCCCCGCTGCGTCGACCCCCGCAATCGTGAACGAGAGATCGTCGGTTTCGTCTTCGAACTCGTGCACCCAATCGGCATCGAAGTACGGCGTGATCAGGGCGATGTCGAGCTCGATGGCGTACTCGAGTCGCAGGCCGAGTGACAACGTCGTCGAAAAGACCTCTTGATCGTCGATGCGCGTGTCGAGGGTTCCGTCACCACCCTCGAGGGTGAACGCGTCGATCTGCGTCTCGAGGAATTGGACGCGCGCGCTCGGTTCCAGGGCGAGCCCGGCGAGGCGTTCGGGCGCGAACGTGTATCCCGCTTCGATGGCCCCGCCCAGGGTCTGGCCATCGGCATCTCCCGAGAAGTCGCCCGGCTCGGGAGCTCCGTCCAACAGGACCACCTCGTTGGTGACGTCGTAGGAGAGATCGGATCCGACGAAGGTGGCGCGTAGATACGCGTGCTCAATCGGCTGCCACCAGGCGTAGAGCGAGCCCGAGTAGGCCCTCATGTCACTCGAACTCGACGTACCGTCGAAGTCGGTGTCCGCTCGGGCGTAGCCGAGGGCGGCGCCCACGAGGATCGAGTCGGTCACGAACAAGTCGCCGCCGAAGGTGAACCCGCCGCCCGACGTCTCGCTCTCGCGTTCGATCGCGTTGCCGTCGCCATCCAGCCAATGGGCCTGCCCCATCACGAAGAGGCCGAAGCCCAACCCGTCATCGTCGTCGCGCGGTCCGCCGAAGAGCTGCAGGACGGGTTGCAGCGTCGTAGCCGACGCCAGGAAAGGCCCCGCACCCTGGCCCGACGGCATCCTTACGGCCGCGATGTCTTCTCCACCGTGATCGCGACGCGCGAGACGCATGGTGAAGATGCGCTGTTCGATGTTCCCCGCCTGGAGGTCGAAGACGCTGCGTGCCACGTCGACTCCCGAGAAGACCTCCTCGGGGACGAGCAGCAGGGCACGCTCCTCGACCCGATCGGCGGGAAGTGCCGCGAAATCGCCGGTCCACCCGTTGGCCCCCGTCGTCGTCAGCGAGTCGCACAGCCGATAGAGGTGCCGACGGTTTTCGATCGACACCCCTTCGTCGTCGAAGGTGGGGTTGTCGAGCAATTCGTTGAGCGCGGTGGTGAGAGCGTTTCCGCTGCCGCCCCCACCGCCGCAGGCCGCTGTTGCGTTGCCGACCGCATCCACCATGAACGCGTCCAGCACCACTTCGGCCGAACGGGACTGGGCCTCCGCTCCCTCAGCAATCAGCACCGCCACCAAGAGAATCGAGACACACGCCCCCCGGCTGGCAAGTAGACGGCATGGAAATCCGGGCATGGGGCCCTCCTCACGATGCGTGATGCGACAGGAATCCAGGGCAGCGCGCCCGAAGCCATAGCTCGCGATCCGCTGGATGTCGCGATGCGAGGCATACTCCCGAGGTAACCCCAATCGAGGAGACCCCCATGCCCGATATCGTCGCAATGCCCGACATCACCGCACTCTACGCTGGCCTGCTCGGTCTGATGGCCATGGTGCTCAGTTACCTCGTCGGACGGTATCGCGCCCCTGGCCCGGAAGGTGTGTCCTTCGGCGATGGCGGCCGGCTCGAAGTGCTGGTGGCCATGCGACGCCACGCGAACTTCGTCGAATACGTGCCCTTGATCTTGATCCTGCTCGCACTGCTCGAGATGAACAAGGTGAGCGAAACGGCGATCCACGTGATGGGCGCAGCGCTCGTGCTGGTTCGCGCTTCGCACGCCTGGGGGATGCACCCCGAGGATACGAGAGGGGTCTTCCGGGGCATCGGCGCCGGCGGCACCGCGATCATTCTCGTCGTATCGTCGATTTGGGCGATCACCGTCTTCTTCTGATCGCAAGCACTCCACGGGAGCACCCATGCAACGAACAACAAGGCGAATCATCGTGGTGGGCGGCGGCACGGCCGGGGCCGTGCTCGCGGCCCGTCTCAGTGAGTCGCCCGACCTCTCGGTTCTCCTGCTCGAAGCGGGAGCCGATCACGATGCCTACGATGCAACGATTCTGGAACCGTCCCAGGCCCCCATCCTGTGGCAGGGCGTGGGACCGATCGAGATGACCGTGATGGCGACGGAAACGACACCCATCCCGATGCAACAGGGTCGCCTGCTCGGCGGTTGCTCGGCCATGAACGGACTCGCCACGCTACGCGGCCAGCCTGCGGACTACGACGCGTGGGAGGCGGCGGGCCTCGAAGGCTGGGGCTGGGCGGATGTCGAGAGCACGTTCATCGCCGCCGAAACCGACTTCGACTTCGGACCCTCGGCAATCCACGGAAGCGACGGTCCGCTGCCGGTTCGAAGGTGGAAGAAGGAAGAGATGGGACGCGCCCAGCGCGCCTACTTCGAGGGGATGCTCGAACTCGGCGAACCCCACGTCGCCGACATCAACGATCCCTCCCAACTACCGGGGATCGGCGTGTTCCCGGTCACGGTCGACGAGAACAAGCAGCGCGTCAGCACGAGTCTTGCCTACCTGACCGAGAAGGTGCGAGGGCGCGACAACCTCGAAGTGCGAACCAACGCCCAAGTCGAAGGCCTCGCCTTCGACGGGAGTCGAGTCACCGGAGTGACCCTCGCGAGCGGCGAAGAGATCGAGGCCGACGAGGTTGCCCTTGCGGCGGGCGCCCTCTATACGCCCTTCCTGCTACTGCGTTCGGGCATCGGCCCGGCCGACCACCTGGCCGAGCACGGCATCGCGACCCGCGCCGATCTCCCAGTGGGTTCGACCATGAGCGACCACCTCGGCCCCGGGATCCTCTATCGACACGACGGTCCGCGCGGCGGCAGAGCCGGGCCCGCGCAGGTCGTCATGGTCGGCGCGTCGAATGGAAGGGACATCGACTACCACGCCTTTCCGATCTGCCCTCCGCCGACGGATGAGGACGCGACCACATTCATGCTGGCCGTCTTCTCGATGCGTTCGAGCCATCGTGGAAGTGTGCGACTCGGCGAGAGCCTCGAGGCCGGTCCGGTCGTCACCGCGCCTCCGCTACCCGACGACACTCCCGAACGCCTGCAACACGCCTTCGACCGAATCGCGGCATGGGAACGAACCGCTCCGGCGCGCGAGCTCGGTTGCGAGCAGGTCGACCCACACGACCTCACGGCACCCGGGGCCGTCACCGCGGCACTCGAGCGACTCACCATCAGCTACGCCCACATGGTCGGCACCTGTCCGATGGGTTCGGTGCTCGACGCGGATTGCCGGGTACGCGGAATCGAGGGCTTGCGAGTCTGCGACGCCTCGGTGATGCCGACGATCCCGTGCGGCAACACCTACCTCGGTTGCGTCATGGTCGCCGAGCGGATCGCGCGGAAGATGATGACGTAGAGCGACTCTGGACTCGTGCCCACCGAATTCGAAACCAGTGGGCGCGCCGACTCAGGACGCGGAGCCCTGGGCGATCGCAGCAAAGGGCCCCCAGAGATCGTCCACCCCGGGCTTTTCCGGCCGGTGCTCGAGCAAAGCGAAGCCGCGGAAGCTCAGATCCTGATCGCCGCGACACCCGCGAACCACCGCGTTCTTCCCCAACGCGGCCGACATCAGCGCAGGCAGATCGATGGTGTCCAACCAACGGTCGAAGTCGTTCGCGATCACGCGGTGCAGGATCTTCCACTCGCCGTCGCGCTTCTCGAAGACGTCGATGTACCGCCCCTGGTGCCACCAATCCGTGAAGCCCTTGTCCGAGCGCATGCGATGGACGACCGACCACTGGGACTGGCACGCAGCGCGATCGCCTTCGAGTTGAATCCGGGTATTGGTGATCGCGTGACAACTCGAGTCGATCTGTTCGAGCACGGGGATCACGTATTCGGCGAACTCGTGGGCGTTGCCGGCGAAGAAACCGTGATCGTCGTAGCCGTCGGCGTGATAGCAGCCCTTGAGCATGTCGAGATCGCAACGGTCGACGGCCTGGCAGTATCGGTGGATGACTTCTCGGATGGCCTCGCGATCCTGGAGTTCCTGGAGTCGCCCTTCGAGCCGGGCCAGGCGTTGTTCGAGTTCGGCGGACATGGGGGTCTCCTCTGTGTTTTCTCTAGGCTTCGTTTCGTTGCGCCGGACTCGCGAGCCCCAGGCGCAGAAGTCGGCTGCACTCGGCAAAGGCCTCGCTCATCGAGAGGCCCGCTTCGCGCAGGAACTCGTGACGGCTCACGCATCCCGTCGCGGCCACCATGACTTCGGCGACGAGCAGCGCGTGGAAGCCCTTGAAGGCACCGCGACTGATGCCGTCTTCGACGAGTTCGCGCAGCACGCGCATCCGCTCGCGCTGGTGTTCGGCGAGCATCGTCCGCGCGGGTTGATAGCCATCGACGTCTTCGGTGAAGCGCGGGCTCGCCGGTAGCGTCGCCGTGATGCCGGGCTCGAGCAGGGCTTCGATCCGCCCCATCGGTTCGGATCGCGAATAGGCCGCTTCGCGCCCCTCCTCCCGGATGCGAGCGAGGAAGCGGTCGAGCACGACCAGGAATATCTCTGGTTTGCTCGGAGCGATCTGGTAGAGGGTGCGGCGCGAGCAGCGCAGGCGACCGGCGAGATCTTCGATCGTCACGTCCCGGAAGCCTTCCTTCAGGAAGATGGCTTCGAGTCCATCGAGCAGCTGTTGGCGTCGGTCGAGGCTGGCTGGCACCATGAGTGGTACTATAGTATCTATAATCGTACCCACAACAGGAAACCGCCCGGATGTCCGCCCCCCTGCGAAATTCTGCTATCCGCCCGGACGCCGCGTCCCGACGGTCGAGCTCCCCCGCTGTTGGGCAGCTGCTCCTCGGTGCTCTGGCCAGGCACGCCGAGCGAGAGGCAATCGTGACTCCGCGCGGCCGCTGGCGTTACGAACAACTCGACCGCTGGGCGGCCGGCCTGGCCGGCGGGCTCGCGAAGCTCGGCGCGCGCAAGGGCGATCGGGTGGCGCTCCTGCTTCGCAACGGCGTCGAATACGCGGTCACGGATCTCGCCATCGTACGCAGCGGACTCGTGAAGGTGCCACTCAACGATCTGCTTTCGAAGAGCGATGTCGAGTACGCCCTCGAGCACGCGGGAGCGAGCATCGTGATCGTTCACGACTCACTTCGCGCGCTCGTTGCCGATGTCGCGGGACCTGGTGTCGTGGTTGTGGACGACGGCGAAGGCTCGGCCGACGCGTCTTCGTTTCATGAGTTCAGCAAGACCCAACCGGCGCCACCCAACCCCGCAGCGCCGGACGAGCCTGCAGTGATCATGTACACGGGCGGCACGACGGGTCGGCCCAAGGGCATCGTCCATTCGGCGGGCGCGCTTGGAACGAACCTGCTGACTCACGTGCTTGCTGGCGAGATCCGCTTTGGCGAACGCATGGCCCTGTGCACGCCCCTTCCCCACTCGGCCGGCTTCTTCCTGCAGGCGGGTTTTCTCCAGGGCGCGACGATCTTCGTCGAGCCCCGGTTCGAGCCGCACGAACTCCTCCGCACCGTGGAGGAGCAGGCCATCTCCTGGACCTTCATGGTCCCGACCATGATCTACAGGCTGCTCGATGCACTCGCGGAGAACGACCGCGATACCAGCAGCATCGCGACGATCGTCTACGGCGCAGCACCCATCTCGAAGACACGCATCGAAGAGGCCATCGAGCGGCTGGGTCCCGTCTTCCTACAACTGTTCGGTCAATCCGAATGCCCGAACTTCGCAACCACCCTGTGCAAGGACGACCATCGGATGCCCGAACTACTGGCATCGTGCGGTCGCCCCTGCCCCGGTGTCGACGTTCGAATCGCGGACGCCGATGGCGGGGAACTCGAAGCGGGCGAAGTCGGCGAAGTATTGCTTCGCGCGCCCTTCACCCTGCGCGAGTACCACCGTGCTCCGGAGCTCACCGACCAGGCCTACCACGGTGACTGGCTACGAACGGGCGACGTGGGGTATCTGGCGAAGTCGGGCCATCTCTTCCTCGTCGACCGCAAGAAGGACATGATCATCAGCGGCGGGATGAACATCTACTCGACCGAGGTCGAGCAGGTGCTGCAGGCACACCCATCGGTCGCGGCCGCTGCGGTCATCGGCGTTCCCGACCCCGATTGGGGCGAAGCCGTTCACGCCTTCGTCGTGGCACGCGAACCCGTCGAAGCGGGCAACCTCGACCGCTTCTGCCGCGACCAGCTCGCGAAGTACAAGGTTCCAAAGGGGCTCACGTTCCTCGAAGCGCTGCCCACGACCGCCTACGGAAAGGTGGACAAGAAAGCGCTGCGTCGAAGCTTCGCCCCGCCACCGCCAACAGGAGAGCCATCGTGAAGTTCGTGACCTACGAAGACCATGGCCGGGCCGTGCCCGGCGTCCTCATCGAGAACGAGTCCCGCATCCTTCCCCTTTCGACTTTCGACTCCGTTCAGGACGTCATCGAAGCGGGGAGCGACGGCCTCGACCAGGTGCAGCGCTTCATTCGCGAAAGCGGAGATGCGAACGCCCTCCCGTATGAATCGACATCGCTGATGGCACCGCTACCGCGGCCCGTCCAGATCCGCGACGTCCTCTGCTTCCTCCAGCACATGCGCAACGCCCAACGCGCAGGCATCGAGATCATGGGCGGAGACACTTCGAACTATCAACTGGCCCCCATCTTCGAAACCACGCCGCTCTACTACAAGGCCAACCGCATGGCGGTCGTGGGACACGAGACCGACGTCGTGCGACCCGAAGGCTGCAACATGCTCGACTACGAGCTCGAACTCGGCATCGTGATCGGTCGCCAGGGTCGAGACATCGCGAGAGAGAAGGCCCTCGACCACGTCTTCGGCTTCACCGTCTTCAACGACGTGTCGGCGCGAGATCTACAAGCCCCCGAGATGACCGGCGGCCTGGGTCCCGCCAAGGGCAAGGATTTCGACACCGGCAACGTGATGGGCCCGTGCCTTGTCACCATCGACGAAGTCGACCCCCACGACATGGCGATGATCGCGCGAGTGAACGGCGAGGAGATCTCGCGCGGAAGCACGAGCCAGATGGATCACAAGATCGAGGACGCCATCGCCTACGTGAGTCGCGGCGAGACGATCTACCCGGGCGAAATCATCGGTTCGGGAACGGTGCCGCTGGGTTGTCTGCTCGAACACAAGCGCGCCCTCGCCGACGGTGACGTCGTCGAACTCGAGATCGAGGGCATCGGCGTACTCCGCAACCGGATCGTGGGCCGCCAGGCCTAGAGCTTCGCAACCCCTTGTTTTGTAGGGGCTTTCGGACCCTTCGGCTCCGGAGCACAGCGACGGTCTCGGGCTGCCAGCTCGCTCGCTTGACTTCCGCCGCCCAAATAACTAAGCAATCATCTGTTCAGTTAAGGAATCGGCGTGCCCTCCCCCAAGCGACGACAGAACAACCGCAGCGTGGCGCTGCTCGACGCGGCGGCCCAGCTCTTCGCCGAGCAGGGCTACCGCGCGACGACGATTCGCGACGTGACGAGTGCAGTCGGGATGGGGCCAGGCTCCTCCTACTACCACTTCAAGACCAAGGCGGATCTCCTGCTCGCGGTCTACCACGAGGGGGTTTCGCGGGTCGTCGAATCGGTCGAGCGAAGGCTCGACGCCGCTCCCGATGATCCCTGGAAGCGCCTCGAAGCCGCGGTCATCGGTCACGTCGAAGCGGTGCTCGCTCCGTCGGCCTACGCGCGGGTGATCGTGAGGGTGCTGCCCGACGACGTCCCCGAGATCGCCGATGCGTTGCGCGGTGCGCGTGAGCAATACGAAGCGCTGTGGCGACGCCTGGTCGACGACCTCGGGATCGATGTCGATGCCGGGCTCTTCCGCCTGCTGCTACTCGGCGCAGCCAACTCGACCCAGGTGTGGTTCCGCCCGGGCCTGCAATCGCCGGAACAGATCGGAGCGGCCCTCGTCACGTTCCTGCGAGAGCCATTGGAGAAGTCATGACTCAACGTCTGCGCGTCCTCGTCACCAAGATCGGTCTCGATGGACACGACCGCGGAAGTCGCATCGTGGCCAGCTACCTGCGCGATGCAGGACACGAGGTGGTCTACACGCCGCCGTGGCAGGAGATCGACGTCGTCGTGTCGCTCGCCATGCAAGAGGATGTCGACGTCATTGGCGTCTCATCCCTGGCGACGGATCACCTGATCGTACCCAGTCTGATGGATGCGCTCAGGGAGGCGAAGCTGGGTCACGTCGGTGTCGTCGTCGGCGGGATCGTCCCCGACACCGAGCACGCGCTTCTGAAGGATGCGGGTGTCGGTGCGATCTTCGGACCGGGTGCTTCGCGCGAGGAGATCGTGGCCGGCGTCAACGAATTGGGGAGCCAGGTGCGCGATCGCAGACCGTCCTTCGAGGAGTTCACATCATGAGCGTTTCCGAAATCGGCACGACTGCCCCCGATGCCGAGCTCCCGCGCAACGACGCACAACTGGCCCTCCCCGGCTTCGAAGAGGCCCGCGAAGGGTGGCAGAAGGCGTACGACGAGCAGATCCCCGAAGACAAGACCATCCGCAATCGCTCCGGAATCGAGATCGAGCCGATCTACACGCCCGAGCACTGGTCGGGCGAACGTCACATGAGCGACCTTGGCTTCCCGGGCCAGGCGCCCTACGCGAGAGGCATCTATCTCACGATGCATCGCGGCCGTACGTGGACCCAGCGGCAGCTCATCGGCCTCGGAACCCCCGCCGACTACAACGAGCGCGTGCGCGACATCCTCGAGCGCGGGGCCACCGCGATCAGTCTGCTGCCGTGCAACTCGGGGTTTCGCGGCGTCGATTGCGACGAGGTACCGCTACCGCTGCTCGGAACCTGTGGGACGGTCGTGAACACCGTCGATCACATGGACGACGCGCTGGCCGGGGTCGCGCTCGACGAGATCTCCACCGCGATGAACGACCCGACCCCCTTCACCCTGTTGGCCTTCGTACTGGGTGTCGCGAAACGACGCGGCGTTTCGTTCGACAAGATCACCGGAACCTCGAACCAATCCGACTACATCTCCCACTACGTCGCGAACCATATGTTCTATCGGCTGTCCCAGCCGGGTTCGCGGCGGGTGCTGACCGATCACGTCGCCTACTGCATCGAGCACATACCGAACTGGAACCCGCTCTCGGTGGTCGGCCAACACATGCAGCAGGCGGGCGCCACGCCGGCCGAGACGATGGGGCTGACCCTCTCCACCGCGATCCAATACGCCGAAGACTGCATCGGAAGGGGTCTCGATCCCGACGCCGTCCTGCGGCGTCTCACCTACTTCTTCGACATCTCGATCTCGTTCTTCGAAGAAGTCGCGAAGTTCCGTGCGGGCCGGCGCATCTGGGCACGCATCGCGAAGGAGAGGCTCGGCGCGAAGGATCCCCGGTCGTGGCGGCTGAAGTTCCACGGCCAGACATCGGGCGTCGACCTGACGGCACAGCAGCCCCTCAACAACATCGCTCGCGTGGCGGTCCAGGCGGTGGCGGGGATCTTCTCCGGCCTGCAGTCGATGCATACGGACAGCTACGACGAAGCCATCTCGACGCCGACGGAGGAGAGCGCGCGCATCGCGATCGCCACCCAGAACATCCTGCGCGAAGAGGCGCACCTGTGTGACGTGATCGATCCCCTCGGCGGTTCGTACTACGTGGAGACCCTCACGAACCAGATGGAGGAGGAGATCCTCGCGGTGATGCACAAGATCGAGGCAGCCGGCGGCATGTACGAAGCCGTGGGCGCCGGTGTCGTCCAGCGCATGATCGGGCGCTCGGCACTCGACGCCCAGAACCGCATCGACAGCGGCAAAGACCGGATCGTTGGCGTCAATTGCTACCGCTCCGACGCGGAGGCCGAGCAGCCCGCCCCCTACCGACCGGACGTCGAGGCGATGGCCGCACACGTGGAGGCGTTCGAGGCATTCAAGGAGAAGCGGAGTCAAGCGCAGGTCGACGGCGCTATCGCTTCGCTTCGCGCCGCGGCGAACGACGAGAACGAGAACGTTTTCGAGCAGGTGGTCGAAGCCGCCGAAGTCGGCGTCACCCACGGCGAGATCGTCTCGGCCCTGCGCGACGAGTTGGGGTTCGGCGATCCCCTGATCGTGGCCTGATAGGAGAAACCGCGTGAAGTCCGAGGTCGTACTGTGTGGAGGCAAGCGCACCCCTTTCGGTGACTTCGGCAAGTCACTCAAGGACATCAGCGGCACCGATCTCGGAATCCATGCGGCAAAGGCCTGCCTGGCCGGGGTCGGACTCGATGCCGAAGATGTCGATCATCTGATCTGCGGCAACGTCGTTCCCGTCGACCAGGGGGGTTACTTCGCCGGTCGCGTGATCGCGCTCGGTTCCGGCATGCGCGAAGACAGCTGCGCGCTGAACGTCTCCCGCGCGTGTGGTTCGGGAACCCAGGCGATGGTCTCTGCAGCAGAGCAGATCCTCTCCGGCCATAGCCGGGTCGCACTCGCGGGGGGCTACGAAAACATCTCGCGGGCGCCCTACGCACTACCGGGCGCGCGTTGGGGCCTCAAGCGCGGCGCCGTCGAGACGATCGACACCATCGACTACGCCTACCGCGACCCCTTCGACCATTCGCTGATGGGTGAGACCGCCGAGAACCTCACCGACGATTTCGGCTATGCGCGCAGCGAAATGGACGAGTACGCGGTGACGAGCCAGCAGCGTGCGGGCGCCGCGATGGAATCCGGCTTCCTGGACGAGCAGATCGCAGCGATCGAAGTCCCCGAGGCGCGAGGCAAGACCCGGCTCTTCGATCGCGACGAGTTTCCCCGACCGAACACGACCCTCGAGAAACTCGCGACGATGCGGCCCGTGTTCAGGAGCGACGGGCGCGTCACGGCGGGCAACTCGAGTGGCCTCACGGACGGAGCCGCCTTCGTCGTCGTCGCCGAACGAAGGCAAGCCGAACGCCTCGGCCTCGAACCACGAGCGAAGATCGTCGACTGGGAAGTCGTCGGGGTGCCGCCGCGCATCATGGGCTGCGGCCCGGTGCCGGCGATCCGCCGATTGCTCGAGCGACGCGAGATGTCGGTCTCCGACATCGACTACTACGAGATCAACGAGGCCTTCGCGGTAGTCAACCTGCACAGCGAGCGCGAACTGGGTCTCTCGCGCGCGGCCACGAACCTCTACGGCGGTGGCATCTCGATCGGCCACCCACCGGGAGCGACGGGCGTCCGCATGTCGCTGACCGCCATGCGACACATGGAAGTCGAGGGCTCGAAGAACGCGGTGCTCTCGATGTGCCTCGGTGCGGGTCAGGGCATGGCGGTCTTGATCGAGCGCGTCTGAACTACCGGCTTCGCACGCACGAAATCATTCGATCACGCTCTCGAGATCACGCTCTCGAGATAGGCGAGCTGCATGGCCACCAGCTCATCGATCAGCTTCCGCGAAGCCGCGGGTGTCTGATCGATGGAGAGATCCAGGATGGCGGCGGAGCTTTCGATCAGGCATCGAGCGACGCGGCGAGCTCGCGCGAGGGGGAGATCCGGGGCGACCCGACGAATCGCCCGTGCGTACATCTCCGCAAGCCTTTCGTTGTCCTGCTGGTCGAGGGCGTATAGCTCGGGGATCGCACGCATGGCGCGCCGGATCGCAGCCTGACCGGGGAGTTCGCGCACCAGACGGATCAGCTCGCGCGTCGAGGCCTCCATGGCCGCTCGCCAGTCGCCGTCCTTCCCGACGTGCGCGAGTTCGGACTCGGCCCAGGCATCCCACTCGGCGAAGCTCTGCTCGGCGAGGGCCAGGATGACCGCGGTCTTGTTGGGGAAGTAGCGATAGACGGTGCGCACGCGCACACCCGCCCGCTCCGCCAGCAGGTTGGTGTTGAACGCGTCGACCCCCACCTCCTCCAGCAGGAGCGCCGCGGTATCGAGGATGTGGCGGACGGTCTCCCGAGCGCGCGCCTGCTTCGGCGCGACTCGCAGCTCGCGCGGGATGGTGGAAATCCCGACTGGATCGTTGCTGGTCATTTTGGGGAATGTATACTCCCTTTTTAGGGGAGCATCAACTCCCTTAATTCCCGCCTTCGAAGGAGAAGAACATGGCCCCCGAGATCGACTCCCTGAACGCCGGACGCCTGCCGAAGTCCGGAGAAATCCTCGACCGCGCCAAGCAGTCCCTGCTGTCGCCGATCGTGACCGGCCCCTTGCGCACGCCCAAGAACATCCCCTTCATCGCGAAGGCGCAGGGCTCACACGTCGAGGATGTGGATGGACACGACTACGTCGACATCACCATGGCCTATGGCCCGCTCATTCTCGGGCACAGCCACCCGGTCGTGGTCGAAGCGATCGAACGCGCGTGCCGCAACGGAACCGTCTACGCGATGGCGCACGAGCACGAAGTCCGCCTCGCGGAGTTGATGATCGATGCGATCCCCTGCGCCGACCGTGTGGCCTTCTGCAACAGCGGCACCGAAGCCACCCTCCACGCGATGCGCATCGCGCGCGCGAAGACGGGGCGCCACAAGATCGCGAAGTTCGAGGGCGGCTATCACGGCGTACACGACTACGCCCTCGTCAGCAGCATGCTCTCGGATCCGACGGGCCCGGCGGAGCAGCCGGTGAGCGTTCCCGAAACGCCGGGCATTCCCCAGGCCGTGATCGACCAGGTGGTGACGCTCAGCTACGGCAGCCAGGCCGCCCTCGACACGATTCGCGAGCGCGCCCACGAACTCGCCGCGGTGATCATCGAGCCCGTGCCGAGCAGCTACCCCGTGGATATCGGCGACTACCTGCGCGAACTACGAAGGGTCACCAGTGAGTGCGGCGTGTTGCTGATCTTCGATGAGGTCATCACCGGCTTCCGCCTCGGTTACGGAGGTGGTCAGGCGCACTACGATGTGACCCCCGACATCGCCACCTACGGCAAGGTGATGGGCGGCGGTCTGCCCGTGGGTGCCGTGGCCGGGACCCTCGATGCCATGCAGCCCGCAGTCGGCACCGGCGACATGATCCAGGACCGCATCGAGGGCAAGCTGCTCTTGATCGGCACCTTCAGTGGCAATCCCCTCACCTCATGCGCCGGCGCCGCGACCCTCGAATACCTGCGCGATCATCCGGAGATCTATCCGCGCATGGAAGCGATGGCCTCGCGCATCAAGGACGAAGTCCATGCCTTCTGTCGGGAGGAAGGCTACGACCTGCGGCTCATCGGGCTCGGCTCCTGGTTCCTGCCCCACTTCATGGAGGTCGAACCCAAGGGTCCGCGCGATCTGCGCGACACGGCGAGCTACCTCAAGGGAAGCGCCCTCGGCGAATACATGCGGTACCACGGCGTGTACGCCAGCGATCTCCACATCGCTTTCGTTTCCGCCGTCCACACCAACGAAGACGTCGACCGCATCGTGGGCGCCTTCCAGGCCTCGCTGACGGACATGCGCAAGGAGGGGATCGTCTGAGGCCCGGTCGAGGGGGCACCGATCGCATCGACGACGAGTTCAGCTCGTCGTCGACCCCGCCGCTCCCCTGGCCACCTCGAGTGCGGCCGCGAGGATTGCGCGCTGCAAGCGAGCGTGATCCCCGGCCGGTTCGCCGCGCCCCAGGAAGATGCTCGATCCCTCGATCATCGATCCGATCACACCGGCGGCGTCGCGGGCCCTGCGTCTCGACACCGTGGAGTCTGCCGCGCGGATCAACGCGGCGACTTCGTCGACCAGTGGGCGATACACCCGAACCATCACGTCCGCGGCGGATTCCTCGTGAGCGCTGAACGCCCATAGATGCCACAACACCGGCTGTGTCGAGTCGTGATGGGTCGACAACCAGTAGCGGAGAAGCTGCTCGAGCCGCTTCTGCGGATCTTGCGACGTCATGGCCGCCAATGCTTCGGCTTCGAACTTCTCGACCGAGCGCCGGAACATCCCGGTGAAGAGATCGGCGCGAGTGGGCGCGTAGTACTGGAGGTTGGCCAGGCTCACGCCGACCTCCTCCGCGACGGCCCGCAGCGTCACGCCCTCGAGGCCGTACTCCACGACCAGGCGTTCGGCTGCGTCGAGGATCTGGTCGAGGCGATCCCGTCCCTTGGCCGTCGCCGGCTGTGCTCGTTCCAAAGTCGATTCCGCGGGTCGGACTGACATCGGCCCCATGCCTGGACGATTCGCGGGTCGGCGATCCGTCTCGGGTTCCAGCTTACGCCAGAATTGGCATTTGACAAATTTTTGTCTTTGACCAAAAATATCGCCTGTCCGACCCCGTGAGCCGCCCGAGCCGGCGTCGTCAACAAGAAAGAGGAAGACCCCATGTCCACCCCCCGAATTGGTTCGACCTCCGTCTCATCACTGCCCCTTGTGGCGCTCCTGCTGATTCTCGGGCTGGGTTGCTCCAGTTCGCAGATCGGTCCCGAACCCACGCACGACGCGATGACCACTCCACCGGAGGCCATCCGCTTCGCCCCGAAGTCTTCCCTCGAGAGACTGGCCTTCACGTTGAAGGCCAACGTCGCGCTCGCGGGACTCGCCTTCGACGAAATCTTCGAACGCTGGCGACTCGAAGACTCCGAACTCCCGCTCCGCTCGCCCGTCACGCATCCCGAACTCACGATCGAGAAGGTGATGGTTCCGATGCGCGACGGCATCCGACTGCGGACCCACCTCTATCGGCCAGAGGGAGGGGACCGCTATCCGGTCATCATGGCGCGAAGCCCATACGACGCCCTCTCGGCACTCGACATGGCCCCGGCGTTGTACCGCGAGTTCGCGCGCCGCGGTTATGCAGTCGTCGCCCAGGACGTACGCGGTCGCTACGGCTCGGAGGGCGAGTTCTCTCCCCTGATCAACGAGATCGATGACACCTTCGATGCCATCGACTGGGCCGCGAAACAGCCGTGGTCGACGGGTCGGGTCGGGATCACCGGCGTTTCCTATCAAGGAGCCGTCGCCTTCTTCGGCGGGATCGGCCAGCACCCCGCCCTCGAGGCCATCATGCCGGTCTGCATGGATCTGGGTCTCAGCACCTCGCGTCCCGACGGGGCCCCGGCGCTCGGCTCGATCGGGTCGTGGCTTCTCTTCGCCGGACAACCGACGGATGAGACGGTGAACCCCTTCCTGATGGATTTCGATCATCTCCCTCTCACCGAAATCGACGACGAGGCGGGATCCCCGAGCGAACCGTTCGACATGTATGTCTCGGAGAACCCCGCGTATCAGGTCACGATGAGCGACGAGGAGATCGAGGATTATCTGTCGAAGATCGAAATCCCGACGCTGGTCACCGCCGGGTGGTTCGACGTCTTCAACGAGGCCGTGCTGGCCAACTACCAGATCCAGGCGAGGCTCCACCCGGATACGACCACCCTTCTCGTCGGGCCGTGGCACCACAATCTCGCGACCCACCACGGTCGCGCGCGCATCGGCCAGGTTCCAACGCCGGAACCGCACCTCGATCACTACTGGCAGGCGATGGAGATGTTCTTCGATCACCACTTGAAGGGAGAGGAGAACGAACTCACGAACGCTCCCGGTCCGGTTCGCAGGTACGTCATGGGTGCGAACGAGTGGCGTTACGAACCAGCGTGGCCCCCGAAGGCCGCAACTTCGAAGTCGCTGTATCTGACGAGCGACGGTGGTGCAGAGCGATCCCTCTCCAATGGACGCCTCGGCTGGTCGATGCCCGGCGGTTCGAATTCGGATTCCTACGACTACGACCCGCTGAATCCGATCAAGACGCTCGAGGGCATGTCGGTCTGGGAGTTCGTCGACGACCTCGAATCGAGATTGGAAACCCAGCGCCGTCGCGACGTGCTCGTCTACACGTCACCGATCATCGAAGAAGCCGTCGAAGTGGCGGGCAGCCCGACGGCCACGATCTACGCGGCTTCCAGCGCACCGGACACGGACTTCATCGTGACACTTTCCGACGTCTACCCGGACGGCCACGTGCAGTACCTCACCCACGGCATCGTCCGCGCCACCTATCGCAACGGTGACGGCGCGCGCACCCTGATCGAACCGGGACGGGTCTACGAGTACGTCATCCGACTCAGACCCACGAGCAACTCGTTCGGCGAAGGGCATCGGATCCGCATCGACATCACCTCGAGCGACATGGATCGCTACGCGCGCAACCAGAACGTCGCGGCCCCACCGGGACAGACCGCCGAAGTCGCGATCGCCCGCCAGACGATTCACCACGGCGGCGAATTCGCCTCCCGGGTGGACCTGCCGGTGATTCGGTAGGTAAGTCAAGCACTTGCCTCCTCCGGGGTCACTCTCCCGGCGCCCGGTACGAACCTTTGTCTCCGGTCGTGTTGACAATCGAGCTGCATCCGATTACTTCTTGGTTGATCGTTCTAGATCGATCGTTCTAGACCACCGCAAAGGGGAAGATCGACATGGACCACGACGCCTATCTCGAGCGAGTCCGGAGCCTGCTTCCAGCGATCAGAGAACGCGCTTCCGCCTGCGAACAGCAGCGACGCCTGCCCGAAGAAACCTTCAAGGACTTCCAGGAGGCCGGCCTGCTGCGGGCGGTCCAACCCAAGCGCTACGGCGGCTATGAGCTGAGCCCCCTCACCTTCTACGAGGGAATCATGGAAGTCGGCACGGCCTGCCCCTCCAGCGCCTGGGTGCTCGGCGTACTCGGTATCCACAACTGGCAGCTCGGCCTGTTCGACGACCAGGCCCAGAAGGACATCTGGGGCGAAGACACGGGCGTCCAGGCCAGCTCCGCCTACGCACCGACCGGCAAGGTCGAACGCGTCGACGGCGGTTTCAAGCTCTCCGGGCGCTGGCCGTTCTCCAGCGGCTGTGACCCGGCACAGTGGGTCATCCTCGGCGGCATCGCCCCGGGTGATGGTCCGCTTCCGGATCTGCGCTCATATCTCGTGCCGCGCAGTGACTACGAGATCATCGACGACTGGCATGTAGCCGGCCTCGCGGGCACGGGCAGCAAGACCATCTTGATCGACGAGGCCTTCGTGCCCGAGCACCGCACGCATCGCAAGCTCGACGCCTTCCAACTCGCGAACCCCGGGCAGAAGGTGAACACGGGCCCGAGCTACCGACTGCCCTTCGCCTGTGTGTTCAACTTCGCCATCGCCTCGCCGGCGATCGGCGCCGCGCAAGGTGCACTCGATTGCTACCTCGCCACCATGCGCGAGAAGTTGGGGGCGTACGACGGTTCGAAGGTGGCCGACGACCCCTTCGCCCAGCGGCGCATCGCACATGCTTCGTCGGAGATCGAGGCGGCGCGTAGCGCGGTGCGTTCCACCTGGGAAACCATGTGGGGGCAGGCGGAGGCGGGCGAGGACATTCCGATCGAGTTGCGAACCAAGGCGCGATGGACCGCCGCGAACGTGGTGCAACGCAGCGCAAAGGCTGTCGACGTGCTGTTCGAAGGCGCAGGCGGCCGCTCGCTCTACCTCGACAACCCGATGCAGCGCTTCTGGCGCGACGTCCACGCCATGCGCGTCCACGCCTTCAACAACCCGGAGAAGGGAGCCCTGCTCTACGGATTCAGCGAACTGCATCCCGGCCAGCCCCCGGCGGAGTTCATGCTCTAAGCCGGAGATGATCACGGATCCGGTGGGACCCCCGAACCTGGGAGCGCAGACGCGCTTCTCTCAGTAGAGCAGGATCGACTTGATACCCGTTTCGAACTCGTGGTTCGCCCACGCTCCGTACACGACCTCGGACGTGTCGCAGATGTGGGTTCCACCCGTTCGCAGATCGCGCCAGTAGCGCTCGAGCGGGCGGGTCGTCCAGATGGCGGCCGAGCCGGCGCGCGCGAAGAGCTTGTCCACGCCGTACAACACGCGTTGGACTGCGCGGACCTGGTTGCGCCGGAACTCGAGCCGCTGCCCTTCGCTGATCGGGTCGCCCTGTTCGAGCTGGTCCATCCATTGCGCCAGCATGACGTCGACATGGGTGATGCCGGCGGCCAGGTCGGCTTCGACCTCGGCCAGTGCTTCTTGCTGGAAGGGATCGGTCTTGCCCACAACGCCCAGCGCGGAGACTCGCGTGCGCAGGTACTCGCGATATTTCTCGATCGCACCTTCGGCGATCCCGAACGTGCCCGACGCGATGGCCGCCGAGAAGATGCAACCCCACGGAAGTTGGTAGAGCGGAACTCCCTTCCGTCGCTCCCCATAGTGTCCTTCCGCCAACGCGCCGTGAAAGAGCGTGCGGTACTCGGGAACATGTGCGTCCTCGATCCGGATGTCCTTGCTGCCGGTACCGCTCAGCCCCATGACCTTCCAGGAATCGTCGACGATCTCGTAGTCGCCACGGGGCAGGAAGAAGTGGCGCACGTCGGGGATCTCGCCCGGGTTGCCGTTCTCGTCGACGACCATTCCGCCCAACACGATCCAATCGCAGTGATCGGTCCCGGTGCTGTACTGCCAGGCGCCGGAGAAGCGAAAGCCATCTCCATCGCGAATCGCGCGCCCCTGGGGCGCGTAGGGAGATGCAACCCAGGTATCCGGATCGCTGCCGTAGATCTCGTCCTGCAGCTTCGGGTCGACCAGCGCGATCTCCCACGGATGCACACCAACGACACCCGCGATCCACCCGGCGGACGGGTTGTAGCGGCCCACGGCACGAACCCACTCACAGAAGTCGGCGGGGCTCGCCTCGAAACCGCCGTGACTCGCGGCTTGAAGTAGACGCATGCCCCTGGAGTCATGCAGAACGTCGCGGGCGGGATCCGTCAGTGCGCCAGCCTCGTCACTCGGGGCGTGCTCGTCGCGCAGGACCTGCTGGTGCTCGTGGATGTACTCGATTGCCTTGTGCATGAGCCCTTGTTACCGCGCTCGAGTTCGCGGGTCGAGCAGCGCAGCCACGGATTCGTCGACGAGTCGGTCGAGGGCATCCGAGGGGATGTGCGGGGTGTCGAGGGCATCTCGGGCTGCGGCCATGGGGATCGTGATGCAGGCGAAGCGAACGCGGTCCACGTCTGGAGCGCTCGGCCCAAGCTCTCGCGCCAGTTCCTCGAAGGCCTGCGTAACGGGTCGATTCAGTCGCGAGGCCCGGCTCGACAGCCACCTCGGAGTCGTACCCTTCGTGAGATCCGTCTGGCGATAGCGGAGCAGCAGTCGGGCTTCCGCTGGATGGGCCTTCACCCAGCCGAGCGCATGGCGCGCCGCCGCTCGAGCCCGCGCGTCTGGGGGACCGGGGCCATTCAACACCTCGAGATAGCCGGTCTGGAACTGCTCCACGGTGCGAAGCCAGACGGCGCCGACGAGATCGTCGCGCGAGCGAAAGCGGTAGTAGACCGAACCGCTGGGGGCGCCCAGTCGCTTCGCTACGCCGCTGGCCGACAGTCGTTCGAAACCGACACAACGGCCTTCCGCGAGGGCCGCGTCGAGGATCGCGTCTTCGTCGAACTTGACGGGTCGTCCCATGTTTTAGAGAATATTCGCTAAAACTCATCCCGTCGACACTCCCCGGAAGAGTCCGGACCCCACCGGAGGTCCCCCATGCTCACCCTCTACGACAACCCCTTCAGCCCATTCGCGCGCAAGGTTCGAATGGCTCTCCAACTCAAGGGCCTCGACTACGAGTCGATCGATGCGCTGGCCTTGCGCGAACACGACCGCCTCTCGGGCGTCAATCCCCGTGCCGAAGTGCCCGTCCTGGTCGATGACGGCCTGGCCATCTCCGATTCGGCCGACATCGTTTCGTACCTGGAAGATCGATATCCAACGCCGGCGCTTCTGGCCGATCGAGCCGAACGCCGCGCCAAGGCGCGTTACTGGCAGCGGATCGCGGACACGGTCCTCGACGCGATCGTGCACGACATCTCGATCTGGACGTGGCCAACGCATTCGCGAAGCGATGCGCCTCCCACCGGTCTGCTCGAAGCAGGTCGCGGAGATCTGATCGAGTTGATCGGTGAGCTCGAAGACGCGATCGGGGATTCGGGGTTCGTTTGCGATCGACTCTCGCTCGCCGACATCGCGCTCTTTCCCCACATCTCGTCATTGAAGCCGCTTGGTGTTCTCTTCGACGAGACATCCCACCCGAAGCTGCTCGAGTGGAATCGCCGGATGCGGGAAGTCCCGGCCGTGCGAGACGACCTCGACTACGTCAAGAAGAGTGCGGTCGAGAAGTTCATCTCCGGCCCCTCGCCCTACGAAGGCGAGAAGGTCGTGTGGCGCGGGGATCGAATCGAATGGCTGCTGGCCCACGGGTTCCAGGATTGGCTCTACACGGAAATCTCAGAGGGCCGCGCGATCTTTCCCCGATCCGTCTAGCCGGAAGTGCTCGTGGTTGTGTTGTAGGACCTTGATCGAGTGGGTTCTCACAAATCGATGACGAGGCCATCGTACGCGGTTTCTTCCGGAATCGCGTCTGCGTGCGCCAGCATCTCCGGACCCATATGGGTGAGAACGATGCGCTTCGCCTGAAGGCGATCCAGATGCTCCCGAAGGTCCGGGTAGTTCAAATGAAACCGGACTGGCTTCTCGCGGAAGTAGCACTCGGCCACCAGCAGGTCGGCATCCCTCGCCAATGTGACGATGTGCTCGTTCCATGCGCCGTCTCCGGTGTAGGCGATTGTCTTGCCCTCTACTTCGACGCGAACCGACGTCGGATTCGTACCCGGGGTGTGGTCCGCCGGGTAGGGCGTCGCGCTGACTCCATCGACGACGCGGTTCGCGATCATCGATTCCATCTCCACGTAGTGGAGCGAAAACCGCGGTTTCATGCGCTGCATGCCGGGGAAGAGCACCTGGGCCATCTCGTCGAGACGCTCGCGAGTGCCCGGCGGACCCGCAATCGTCAGTGGTGTCTCGCGCCTGGCGCCCAACATGGCATCCAACAACAAGAAGGGGATGCCGCCACAGTGGTCACCGTGGAGATGCGTGAGCACGATCGCATCGATCGAGTTGTGCGGGATCTCGAGACGCTTCAGCGCGGCCAGCGAGGTCGTCCCGAAGTCGATTGCGATACGAGTGGATGGCGCTTCGACGACAATGCAGGTCTGAAGGCGGCCGCCCGAGCCGAAGGCGTCACCGGATCCTGCGAATATGACCTTGTGTGACATGCCTTCTCCTTCCATCGCCACGTGAGCAAGTCAAGCTACGCATCCTTCTGCGCTTGAATGTTGAAGATGAAGGTGGCCAGGTAGAGGAACGCGAGGGTCAACACCAGGACCAACACCAACGAGTAGAGCCAAGCCTGCATCAACCATGTCGCATTCGCGACCAAGGCGACCGCGGACGCCGCGCCGATCGAAGTCGCGGCTGCGTTGACGCGGGGCGTGCGAACGCGATGTCCCGCCCGGGCCACCCGTCGGCTCGCCACCAGCGCGACGGTCATGGCGACGAGCAGGCACGCGAAGAAGCAGAGACTGGCCAGCCTCCAGATCGTCCGCGTGGCGAGTCCAGCCTGAAACATCGGTATCGGCAACAGCGAGAACAGCATCGACAACCCGCCGAGCCCCAGGATCAGCCACAGAATGAGCAGATCCCGCGGGTGCCATTCCTCGAGAGACCGGCCTCGAAACGCGGCGACCAGACCCGAGAAACCCGCGAGCGTCGTCGCGATCTCGGCCAGCGTGAGGAGGGCTTCCGCTTCCGACAAGCCGACTAGCCTCCTCGCTCCGCGGGTGCACGCGCTTCCCTCAATCCGAGTGTGATCCCGACGAGAAACTGTCCAACGGCGATCAGGATCCCCAGCGCACCGATCTCGTAGCAGAGCTCGACGATTCCACCGACGCCGGTCTCTTCGGACGGGCCGATGCCGCGCTCGCCCGACATCGCGGCGAGGAGAAGTCCGATCGTGAGTAGATACGTGGATGCCGCAGAAAGAACGACGAACAGCGGAAGGGTGGATCCGAGCCGCAAGTCGGAAACCGCCAATCCGAACGCCATCAGCAGAAGTGCTCCCGTCACCCCGCCGACATGGACCACGCGCCACGCCCGGACCGCATCCGTCGCATTGGATTCGATCGCTTCCGCCATCGGCAGGCCCGCGATGAGCCCCGCGGTCAAGATCAGGCCTCCTTGCAGGAGGAGGAGCTTTCTCGCTCTCGTCGCGTCCATTGTCATGACCTCCTTGTGCCAATCCGACCTCGATTGGTCATCGAAGTCTGGTCGACCTCCTCGCTATCCGAAGTGGTGAGCGAGGAACCAGACCAGAACGGCGGCGACCACGGCCCAGCCGATGCGGTCCACGTACCGCTTGAGCATCGTCTGCATGCGGGGCCCGCCGTACGCACAGAGAGCCGCGACCAGGAAGAAACGGCCGCCGCGACCCGCGATCGACGCAAGAACGAATGCGGGCAGGAGCATCGACATGCCGCCCGCGGCGAAAGCAAAGACCTTGTAGGGAATCGGGGAGAATCCCGCGACGAGAACCGCCCAGAAGCCCCAGGTGGCGAACCACGACTGTGCACGGACGTAGCTCTCGCCGTAGCCGTTTCCGTGAAGCAGGTTGCTGACCGCATCCGTGGCGAATGCAGCCAGGGTGAAAGCAGCAACACCACCGACGACGGACCAGAAAGTCGTCCATCCTGCGAGTCGCCACGCTCGCTCGGGTCGGGATACGACCATGGGCGCAAGAAGGACGTCGGGCGGAATGGGAAAGAACGACGACTCCGCGAAACTCACCGCACCGAGGTACAACGGTGCTCTGGGATGAGCCGACCAGGCGAGCACGTGCTCGAGCGACTTCTCCAGCATCCCTCACCTCCCCTCGTAGTTCGTGAGAGCCGAGATGACCACGTCCACAGTGGCGAGGTACTGCTCGATGTCCGTATCGGGATCCCATGCCTGCTGCAGGACGAAACCCTGGAAGATGGCGACCATCAACCGTGCGAGCCCATCGGGATCGATCGCTGCGGGGAGTTCGTTTCGTTCCTGGCTGTCGGTGATGACTCGAGCCAACACGCGGCGGGGTTCGTCGACACCTCGTCGCACGATCGTCAACATCTCCGGGTTGCGAAGGGCCTCGGCCCAGACCTCGACTCCGACGCGCCGTGACTCCATCTGCTCGGCACTGGCGAAGCTCGCGAAGAACGCTCTCGCGAGTTCGTGCAGATCCAACGGTTTGTGGCTCTCGTCGAGCGCCTCGGCGAGCAGTGCGGTCTCCCTGGCATGCCGTTCCTGCGCGATCGCGTCGACGATCTCATCCTTCGCCGAGAAATGGTTGTAGATGGCGCCCGCACTGAGTCCCGACTCGCTGATGATGTCCTTGAGAGTCGTGCGATGAAATCCACGCTGGGAGAAGCAGCGCGCTGCGGCGTCGAGGATCTGTCGCCTGCGTGCCTCAGTGTGTTCGGGGCTTACCTTGGGCATGGACTCTCTCCTTCATGGGAAGAACTCTCTGGAGCAACCGTTGCGACGGCAGTCCGATAGAACTCGTAGCCGCGAAGTCGAGCGCGGCGGGATCCCAGATATCGGGCGCGGTAGTCGACGGAACCCGCGTCGCAGACGAGCCGAAGACCCGAGGCACGCAGGAACCCTGCAACGCGTGAAGGCTCGAGCCCGAAGGTCCAGGATTCACCCGAGCTCCACAGCAGCGTTCGCAGCCGGCGCGACCCGTGGAACCGCTCCGGTTCGTCGAGAACGAGGCGGTCGACATAGGTGAAGAGCAGAACGCTCCCGGGCGCCGTCGTACCGATGAATCGCAGAACCGCTTCGACGGCCTTCGCGTCGAGGTAGTTGGTCACTCCTTCCCACAGGAAGAAGGCGAGTCGTTCGGCATCGAAGCCCGCCGCTTCCAGACCGTGTGCAAGCGAGTCCGATTCGAAGTCGCACGGGACGTAGCGCACGTGATCAGCGGAGAGATCCCTCAGGCGCTCTCGTTTCGGTTGCTGCGTCTCGGGTCGGTCGACCTCGAGGAATGTCGAAGTCGAACCGACCAACTGCCGGTGGGCCCTGCAATCGAATCCGGCTCCGAGGACGACGACCTGTTCGATACCCGCACCGTTCGAGGCGCCGGTGAGCAGGTCGTCGATCAACCGTGTTCTCGCGACGCCCGATGCGCGCGCGCCGGGCCAGAGGAGGTCGATTGCCCACTCGACCAACCGTCGGGGAACGCGCCAACGGCTGATCGTGACCAGCCGCTGGAGGAATGGACGCAGGAACCTCACCGCGTAGGGGTCGGAGAAGAGCCGATCCTCCAAGGGGGAGACCGACTCGAGGGCGCGAAAGAGGGCCATGTACTCCGCGGTCGAGCTTGGCATCCTTGCTCCAAAACGAATGCCCGTTTTATATAGAATCAGCATGAATGAAGCAACGCCCACCCCGCTATACCCTTGAGGCATATTCCCTTCTATGGATATACGTGAACTCGAGGAATTCCTCGCGGTCATCGAGCACGGGAGCATCCTGGGCGCCGCCGAACAGCGGGGCGTGGCGCAACCGGCGCTGAGTCGTCGCATGCGCGCGCTCGAGAAGTCGTTGGGCGTGCAGCTCCTCACGCGGAGCAGCCAGGGCGTGACGACCACGGTCTATGGCGCGCTACTCGAGAGGCACGCGCGACTCGTTCTTCGGGATCGACAACAAGCCATCGACGAACTGCAGTCGCTTCGCGATGGCGTGCAGGGACACGCGCGCGTGGGTGTGGCGCCAGCGCTCTCGGGCTTGTTGCCCGGTGCGATCGAACGCCTTTCCGCCGACCGGTCCGGCATCACATTCACGGTCGTCGAGGGAACCTACGATTCGTTGGTCCGCGACCTTCGAGCGGGTGAGATCGACGGGGCCTTCACCCTGCTGGTTCCGGGCGAACCCCACGATGGCCTGACAGTGCACAAGCTGGTGGAAGACCCGGTTCTCATCTTCTGCCGTCCGGACCACCACCTACGCAAGAAGCGCAACGTCCCCTTCTCGGCGCTGGCGGAGGAGCGCTGGGCCATGATCAGCCGGCCTCCGTCCATCATCGAGATGTTTCGAGCCATCGCCCTCGCGAAGGGGATCGAACACGCGCGAATCAGCGTCGAAACCGATTCGCTGGATCTGCTGAAGTCACTCGTTTCGCGCGAGAACTTCCTGACCGCCCTGCCGCGCGGCGCGATGCGCGCGGAACTCGAGCAGGGTCTGGTCGCGAGTCTCGCGACCGATGGTCTACCGACCCTGGCGGCCGGGTTCATCCATCGCCAGGAAGTGCTGCCACCCGCCGTCGAGTTGTTGCTCGAGGAGGTCGCCTCCTCGGTCGGCTCCTGAGCGAGAGACCGCTG
>JANQEL010000044.1 GCA_028278345.1 Myxococcota bacterium
CGTGTTCCGGACATCAGCGATGCGAGCGGCATCCTTGCGCCCCTGGGTCAGGCACTACAATCACGTGCGACCCCACCGCGCACTCGGCAAGAAGACGCCGATGCAGCGGCTCAGGGAATACCGTCAACAAGCTGAGTAGGTCCCACAGCTAGCGCAGACGGTAGTCGACGCGACAGGGTCGGTCGGCTCGGGCCACACCACCCAGCTGCCGGCGCAGGGGCTGCGGATCGCGGAACTTGCGCGTGAAGGTATAGTGGCCGAGCAGCCGCTCGACCGTACGTCTGATGGCGGCGATCGAGAACACCTGTGCAGGGCAGGCGTGGCGGCCATGACCGAAGGTGGTGACGAGTTCCTTCGCCGGGAGTTCCTCGACCCGCTTGAAACGCGGCCCGTGGAAATGTCCGGGGTCGAAACCGTCGAGGTCGGGCAGCGCCGTCGTGTTCGTCACCGACATCATCGTGGTGAGGAAGACGCCGGGGGATGCGCGATACACGGTCTTCTCGTCGGCGAGCTCGGTGGGCTGCAGGCATTGCCGCAGCACGATCGAGCGCTGGCGCAGGCGGATCGTCTCGAAGGTGACGCGGTCGAGTAGATCCGAATCGTGCCGCGCGCGCTCCTGGATCTCGGGGCGTTCGAGCAGATGCACCAGGGTCCAGGCCAGGGCCGCGAAGAGATTCGACATGGAACCCATGTGGATCAACACGATGTCGCGCGCGATCCCCTGCTTTCGCGCATCGCCTTCGACATCCGACCACGACGCACAGATGCGGGCAAAGAGATCGTCCGGGTCGAGCCCCTCGCGTTCGCGCGCCTCGATGACTTCACCGAACACCTTGTCGAGTTCCCGGATGGCGCGCCGCGCCGCGCTCTTTCGCGTGACCATCGCCCACAGGCCGTGGTGTGGATGCACGAAGGAGTCCGCGGCGTCGAGACGATCGAGGGCGGGGATCAGGCGATCGAGGTACTTCGCGCACTCCCCGACCACGCCACCCCAGGAAGCCAGGCCCAGGCGATGGCCGATGCGTCGCGTCAGCGCGAAGAGTTCGGCACTCCCCTGTCTGCCCATCTCTTCGATCTGGTCGTCGAGGGCGCGCTCGAGATTGGCGAGGTAGCTCGCCGTGTCGTCCGAGCGAAAGAGATCGTGGGGTCGCGTGCGACGGCCGGCGAAGAGTTCGTCGGGTACCTTGTGCCGCAGCAGTGCGTAGTCGGCGAGCCCCTTGCTCGCCTGTTCCTCGGGGACCGCCCACAGGTTCTTCACCCCCTCGGGCGAGAACACGCAGAGCAGGCGATAGCCGAAGCAATCGACCGCGTAGGTGTCGCCATGTTCGGCGCGCGCGCTGTAGAAGAAGTCGGTGGGATCCCGCAGCATGCGGAGGCCCGCGCCGATCTTCGGCAGCGGCCCGCTCACGAGCGGGGGCATCGGGTCGATTCGGGGTCGTTCCGCGCTCACGCCCGCAGGTTAGCCCGCGGGCGCGAGTGCGCCCCGACCGAATGCACGAACGAAAGGCCTAGAGGATCTCTTTTGCCAGCAGCTCGAGGGTCTCGGGCTGATTCGTGCCGATCAACATGGTGTCGACGTGCCGCTTGCTGCCCGCGTCCTTCCAGCGAGCGAGGCGATCTTTCACATAGTCGGCATTGCCAACGATGTGGACGTCCTCGATCAGCTGATCGGGCACCGCCGCCATGGCCTCCATCTTCTTCCCGTCGAGGAAGAGGTTCTGGATCTCGGCGGCTTCGGCCTCGTAGCCGAGGCGCTTGGCGTAGTCGTTGTAGAAGTTCTTCTGGCGCGAACCCATGCCCCCGATGTAGAGGGCGAGCTGCCCCCGAATGGGCATCTTGGCCTTCTCGGCATCATCGGTGACGATCACCAAGACCGAGGGCAGCACGTTGAAGTTCGCGAGGCTCTTCTCGCCTTCGGCCTTCGCGAAACCCTCTTCGAGGTAGGGCTTCAGGATCGTGTCGTAGCTCTCGGGGTTCATGAACACCGGGAACACGCCGTCGGCCACTTCGCCCGAGCAACGCAGGCCGTTCGGGCTGATCGACGCCGTGTAGATCGGGATCGGATTGCCGTGCAGGATGCTCTTCAGCGCCTTGCCCTGGTTCGTCGTTCCCGCTCCGGTCACCGGCATGTCGTAGTACTCGCCGTGATGTTCCACGGGGGCTTCGCGCGCGATGATCTTGCGAATGATCGAGATGTACTCACGCGTGCGCGTGAGCGGCTTGCCGTAGGGAACGCCATGCCAGCCTTCGGAGACCTGGGGACCCGAAGGCCCGAGGCCGAGGATGAAGCGCCCGTTCGAGAAGTGATCGAGGGTCATCGCGGTCATGGCCGTCATCGCAGGGGTGCGGGCGGGCATCTGCATGATGGCGGTGCCAACCTTGATGCGTTCGGTCTGGGCGAGCACCCAGGTGGCGGAGGTGACGGCGTCGTTGCCGTAGGCTTCAGCGGTCCATACCGAGTCGTACCCGAGGTTTTCGGCGTGTCGAATCATGTCCATGTTGATGCTGGCTTTCTTGCCGAACACGCTTGCGAAGATTCCTAGTTTCATTTGATGCGGTCCTTGGATGTCGTTTATGGGCGCCGCGCGGGGTTGGGTGGGACGTTCCGGCTCATGGCTCGCT
>JANQEL010000054.1 GCA_028278345.1 Myxococcota bacterium
CGACCAGGAGCGCCGTGCGACGCACGCTGTACGGGAGCCCGAGCGTTCGGCGTAGCCCGTAGGCGGCGAAGAAGCCGACGATCCCCGCGATGCAGATGCGATCGAGCGCCAGGGTGAACGGCGTGAGCCAGACGTGGTAGGCCCCGGATCCGAAGCAGAGGAGTGCGGTCGAGATCCAGAGCCCCCTCGCGTCGCGATCACGCGTGCGCAACAGGCCGTAGATGCCCACGAAGAGGAAGGGCAGGTTCGTGAGGACGTTCCAGCCGTGCGGGATCCCGAAGACCGGGCCGTCGCAGGGAAACCACGTCGGATCGAACTCGAGCGCGAGGATCGGCGTCATGGAGACGACGATACGACGACTCTACATCTTCCGCTTCAGATCCTTGTGGAAGTCCTCTTCCATTTCGTCGATGTCGATGCCCTCGAAGGCCTTCTCGATCGCCGCCTTCACGACCTCGTTGTACTCGCCGTACATCCCCGGCCGGAAGCCGCCCATGCCGTCGGCTCTTCCGCCGGCGCGCTCGAGGTAGCCCTTCTGCATCTCCTGGAACATCACCTCGGGGATGCGCTTGTAGCGCTCGTCCTTGGTGACGTTCTTCATCCAGGTCGCGAAGGCCCAGCCCTGCGAGTAGCAGAGCTGCGAGTTGCTGTAGTACTTCGGCTGGTTGTACTTGAGGAACTCGCGCAGCGGGACGAGCTTGCCCGCACCCAGCGCCGACTTGACGGTGCTGTAGCGCATCGGGTGGCGCTTCATGAACTTGAGCTTCGACTTGCTCCAGCCCTCGACGCAGAAGAAGTACTCCGCGAAGCCCTCGTTGAACCAGATCGGGAGGTTGTTCTTCAGCAGCGCGTAGTGGATGTACTGGTGGAACGCCTCGTGGTGCATCACCCCGATCGTCTTCTCGTCGGGCTTCTTGCTGCGCGAGAGGTCGGGGAAGACGAGCTCGTCGTGCCCGGAGGACCAGTACCCGGCGGAGCCGCGCGGCGCGCCGTAGTGGTAGTACTCGTCCATCTCCTTGCAGACGCGGATGATCATGCACTCTTCGATGGGCGCCACCGGCGGGAACACCTTCTCGAAGGCGTACTCGCGCATGTACTCGACGCGCTTCGCGATGTGCTTGGCGAGGGGGTCGTCGCAGTTGTAGATGACGAGGTAGTGCTTCGTGTCGATGAA
>JANQEL010000148.1 GCA_028278345.1 Myxococcota bacterium
CGCGTCGGACGCAGGCGAGTTCGCGGGACCCGACTTCCAGCCGGTCTACGTCTTCGAAGACGAGCTCCTGCTCGAGATCCAGAACGCGACCGTGCATGCCCTGCTCCATCTCTCTCGCGTACCGATCGACGCGCGATACTGGTCGCCTCAGATGGCGGTGTACGTGATTCCGCGCGGTCGCCTCGGCCGCTTCTACATGGCGTTGATCTCGCCCTTCCGACATGCGGTGGTCTATCCGGCCATGATGCGAGCCGCGCGTCGCGGCTGGCCGCGTTTCATCGAAGCCTCGGCCTGAGCGCGAGAGCCGCGTTCGGCTTGCTAGAATGAACGGCGTACGCGCACGAGGTCCCCCCATGACGCAAACGACGTCGAACGCCCGCCACGTCGACACCGGCACCGAAGAACTCCTCGCCGAGGTCGATCAGCACGTCGCCATCATCACCTTGAACCGCCCCCAGGCGCGCAACTCCCTCTCCGACACGTTGAGCCCCGCCCTGCGCGACCTGCTTCCGATCCTCGCCCACGACCCCGACGTGCGGAGTCTCATGATCACGGGGGCGGGGACGGCCTTCTGTGCGGGAGGGGACGTCAAGGGAATGGGCTCCAAGGCGACGTCGGCTTCGACGTCGGGAGCGGGGCCGCGCGAACGCACGCGCGAAGAAGTGATCGAAGACCTCACGACGCGCCAGATCCGCATGACCGGCGCGCTCTATCGCTTCCCCAAACCCACCCTGGCCGCCCTGCCCGGCCCGGCCGCCGGTGCGGGCTTCTCGATCGCCCTGGCGTGTGATCTACGCATCGCCGCGAAGTCGACCTTCGTGACGACGGGCTTCGCCAACGTCGGGCTCTCCGGCGACTATGGCGCAAGCTACTTCTTGAGCCAGATCGTCGGCACCTCGAAGGCGCGCGAACTCTTCTTCAGCGCCGAGCGGGTCGCGGCCGAGGCGTGCCTCGAACTCGGCATCGTGAATCGCGTCGTCGAAGACGCCGACCTGCGCGACGCCGCCCTCGCCTGGGCGCGCGAACTCGCCGCCGGCCCCACCGCGGCGTATCGCATCATGAAGGAAAACCTCGATCGCGCCCTGCATCACGATCTCGAGACCTGTCTCGCCCACGAAGCCGAGGGAATCGTCGAATCGGTCACCACTGCCGACCACAAGGAAGCCGTTCGCGCCTTCGTGGAAAAGCGCAAGCCCGATTTCGAAGGGCGCTGAGCGAAGCCGAAAGCGGGCACTGCAACGATGCCGACGCCGATCGAAGTCAGCTGGTTCTCCGCGCTCTGCGATGACGACTACGAGTATCTCGGCGTTCCCGATCCAGCGTTGCGCTCGACGTTCGAACACTGCCGCGACATCGTGCTGCGCGCCGATGGCCATGGCTTCGACAACATCCTGCTGCCTTCGGGCTATGGGCTCGGTATCGACTCCATCGCGTTCGCGGGCGGAGTGGCGCCGCTGATCGAACAGATCCACCTCCTCGTCGCCGTGCGCTGCGGCGAACTCTGGGTGCCCCAACTCGCACGGCAACTCGCCACCCTCGACCAGATGCTCTCGGGGCGGCTCTGCATCAACATCATCTCTTCCGACCGACCCGGCGAAAGCCTCGCGTCGGAACCTCGTTACCAGCGCACCCTCGAGACCATGCACGCGCTACACGCGCTGCTCGACGGCAAGCCGATCGACCGGCGGGGCGAGTTCGTCGACCTCGCCCTCGATCCGCCGGGGGCGCGAACGGTTTCGGGGAAGTGTCCGCCCTTCTATTTCGGTGGGCTTTCCGAACCCGCGCGCGAGGTCGCGGCCGAAGCGGCCGACGTCTTCCTGATGTGGCCCGACACGCTACCCGCGGTCGGGGCCCTGCTCAACGACATGCGCTCCCGCGCCGCGAAACACGGCCGCGTGCTGCGCTTCGGCTACCGCGCCCACGTGATCGTCCGCGAGAGCGAGGTCGAAGCGCGCAAAGCGGCGAGACGCCTGGTGAGTCGGCTCGACGACGCCGAGGGCGAGGCGATCCGCAAGCGCTCCCTCGATTCCGAATCCGTCGGCGTGCGCCGTCAAGCGGAGCTCCGGGAGACCGCCTCGGAAGGCGGCGATGACGAAGGCTTCGTCGAAGACAACCTGTGGACCGGGGTCGGGCGCGCGCGCTCGGGGTGCGGCGCGGCGATCGTGGGCGACCCGGATCAGGTGCGCGACAAACTCCTCGCCTATCGCGACCTCGGCATCGATGCCTTCATCCTCTCCGGCTATCCCCATCTCGACGAATGCGATCACTTCGCGCGCTACGTCCTTCCGGAGCTCGATCACGCGCCGCTGCGGGATCGGCCGTGACGCGATGAGTTCGCCGCTTCGCTACGCGATCGTGGGCGCCGGCATGATGGGCCACGAGCACATCCGCAACGTGGCCCTGCTCGACGACGCCGAAGTGGTCGCGATCGCCGACCCCCATTCGGAATCGCGTTGGTGGGCGCAGCAGGTGGCGGCGTGCGAACTGCGCGAGTACGAGCACATCGACGCCCTGCTCGATGACGGTGGCTTCGACGCGGTGATCGTCGCCTCGCCGAACCACACCCATCGCGAGGTGCTCGAGCCGATCTTCGCGAGCGACAAACACGTGCTCTGCGAAAAGCCCGTCTGCACCACCGTCGAAGATGCGCAGTGGGTCGTGGAACGGGCGGCGCAGCATGCCGGTGTCTTCCAGGTCGCGATGGAGTACCGCTACATGGCGCCGATCGCGCGACTCATCGAGGAAGTGCATGGCGGAACGATCGGTACCCTGCGAATGCTCGCGATCCGCGAGCATCGCTTCCCCTTCCTGCCCAAGATCGGCGACTGGAATCGCTTCTCGCGCAACACGGGGGGCACATTCGTCGAGAAGTGCTGTCACTTCTTCGATCTGATGCGCCTCGTGATCGGACGAGATCCACTACGCGTCTACGCTTCCGCAGCGCAGGACGTCAATCACCTCGACGAACGGTACGACGGTGAAGTGCCCGACATCCTCGACAACGGCTTCGTCACCGTCGACTTCGAGGGTGGTGCTCGCGCATTGCTCGATCTGTGCATGTTCGCGGAGGCTTCGGAGAACGAACAAGAGATCGCAGCCACGGGGGATCGCGGTAAGATCGAAGCGTCGGTTCCCGACGGTCGCGTCGTGATCGGAAGACGCAGCCCGCACGATGTCGCGAAAGTCGAGAGTGAAACCCTTACAGCGGATCCCGACGCACTGGCCGCGGGCTCCCATTTCGGTTCGACCCTCGAGGAACATCGGGCCTTCCTGCGCGCGATTCGCACGGGAAACCCGCCGGAAGTCACCGCCCTCGACGGTCTGTGGTCGGTGGCGATGGGCGCGGCAGCAGAACGCTCCGCCCGGGAAGAGGTTCCGATTTCCGTTGTGATTCCGGCCTGATCCCCAACATCTCTCGAAAGGACTTCGACCGTGAAACGATTCCTGGCCCCTCTCGTGATCGTCCTCCACCTCGCCACCACTGCAGGCGCCGAAGAAGGCAAGATGGATGTCGATACGTCGAACATCCGCGCGCAGCAGACCCCCGTCGGCGAACTCGTCCGCATCCCGATCGAAGCCGTGCAGATCAACGACTTCATCTACATGGCCAAGGGGCTCGCGAACATCTATCTCGTCACGACCCCCGGCGGCAATGTCGTGATCGATACTGGCTTCGCCCATCAGGCGAAGCAGCAGGCCGAGCTGCTGCAGAAGTACAGCGACGCCGAGGTGACCCACATCATCCTGCCCCAGGCCCAGCACGACGACGTCGGTGGCCTCGCCTATTGGAAGGGACCGAACACGAAGGTCGTGATGCTGCGCAGCGCGGCGGAGTACATGCCGTGGCGCGAAGAGATCGCCCCCTTCCTCGCCCAGCGCTTCGCCCTGCTCTACGACTGGGCCACCCAGCTGATGAATCAGGATCGGCCGCAGTTCCCCTACAAGGCCTTCGAGCCCGACATCCTGGTCGACGACTACGACGAGTACGCCTTCGAAGTCGGAGGCACGAAGTTCGAGGTGCTGTGGCTTCCCGGTGCCGAGGGACGCAACTCGGCCGGGGTGTGGCTGCCGCAGCACAAGATCCTCTTTACCGGAGGCGGGTTCGTCGGACCGAACTTCCCGATGTGGCCGAACGTCGGCACGGTGCGCGCCGATCGCGGGCGCTCACTCGACCGTTACCTCGCGAGCCTCGAACGCGCGATCGCCCTCGAACCCGAACTGCTGCTCCCGGGCCAGGATCACATCGCCAAGGGTGAAGATGTGATGGCTGGCCTGAAGAAGCTCCACGAAGCCGTGAGCTACGTGCGCAACGAAGTCGTCGCGGGGTTGAACGCAGGCAAGGACGTCTACGAACTGATGCAGACGATCGACCTGCCCGCCCACTTGCAGGATCTCGATCAGAGTCACGGCCGTGTGCCCTGGTCGATCCGCTCGATGGTCTACGAGTACGGCGCGTGGTTCCAGTTCCGCATGACGAGCGAGCTCTACCCCTACCGCCCGTCCGAGATCTATCCCGAACTCGTCGAAGCCGCTGGTGGTCCGGGCAAGATCGTACGCCTGGCGCAGCGGGCGCTCGAACGCGGCGATCTCGAACGCGCCCAGCTGCTGATCGAGGTCGCGCGGGCGAGCGCCCCCACGAAGCGCAAGGTGATCACGACCGAGATCGAGATCCTCGAGGCCCTCAAGGAGCGCGCGCGCAACACCACGAACACCTTCAGCGAGATCGCCTGGCTGCAATCGGAGATCTCGCGCGCGAAGCGGCGCCTCGAAGCAAACGACGCCAGGTAGAAACCGGATCAATACTGCCGGAAGCGCCGGCGGATGTGCGACTGGCGCCGCGCGATCTCCTCGAGCCGCGCGGCGCGGTCGATTTGCGGCGTGTCCTGCGGCAGGAGCGAGCGAACTTCGTCGACACCCACCAGCCGCGCCGTCGCGCTGGGAAGCGCCTCGCCCTCGGGCGTGTGTTCGTAGATGAAGCGCATCGAGATCGTGCCGTGGCGAATGCCCGTCGTGTCGACCCAGCCCAGCACGCCGGGATCGCGATGGGCGACGACGTAGTAGCGCGCGCCATCGCTCGCCACGGGCAACTGCCCACCGGTTCGACTGCTCACATAGCTCGCCTGATCGAGGGACTCCCCCCAGAGATTCGCGAGCTGGAAACCGAGGTAGTAGGGCTCGTGCGGTGCCTCCACGCGCACGATCAACGCCTGGTCCTCCTCGAGCTGATAGGTGCCGGCGGCGTAGAGCTGCCCCGCTCCCGCCGTGCCCCCCGCAATGAAGGGCGGTGATGGCGGGTTGATGCCGTTGAGCGGCAGACTCTGTCGCCCATCGCCATTGCGATCGTCGAGTACCTCGAGCCCCTGCTCGTGTAGCCGATTCCAGAAGCGGATCTGGTTTGGCACCTGGGCCCCGATCTGCGTGAGCACTTCGCCCATCGCTTCGGGATCGGTCGGCGGACGCTGACGCGTCGGCCCGTCGACGCGCACGATCTCGAGTTCGAGGGCGCGTTCGCGATCCCAATCGGAGAAGATCTCGCGCACGTTCAAGCTCGTGGCTTCGCGCTCGCGCGTCACCGTATTCCCCTCGCGATCGCGACAACGCATCGCGGCTCGCGTCGGGAGGAAGAGACCTTCGTAATCGGCGGGGCGTTCGGCGGCGATCAGGATTTCGAAGCGCCCTTCGGCATCGGGTTCGATCTGGAAGTGCCGCACCGCGCCCAGGGTCTGGTTGCGGCAGGTGGCGAACTCGGCGAGGGATCCCGTCTGGCCGACCTGCGCAGTCGTGGTCTGGAAGGTGACGACGCGGGGCGCCTTGGGGAAGACGTCCGCGCGCTCCCCCGTTCGCCACTCGCGCGTATCGGCGACGCGACCTTCGACGCGATAGCGGCCGCTCGGATCGATCGGCGCTCCGAGGTAGAGGGTGTCGGGGTTGTCGATCGTCCACTTCGACATCATGCGCACATAACGCTGGAAGTACGGCACGTCCGCGTGCTGGATCGCTTCGAACTCGGCGATGCGCACCAGGTGTCCGAGCAGATAGCGATAGCCCTCGGCCAGGTCGCGGCCCTCGGGTGCGGGCCCCTGCAGCCAGGGATGACGAACCTCTTCGCGCCCCGCCTCGAGGCCCTCGATGAAGGCGCGCCAACCGCGGTCGAGGGGGTCGGCACTCGAGTCGACCTCGGAGGGAGGCGCGGCCTTCGCCGGTGTCGTTTCTTCTGCGTTCGTGCAAGCGACCGCCTGCGCCACGAAGATCGCGGCCGCGCCGAATGCCCAGAGTCGAACCGTCGATCCCTGCATCTTCCCCTCCTCGCGCTGCGCGAACCATGGCACGCGGGCTTCGTCGGGCAAGCCAACGCGAGTGGCGCGAATGCGAGCGCACGCGTGCTCCCTTCCCCAGTACCATGGCGAGACCGTTCACTCGCTTCGTCTGCGAAGGAGATGCGATGTCGACCCACCCCGATTCCCCCGACACGATCGACAAGAGCGCACTCGTGGTTCGCGATTGGTTCATCGACGCGGACACCCACATTACCGAGCCCGGCGACGTGTGGACCTCGCGCCTACCCGCCCGGTTCAAGGATCAGGCACCGCGAATGGAGCGCACCGACGAAGGGGTCGACGTGTGGAAGTTCGGGGAAGCCGAACGCGCGATCCCGGTTGGCGCCACGGCGGTCGCAGGGTGGCACGACCCCTTCCCTTCCATCCCGCTCAACCTCGACCAATGCCCTCCGGCCTCGTACGACGCGAAGGCACGCCTCGAGTACATGGACGCGATCGGTGCCTGGGCGATGGCCCTCTATCCGAACATCGGCGGCTTCGGCAGCGAGACCTTTTTGAAGCTCGGCGACAAGGAACTGATGCTGGCCTGCGTGCAGGCCTACAACGACTGGCTGATCGAGTGGATCGAGCCCGCACCCCACCGCTTCATCCCGGTGATGGCCACGCCGTTCTGGGATGTCGAATCATGCGTCGCCGAAATCCACCGCTGCCGCGACCTCGGTCACAAGTCGATCCTCTTCACCGCCGCACCCCAGGATTTCGGCCAACCCTTCCTTGGCGACGCGCATTGGAATCCCATCTGGCAGGCCGCCCAGGACGTCGATCTCCCGATCAGCTTGCACATCGGAAGCGGCGACTTCCAGGATCAACTGATGGCCCCGGGCCGCTTCGCCGCCCACGGCATCGGCCCTTCGACGGTTTCGGGCTCGATGTCGATCTTGATGTCGAACGCGATCCAGCTGATGGATGTGCTGATGTCGGGGATCCTGCCGCGCAACCCGGGGCTCAAGCTCGTCTCCGTCGAGAGCGGCATCGGTTGGATTCCCTTCGTGAAGGAATCCCTCGATCACGGCTATGGCTACGCGAACGTCGCGACCGAGAAGCCGGAGTTCGATCGGAAGCCGAGCGAATACCTGCGCGAACAGATCTGGGCGTGCACCTTCTTCGAGGAGTTCCCCCTCAACAACTACCTCGAAGAGATCGGCAGCGACCGCATCCTGTTCGAAACCGACTACCCGCACCCGATCTGCCTGTACGGCCGCGAGGTCCGAGAGAAGATCGACGCGGCGTTCGGTAAGCTCCCCGAGGAGGCGCGCAAGAAGATCCTCTTCGACAACGCCGCCGAACTCTACGGCGTCGACGCCCCGGATCGGGCGTGGGAATCGGACGCGTAGTTCGCCCGGCTCAGGCGGCTTCGCGCGCCTCTTCTCCACGCTCGCCCGGCGCGGGCCCGCCCCGTTCGAGTGCTTCCGCCAGTGCATTCAGCTGGTCGGCGATCTCACCGTAGAACGAATCCCCGGCGCGCAGATGGATGCGCGAGCTGTAGCGCCCCATCTGGAGCGACCGCGCGTGGCGGCGGATCGCGATCAGGGGCCCCGCCATCTGGCTCACGAAGGCGATGCTCGCGCCGACCATGGCCGCGGCGTAGAGCACGACCAGGGCCACCGTCACGACGAGGTAGAGCCCCGCCTGTGCCATCAGGTCCTGCGACCAGACTTCCGGCGCCGCCATGACGGCACTGCGAAGCATCGGTGCGAAAGCGGAGTAGCTGTTCGCCAACGCGAGCGCGACGAAGAGCGCGGTGATCGACAGCATGATGATCGCCAGGCGAACCTGCTGGCGGGGTTCGACGAGGGCGAAGGCGCGGCGTTGGCCAGCGCCCTGGAGAAGCAGACGAAGATCCGGCATGGGGCCTCCCGAGTGGAACGCTCAGGAGGCGTATCGGAACCGCTCTGGGCCCGCAGTGTGAGTGCGATCACCGCCATTCCGCGCCCTTGCGAGGCGGCTGCATCGGAATGCGAGCAACGCCGTGCAGCCTGGGAAGCGACCCCATCACCGAACAGCATCCATGGCGCAGAACTCGCGAACGAGATGTGTATGATCGAGCCCGATGTCAGAACTCGCCACGCTCGCCAACATCGCCGAGATCGTCGGCGCCGGAACCATCGTCACCGGTGTCGCTTTCGGCTGGATCCAGATGCGCCACTACCGCGCCGAGCAGCGCAACGCGGTGGCCGCCGAACTGACCCGCACCTTCTACAACCGCGACCTCGCCCAGGCCCTCGCCCTGCTCCACGGCCTGCCCGACGGCATGACCCTCCGCGAATTTCGCGCCAAGGGGCACGAGTACGAAGAGGCCGCCGTCACGGTGACGACTTCGTTCGAGACGATGGGCGTCCTCGTCTTCAAGCGCATCGCGCCTCTCGAACTCGTGGTCGATCTCGCCGGCGGCATCATCTCGACGATGAGCCGGAAACTGCAGCGCTTCCAGGAGGACCTGCGCAAGGAACTCGATCAGCCGTCGTGGGGGGAGTGGTTCGAATGGCTCGGCGATCAGGTCGCACGAGTGAAGCACACCCAACCTCCCGCCCACGTCCTACACCGCGAATGGCGCCCCTGAATCGCGACAGCTCCCGAGGATCCCTCGCATGAAGTTCGCAGTCCTTCAATTCTTCAGCTGGCCCGGCAAACGCGTCCCCCTCGAGACCGTCTACCAGCGCGCCTTCGAGCGCGTCGACGTGATGGAGCGCACGGGCTACGACGCCGTGTGGCTGGCCGAGCATCACTTCAGCACCTACAGCGTCTGCCCCTCGATCCACATGATGGGCACCCACATCGCCGCGCGAACCGAGAGGCTGCGCATCGGCACAGCCGTCTCGCTGGCCCCCTTCTACCACCCCCTGCGCCTCGCCGAGGAGATCGCCCTGCTCGATGTGCTCTCGGGGGGACGCGTGAACTGGGGAGTGGGCCGCGGCTTCGACCCGACCGAGTTTCGCACCTTCGGCGTCGACTTCTCGGAGAGCTATCCGCGCTTCCGCGAGTGCGTCGAGATCGTGCAGCAAGCCTGGAAGAACGAGCGCCTCACCTTCCAGGGGGAATTCCATCAATACGAAGACATCGAGGTCCTGCCCAAGCCGCTCCAACGACCCCACCCGCCGGTCTATCTCGCCGCCACCTCGACGGGCGCCGTCGAGTGGTGCGCCCAGCACGGCTACACGATCCTGATGGACCCCCACGCGCAACACCGCGACATCGCGATCAAGCGCGCCTTCTACCAGAGCGAACTCGAGAAGGCCGGCTACTCCATGGAGGGGCGCGTGATTCCGATGGCGCGCAACATCGCCGTGGCGGACACCGACGCCGAGGCCCTCGAAATCGCGAAGCGAGGGGCGCAGTTCATGTTCGGCAGCTACCTGCCCAAGGGTGTGGGCGCGGCCGACCCCCGGGCCGAGAAGCGCATCGACGTCTCGGCCATCGGAACCCAGGGCGACCCCGAAACCATCGACGAGTACGCAAACAACACGGTCATCTGGGGGTCGCCCGAGAAGGTCTACGACGATCTGCAGGAGATGGCCGAGACCCTTCCCCTCGAGTACCTGATGTGCGCACCGCTCAGTCAATCGTCCTTCGAGACCTTCACCGAGAAGGTCCTTCCGAAGTTCCTGTGAGCGGCTGAGCGAGCTGACTCGCCGTCACCCGGAGCGCGGCCCAATGCCCCGAAATCGCGTTGGTTTCGCGGGGTTGCGGGGTGCGCGCCGCCGCGAGAGACTTGGCCTCCGATGTTGCAGCGCCCCTTCATCTTCTTTCTATTGGTTCCGCTCTCGCTGGCCCTCTCGAGCTGCCGTACGGGCAGCGGCGACAGCGAGTCGAGTGAAGGCTGCGGCACCGAGGGCTGCAAGATCGTCGCGCCCGACGCCGACCGTCTCGACACCTTCGGCTTCGCCACGGCCACCGACGGCGACAAGATCGTGATCGGCTCGATCGTCGACGAGCCCGAGACGGATGCGGGGGCCGCCTACGTCTTCATCGAAGACGATGGCGACTGGACCCTCGAGCAGAAGATCCAGGCCACGACGCCGGTGCCCCGCGGCGGCGATCTCTTCGGCGGGGCCGTCGCGATCCAGGGCAACCGCATCGCCGTCAGCGCCCAGGGCGCCGACTGGGTCGATCCGGGCGCCGTGCTCCCCGACCGTCCGCGCGCGGGCCGGGTCTACATCTTCGAGTTCGACGGCACCGACTGGACCCAGGTGCAGGCCATCGAGGCCTTCGATCCCGCGACCGACGACTTCTTTGGTGTCTCTCTCGCGATGGATGGCGATTGGCTCGTCGTTGGATCGTATCTCGACGACGACAACGGGAACGCCTCCGGCTCCGTCTATGTCTATGAGCACGACGGAGCCGATTACGTCTTCGATCAGAAGCTCAACATGACCCAGAACTCGTCGAACGATCGTTTCGGGTTCTCCGTCGCGATCGATGGCGACGTCATCGTGGCCGGTGCGCACTTCGACAACTTCTTCTTCGTCGGCATCGAGGCCGGCTCGGCCGCGGTCTTCCGCCACGACGGGACGGATTGGAACGAAGAACAGGTCCTGCTGGGTGGAACCTTCGCGGCGTTCGACCAGTTCGGCATCTCCGTCGACATCGAAGGCGACATCATCGTGATCGGTGCCCACCAATACGACGACGCAGAGTTCGACGACGACGACGACGATGGCGACGACAATCAGGGGATCGTCTGGGTGATCCGGCGCGTTCGGCCTACCACCGACGCTGCACCTTGGGCTTCCAGCGGCCTGGGCGATATGATCGAAGCCATCGAACCGAGCGACCCCGAGCTGCAGAAACTGTTCGGCGGTTCCGTTGCGATCGACGATGGGCGCGTCATCGTCGGCGTGAAGCTCGATGACGAGCTGGGCCAACGCGCGGGTGCGGCCTACGTGTACGAGCACGACGGAACCGAATGGGCCGAGCTACACAAACTGACGGCACCCGACGCAACCACGGGCGATCAGTTCGGTGCATCGACTGCGATGGCCGGTGACATCGCCGTCGTGGGTGCAAACCTCGCCGGCCCGGGCAACGACGACTCAGGCGCCGCCTACGCTTTCGAACCCTAGTCAGGGGTAGTCCGGTTCGAGGGGGCCGGGTCTCCTATCCTGTATCCTCTGCTTCCATGCCTACCCCCCTTCACCGTCTCATCCTCTTCCTGCTTCTGCTCGCACCGCTCACCGCGTGTGAGCAGCCGCGGGTCCTCGTGTTGGAAGCCGATGGATTCGCTTGGGAAGTGATCGACCCATTGATGGACGGTGGCTACCTGCCGACCATCAAGAAGATCGTCGACGGCGGCGTGCGCGCAGATCTGTACTGCGCCGACGCAACTTCCCCGGGCCTGCCCTGCTTCTGCCCCCAGGTCTGGGCAACCGCGATGTCGGGCGTAAAGGCGTGGAGACACGGCATCAACAACTTCGCCCAGAACTCGGATCAACGCAGTTCGGCGATGCTCTGGGACGTCCTCCGTGCAGAGGGCGTCACGACCAATCTCTTCTCGCTTCACAATACCTGGCCCGGCGAGCCGAATGCGGAGATCGTCCTCACTGAAGAAGGCGCACACCTGCTCGGCGACCTCTTCTACGAAATCACCCCGAATGGGGAGTTCGCAAGGCAGGCCGTGTCGCCTCCGCTATATCGAGGAGCGCACGGCCGTCGACTGATCGCCGCTCTGCCGGGAACCTGGACGCAACCCGCGGGACTGTACGAGCAACTCGGCCTCCTGCCCTATGACGGACCCCGCGTGGATGCGTGGTTTCCGGTTGCAAAGGATCGGGTAGCCATGGAGTTGCTGGCGCGCGTCGCCAAGGAACGACAGCGCGACACCCAGCTCTCCCTCAAGGACGCCCTGCCCGAGGAGGCACGCAAGTACGGCTTCCTGAATCCGCACAAGCTCTTGCGGGCATACAACAACATGTCGTACGGGGAGCGTCGGCAGTTTCGCGATGGGCTTCTCGGGATCGCCGACCAGGCGTATCTGGACGTCATCCTGCTGCATTCGAACGATCGCCAATCCCACATGACGTGGAAGTCGATCCAGGAGCGCCCGTTCGATTCGATCGACGTCGAGGCCCTCTATCAGTCTGCAGATGCCTGGACGGGCCCGTTCGTCACTCCACCGCCCTTTCAATGGGGAAGGATCGGCTGGCAATACCTGGAGTTCGATCAGTGGCTGGGAGACCTGCTCTCACAGGGTTACTACGACCACGTCGTCATCCTGAGCGACCACGGCTTCCAACCCAATCCGATTCCCTCCGGCAGCCCACCCGGCGTCCACAACGATGGTCAGGCCTACAACGGCGTATTTATCATGAAGGGACCCAAGGTGAAGCGCGGACTCGACATCGGAAGAATCAGTGTCCTCGAAGTCGCCCCAAGCCTTGCCTATGTCTTCGACGCACCGATCGCGACCAACCTCCACGGCGGGCTTGTCGAACGGATCTTTAGCGAGGACGTCCTTGAAGCTCAGCCACCACGCTACATCGAAAGCTGGCAGCCCTATCTGCCGACGCAGTGGTGACTCCGGCTCGCTGTCGTCGTCAGAAGACGGATGCGCCGTGGCACAGGCGCGTCCAGAGTTCGAAGCCCCGTGACTCGTTCGCCGCGTGCCACGCCTTCTTCTTCTCGGCCCATTCTGCGCGCAGCTCCGGGGTTACCGACCTCTCTCCCAGCCAGACCTCGAAGGAGTACCAATCCGGCGTCGTGGCCTTCATCCAGACGCCGTTGAGATAGGCCTCCCACCGATCGAAGGGGGTCGAGGCCCAGTTCGACAACCGCATGGCCTCGAAGCGCTTCTCCAGCGCATCGGCCAGCAGACCATGGCCCGCGATCGTCGGATGCCAGTCGAGGTAGATGTAGTCGGTTGGAGAGTCGAGCACCTCGCGACCGTTGATGCCGAAGCAGACATGGTCGTAGCGCTCGACGAGTCGGTAGACCTGGTCTTCGTACTCCGCGAGGCGCTTGCGATTGGCCGGCCCCAACGCCCCGATGCCGCTCCTTGGCGATACCGTCGGTGAGCTGATCAGGATGAGGGGGACGCGCTGCTTGCGGCTCTCATACTGGCGGCGGATCTCCTCGACCACGGCTTCGAGGTTCGCCCGGTACTCGGCGGCGGGGACGGGGCATGGGGGGCCGTGCGCTTCGGCGGGCGAACACGTCTGGTTCACACCCTCGGCATCGTTCACACCCAGCATCACGTGGACGATGGGCGGGAAGTTCGCGAGCAGCGCCTGCTCGACCATTCCCCAATAGCCGCCATAACGAGGTGGCGTTTCGGGATAGTCACCGCGCTGTACGCGCGGATTGAGATCGGTGGTCGTGGTTCCGTAGACGCCGATGTTTTCGACTTCGACCCACGGCAACTCGAACAGCAGTGGGAAGTTTCCACCGACTTCGACACCCACGGTGATCGAATCGCCCACGAAGAGCACGCGCGTTGGAGCGTCCTCGGGAGGCGAAGCGGCCAGCGCACACCAGGGCCCCAGGAGCACGACCCACACCAGCGCCCGAAGCATCACGCCGACGCATTCCTCTCTTGCTCGAATTCGGCGAGCCAACTCTCGAAGGCTTCGCGTTCGAAGGGGACGTAGCCGCTCTCCCCGGGCGCGAGCCAATGGGCTTCACCCTTCAGGCCTTCAGCCACCGCCGCGTCGTCGTCGAAGCCGATGCGGCGCAGCGCGCGCTTGCGCGTCCGGTGGCCCGCGGTGGTCGGTAGCGCATCGACGATGCGAACGAAGGCCGGTCGCTCGGCATCGCGCAGCCGGTGCTCGACCACGTGCCGCAGGCCTTCGGGATCGAAGCTCGCGCCGCGACGCAACACGATGGCGGCCGCCGGAACCTCCATCGTCGAGTCGCGCAGCTTCACCCCGTAGACCGCCACGAGATCGATCTCCTCGACGTGCTGGGTCAGGGTGTCTTCGATCGGAATCGTGGCCACCACACCGTGCACGCCGCGAATCACGTCGGCGATGTAGTCGACCTGCCAGTAGTCGCCGTCGTCGTCGATGCGCACGAGGTCGCGGGTGCTGAGCCAGGCGTCCCCGGCTTCGAACAGGCCGCGGATGGCACGCCCTTCGAGCTCGCCGCGCTCGCGATCGACCTTCTCGACCAGCAGCCCCACCTCCCCCGGCCGACAGGTTCGTGCGAAACCGCTCTCGGTTTCGACGAGCCGGGCGTGTTCGAGATCCCAGGCCGCGATACCGACCTCGCCGCCGCCGGGCAGCGGGCGTCCGAGGGAGCCCACCTTCTTGCCCGTGAGGTTGACGAGCACCGCGTTGCCTTCGGTCGAGGCGAAGAACTCGACGATGTCGACCGGGCCGAAGCGCTCGACTACACGACGCCACAGGCCCTTCGGCATGCCCGAGCCTGCGAAGAGCCGGATCGCGTGGTGGCGCTCCTGCTGGGTGCGCGGCGCGGCGACCAGCGCGTGACACATCGAGCCCGTATAGAAGACGATGTTCACGCCGTAGCGGCGCACGTCGTTCCAGAACACCTCGGGATCGATCTGCGAAGAGAAGGTCGTCGCCATCGCGAGGCGCGCCCCACTCACGAGCGCGCCGCCGACGCAGACGAGGATGCCGGTCGGGTGGTGGATCGGCGAGCAGCAATAGACGGTGTCCATCGGGCCGAGGGCACAACCGGTGGCGGTGCCGAAGGCCGACGTCGCCCAACGCCGATTGGTGATCGAACGCGTGCCGAGGTTCTGTCCGGCTCCCGTGATCAAGACCATCGCGAGTTCGCCGGCGAGGCCCGGGTTGGGTTCGTACCAATCGGGCACCTCGACCGCGTCGGGATCGATCGCCTCCATGTCGATCAGTCCCTTGGGCAGGGTTCGCGGCTCGCCGCCCCCGCCGAGCACCAACACTCCATTTCCGTAAGCGGCAAACGCCGCCTCGCCGCGCTCGGGGTCGCACAGCAGATGATCCACCTGAGCCACTTCGAGTTGCCGCTCGAGGGAGAGATCGGGGCGCAGCAAGACGGCCACCGCGCCGAGGCGCGAGAGGGCCACCGTCGTCGCCACCGCGCTCGGTCGCGTTTCCATCAGCACGCCGACGTGGGCACCGGGGCGCACCCCGCACTCGATCAGCCCGCGCACGATGTTGTCGATGCGCTCGTTCGCCGCGGCGTAGTTGTGGGCCCGCTCTTCGAACAGGAAGAAGGTGTCGTCCGGGGCGTCCTCGGCGCGTTCTTCCAGGGTCAGCCCGGGAGAGAGTCGGGTACGACGTCGCACGTCGGAGAGCCGGCCGAGGCGCCCCGCCTGGGGCACGACGTTGCGCATGATGCGCCCCGCGATCCCGATCCGGCTGCCGAAGCCGCGCGCCGCACCGCCGATCATGTCGGTGCCCAGATCGAAACTGAGCTGGGCCGCCACGCGCAGATCGTCGAGGAGCGAGGTGGGCTTCTTGTCCTCTTCGCGCTCTTCGAGCAGTCGCGCCGCTTCGGGAAGGGGCCCGCGACCCCCGCAGCAATCGATCCACTCCATCACGTTCGGCCAGGTGGTCGAGTTCGCGCGCGAGCCGACGATCAGACCGAAGTGACCGGCTTCGACCTTCACCTGATAGCAATCAGCCTGGGGCGCGGCGGCGTAGATCGCGCGCACGGTGCGCGGCGGCGCGATGGAATCCGTGGTGCCCACGAAGGCGAGGATGGGGCACGTGATGTCGGCCAGTGTCACGGTGCGCTCGTCGATCACGAGCCCACCCTGGAGCAGGCGATTCTGGGCGACGAGCTGCTTCAGCAGATCGGCCAGGGCGGGACCGGGAAAGGCCGTCCAGCCTTCGCTCTCCATGAAGCGCCGCATGCCCTCGCGCTTCTGCAGGGCCTCGCGATCGTAGAGCCTGCGCATGAAGTCGATGCGCTGTTGCGCGGTCTTGATCGGATCCATCAGCTGGAAGCCGAGGCGCGTGGCCCAGGAGGGAATGCCGCCCGGAGCCAGCGCGTTCTGCAGCCGTCCGATGCGCTCGATCGACTCGATCACCAACTCGGGCGGCAGGTTCAGCGGCAGCCCCTGATGCAGGTCGACGCCACTGCCGAAGGTGACGATCGATGCGATGCCCTCGGTGCGCAGGAAGGCCGCCGCCTGGTAGGCGAACATGCCGCCCTGGGAGTACCCCATGATGTGCACCGGGCGGCCGGTGGTCTCGCGAATCGTGGTGATGGCCTCGGACACCGCCAGTACGTGATCGCTGAGAGAGCGTTCGAGCCCGCCCTCTTCTTCTTCGGGGGAGCCGAAGTCGACCACCCAGGGATCGGTCCCGGCCGCTTCGAGGGTCTCGACCGCGCTCGCTTCGGGGGAGACGTCCCAGACGTCCGCGCTCAGCATGAGCGGTGGAATCAACAGGACGGGCGGCCTGTCCTTTTCGTCGCTGAGCGGTCGATCCGGGAAATAGCGACGCAGGCGATGATGGTCGCCTACCGCCTCGACTTCGTAGGGCGCGGCCTGTCGCTCGGTGATCTCGCCGCGGCTCGCGATCTCGAGGCCGTTGCGCATCGCGGCCACCATGCGACCGATGCCCGTGCTCGGCACGTTCGCATCCCGCTTCTTCCTGCTTCTTTCTCGGCTCTGTCGGCTTCTTCGTCTTCCGGCCATGGTCTCAGATTCGGATTTCACCGCCCTGGATCGCGCGGTAGAGGTCGGCATCGAGGGGAACGTAGGCTCCGGCGTTCGTGTCGAGGAAGTAGAGGGGGTCGCTGATCTGCTCGGGATCGAAGCCTTCCTTTACGGCGTCGACCTTGCGGTGCTTGAACGTGCCGGTGATCTCGATCTCCTTGCCGAGGCGCACGAAGATGGGGCGCGCGTAGCCCGCGAGTTGATCGACGACGCGATCGTAGATGTGGTCGATGTCGAAATCGTCGCCGACCACGAGCGACGCCATACCGGCCCGCCCGTCGGCGCCCTCGATCTCGACCCCGTAGACGTTCGCCTCCTTCACGCCGTCGCACAGCGAGAGCACCTCGGCGACCTCCCCCGTCGAGACGTTCTCGCCCTTCCAGCGGAAGGTGTCGCCGATGCGGTCGACGAAGTAGAAGTAGTCGTCCTTGTCGCGACGCAGCAGATCGCCGGTGCGGAAGTAGGCGTCGCCCTTCTTGAAGACGTCGTGCAGCACCTTCTTCGCGCTGGCCTTTTCGTCCGTATAGCCCTCGTACATGGCGGGGTTCGAGATCCGCCCGAGGGCCTCGCCGGCCTCGTCGATGTCGCATTCGATGCAGAAGCCGTCGGAGCCGCGGATCACCTCTTCCTTTTCGACGTCGAACTTCACGATGGCGGCGCCCTGGAGCTTCTGCATCGCGCGCGGAAGTCGTCCGATCGCCCCCACCTTGTTGTCGAAGTTCATCAGCGAAAGAGTGCCCTCGGTCGCCCCGTAGAACTCGAGGATATTCGGGATGCCGAAACGCTCCTGGAAGGGCACCCACACCTCGGCACGCAAGCCGTTTCCGATGCACAGGCGGATCTTGTGGCGGCGCTCGTCGGGATGCTCCGGAGCGTTCAGCATGTAGCGGCATAGCTCGCCGATGTACTGGAAGAGCGTGACGTCGTGCTTGACGCAATCCTCCCAGAAGCGACTCGCCGAGAACTTGCGCGCGATGACCGCGGTCCCGCCATTCAAGAGCGTTCCGCCCAGCGCCATCACGCCACCCGCCGAGTGGTACAGGGGAAGGCAGATGTACATGCGGTCTTCGGGTCCGATGCGCGTCCAGCCCGTCGAAGCGAGACCCACCACTGCGAAGCGGAAGTGGCTGAAGTTTGCCGCCTTGGGGAGGCCCGTCGTGCCGCTCGTGTAGATGTAGAAGAGACGATCGCTGCCATCGAGGCCACGGCGAACGCCGGGGGGGAGCGGTGCCGCGGAGCGGCCCGCCCGATCGGCGTCGAGATCGGCCACGCCCGCGATCGGGCCGCCACTGCCCCAGATCTCGATCTCGCTCGTGAGTTCATCGCGGGCCGAAGCGAAGTTCTCCTCGAGGGCCTTGTCGAGGATCAGGTGGTGTGCCTTCGCGATCTCGAGGCTGTGCGCCAGCGGTCGCCCCGTGAGGTTCGTGTTGATCAGCGCGGTGACGGCGCCGATCTTCGCGAGCCCCATCCATTGGATGACGAACTCGGGCCGGTTCTCCATCAAGAGCGCCACCACGTCGCCCTGGCCGATGCCCTGGGCCTGCGCCCAGCGCGCGACGCGATTGGCTTCGCCGTCGACTTCGCCGTAGGTGAAGGTGCGATCGTCCATCACGAGCGCGGGGTGATCGGGATTGGCCTCCACGACCTCTTCGAAGGCATCCGGCACGGTGCGCCCGCTTCCGGGGCGATAGCGAAGCACCTTCGGAACGGCGCGGCCGAGGCCCCCGATGGTTCGCAGGCTGTTGGCGAGGCGAGTGATTCTGGACATGGCGTGGGTCTCCGGACGAGCGGGGCCCGACGGGGGGCGCGTCCCGAAAAGGCCTTTCACGCCGGGAGCCTAGCGGAATCTACTCGCTGCCGAGGCCGTACAGGCGCGCGGCGGTCGTGTGCAGCACCTTGCCCGCCGTGTCCTCGGCAATGCCCCCGAGCACGCGTTCGGCGTACTCGCGCGGCCGCACCGCGATGGAGGCGGGCCCCACCGACATCGAGGTCGGGTGCGGGTAGTCCGTCTCGAACATCAGGTTGTCGGGGAAGAGTTCGAAGGCCTTCTCCAGACCGAACTCCTCGAACCAGAAGCATCCGTAGATCTGCCGGCGGAAGTACTCGCTCGGCTTGAGGTCGTACTCGGGATGATCCTTGTAGATCCCCCCGTTCGCCCACTGCCAGTCGAAGGCCTCGATGGCAAAGGGAAGCCACCCCACCCCGCTCTCGACGGAGACGAAGGCGAGTTTCGGGAAGCGGTGACACACCCCGCCGAAGATGATGTCGGCCAGGCACTTTTCGTTGTCCATGAAGGCGTTCGCACCGAGGCGCGCGAGGTTCGCGCGCATGCCGATCACCTGCGCGGTCTCCATGTCCCAATTCGATGAACTGCCGATGTGGAAGCTGATCGGGAGGCCCGCCTCCTGGGCCGCGGCCCAGATCGGATCCCAATGGGTGCTCGCGAGGTGGGGTTCGCCGAAGTCCGTCGGCTGACTTCCGAAGAGCACCCCGCGGTGTCCGTTCGCCGCGCAGCGCTCGATCTCGGCGACGGAAGCCTCGACATCCCAGAACGGTGTCGCCATCACGGGGATCAGTCGCTTCGGATCGGCCGAGGCCCACTCGACCAGGAAGTCGTTGTAGGCGCGCACGCACTCGAGCATGAGCTCCGGTTCCTTCAACTTCAGGAACGCGGTCGAACCGAAACCCCCGACGTTCGGGTAGAGCACCTGTGCATCGATGCCCTCCTGGTCGAGATACGCGAGGCGGTCCTCGGCCAGATGCGCGCCGGCCGGGATGTCTTCCATCGTGTCCGGGCAATCGGGCAGCGTGCCGTCGTAGCCCGCAAGGGCTGTCATGCCGACGGGCAGCAGGGGCTCGCCCCCCAGGCACCAGACGTCCTTGCCTTCGTGGTTCTCGATGTGGGGGATGGCATCCCCCCACTTGCTGGCGACGCGAGAGGTCCAGACGTCGGCGGGTTCCGAGACGTGACTGTCGACGTCGATCACGCGATGGCGGTCGAAGAGATCGGGCATGGCGGGCCTCCCGGTTCGCACGGGCTCGCGTTTGCGTTGCGGCCCATGCCGTAGGGTCCGGCAAGAGCATAGAGTCTCGAGACGCCCGACGGTGCTCGCACCTCGCTGACGGCGCATCGGAGGAGACCTGCGTGAAGACCAGCATCGATCAGTACTGCATCAACGTCACCGACCTCGAGCGGTCTCTCTCGTTCTGGGAGAAGGCGCTCGGCCTCGAGATCACCCATCGTATCGAGACCGACGACTTCACCGAGATCGTGTTGAAGGGCGAAAAGGGTGGGCGGATCCAGCTCGCCCGTCATCACGCGCAGGAGGGCCCGATCGAACACGGGACGGCGCTCTGGAAAGTCTATCTCGACACGGACGATTGCGCGGGCTTGTACAAGCGCTGCATCGACGCGGGCTTCGAGAGCGAGTCCGAACCCGAGAAGCTCGAACACTGGCCCGTCACCGTGGCCTTCGTGAAGGACCCCGACGGCTACCTGGTCGAGATGGTCGAGCATCACGGCGAGGCGCCGGCCCTGTCGGGTCCGGCGGTGGGTAAAGCACGGGAATAGTCCGCAGTCTCTGCCCGGGCTCGATTCTCGCTGGGCAAGGACGGTTCGATCGCACCGCGAATGCGATTCGTCGCTGCGGTGCGCGCGTGCGCGCGGCACCATCGCTGACGTCGCGATGGTGAGGTCGCCATCGCCGAAGATGAACCCGCTCCCCCTTCTCGAGAGACACGATGGCGCTTGCGATCATTCCCGCGCGACTGGCTTCGTCGCGCTTTCCCGAGAAGGTGCTGGCCAGCGAGACCGGGCGGCCCCTCGTGCAGCACGTGGTGGACCGCGCGAAGTGCGCGCGGAGCATCGACCGCGTCGTCGTCGCGGCCGATGATCCGAGCATCGCGGCCGCCCTCGAACCCTTCGGCAGCGAGGTGGTGATGACCTCGCCCGAGCATCCCAACGGCACATCGCGGATCCGCGAGGCCCTCGCGATCCTCGCCGAGGGCGGAGACGAAGCCGCCGCCGCGCGCGACACCATCGTGGTCAATGTGCAAGGCGACGAACCCGAAATCGACCCGGGTGCGATCGACGCCCTCGTCGAGACCCTCGATCGCTGCGACCCAATTGCTGTCCCGATGGCCACCCTCGCCGGCCCCTTCGCCGCCGAGGACGACCCGGCCGATCCGAACCTCGTCAAGGTCGTGCTGCGTACCGACGGAAGTGCTCTCTACTTCTCGCGGGCGATGATTCCCGATTCGCGACGCAACGGGGCGAGCGACGACACCGAGCACGCGCAACCGCAGAAGCACATCGGCGTGTATGCATACCGCGCCCACTTCCTCGACGCCTACGTCGACCTGCCTGCAACGCCGCTCGAGCGCGCCGAACGGTTGGAACAGCTGCGCGTGATCGAACACGGCTACCCCATCGCGGTGGCCCGTGTCGCCACGGTCCATCACGGCATCGACACGCACGATCAGTACAGAGCCTTCGTGGCACGCAATCGCCGCGTAACCAGGGGCGGACGCGTCGACGAAACCGCTGCCCCCAGTGCGCCGCAACCCGAACCCTAGTCGCTGGGTTCTCCCTTCTCGAGCAGGCTCTTCATGCGCGCCAGGGTCGTGCGGTGAGACTCCCGGGCCTGGTTGCGGACGTAGCGGCGCAGGTACCACGGGGCCTCGACGTAGGAGCGCTCGACGATGCGCGTTCCACCGGGATAGTCCTCGAGCTTGTAGACGGTGAGCAAGTGGACACGCGGGGGCTGCCAGGCGTTTCCGTGGACTTCGTCCTCCTGGACCGCTTCGATCGAAGCCGTATAGGCGCCCTTGAATGAAAACGGGCCGAGCGGGAGCCTGTCGACCACGCGGTAACGGCGCGCATTCGGGGCCGAGTCTTCGGCGGGAAGCTCGCGAATCGACTCGATCAGCGGATGCAGCTCGCGGTAGCGGCCGAGGTCGCAGAGGAACTCGCGTAGGACGGGACGGTCGACCTTGATCTCGATGCGATGCTCGAAGTCGGGGGTGGTGGCCACCCGGTCAACCTAGCACCAGAGGTCATCGGGCCTGGACTGCGCGATCGCGCGCAGTCTTCAGGGTTTCTATCGAGACGTCGCGCGTGGAGATTCCACGTCATGCGCACCCGAGCGCCCTTTCGGCTTGGGCTCGTCGTCCATCTCCTCTACGATCTCGCCGACCCCCCGCTGCCCCATCGAGGCGCGTTCATGGGGAGCCGAAGTCCACGGCAGCTTTCCGAAGCCGATTCGGTCTTTCTCTCGGTCGATTCCGAGGCCGCGCGATCGATCATCGCCGGGCTCTCCATCGTCGACGCGAGCGCCGCGCCCGACTTCGGCTTCGAGCGTTTCCTGCGCGTGCTCGCCGAACGCACGGCGCTCGTCGATCGCTTCCGCTGGGTATTGCGACCGGTGCCGTTCGGCCTCGATCACGCCTGGTGGGTCGAGCACGAGGGCTTCAACCCCGTCGATCACGTGCAGCGCATCGCCCTACCCGCCCCCGGCGGCGAACGCGAACTCGCCGAACTCGTGAGCCTGTTGCATCGACGCCCCCTCGATTCCAATCGTCCGCTCTGGGAGTGTTGGTGGATCGAAGGGCTCGAAGGCGGTCGCGTCGCCACCATGCTTCGCTTCCACCACTGCCTGATGGACGGCCAATCCGGCGTCGAGTTCTCCGCTCTGCTCTTCGACCTGACCGCGGAGCCAGTCCCCACCGCATCATCGGAAACGGACCCGATCGTCGCGACCCCGCGCCACCCGACGCTCGCCGAGATGGTGCGTGGAGCGATCGCCAACGCGACGCGCAAACCCGAACGCATCGCCGTACACGCCGCACGCGCCCTTCGCGAAGGGCTCGTGCGGATGGGAGACGCGAGCGCTCACGAGCGCCCACCGCCGGTACCCGATACCCACTTCAACGATCGACTGAGCGGACAGAACGCCTTCGCCTACACGTCGATCCCCCTCGGACCGATTCGCGAGGCGAGAAAGCACTTCGACGCCAAAGTGAACGACATCCTGCTCGAACTGCTCGGCTCGAGCCTCCGCTCCGTGCTGCGCGCCGAGGGGCGCCTCCCCGACGAGTCGGTCGTGGCGCTATGCCCGGTGTCGCTGCGCAGCGAAGCCGACGCCGAACTCGACAACCAGATCGCAAGCATGCCGGTTCACCTCGCGACCCACCTCGAAGACCCGATCGAACGGCTCTCGCTCATCAAGCAGAGCTCTACGGCTTCGAAGGAACGCCTGCGCGATGGCGCCTTCGAAGCGATGGCGGCCCTGAGTGAGTGCTTCGTCCCCGGTGCCCTGCGCATCCTGGCCCGGGCGGCGCATGCCCTCCCCGGGATCGTCCCCCTGCCGGCGAACCTCGTCTTCTCGAACGTGCGCGGGCTGCACGTCCCGATGTATCTCGCGGGCGCGCGCGTCGAAGAGATCTACCCGATCTCCATGCTGCAGGTCGCCAATGGCATGAACGTCACCGCGGTCTCCCACGACGATCAGGTGGACTTCGGCTTCGTCGTCGACTCCGCATTGGTTCCAGATCCCTGGCGCTATGCCGACGGCATCCAGACCGCATTGAAGGAGCTCGAAGCGTCGATGATGCGGGGCGAATCGGCGATCGAGCCCCCCGATTTCGCATCCGACTCGCTCGTCTACGATGTCGACGACGAGGAAGAGACGATCGAGCCCCTCGACCTCATGCTCCTGATGGGTAGCCTAGGCAAGACGCGCACCGCATCGCGTAACTGGGTGAGTCCGCTCGTCGATTGATCCGCAGCGTCTCCTTCAGTCGAGCCCGGGGTAACCACTCCCAGAAGAGCTATGCTGATGGCGTGCCCCTGCGATCCAGGCACCTCAACAGATGGACGTCTTCGCGAGACGTCGATCGAGGAGGTCACTGTGACTCGCACGACACGAAACGACCAGATGGCTCGCTGGTTCGGGGCCCTTCTACTTCTCCTCGGTGTCCAGACGGCGAACGCCGGCTCGAACGACGAAGCCGGGTTCGACTTCGCCCTCAGTGGTCGACTGCTGCTGGACGGGAATTCGATCACCACCAACAGTCAGTTCGACGACAGCCGTCCCGACCTCCAGGGGCACGGCGCAGAGATACGGAGCGCACGCATCGAGATCGACGGCCGCGCCCGGGGTTGGTTGGGCTATCGGGGACAGACCGAGTTCGAATCGGGCCACGTGACGATCCACGACGCGTGGATCGGTTTCCGCGGCATCCCCCACCTGGAGACGCTCCGCGTCGGCCACATGAAGGAGCCCTACTCCCTCACGGCCCTCGGCGAGCTCTCGAACCTCGTCTTCATGGAGCGCGCGCTACCGGCTGAAGCCTTCGCGCCCGCGCGCAATCTGGGCCTCGTGTTCGGCGACGTCATCCTCGAGCAGCGGATGACCTGGAGGCTCGGGGCCTTCATCGACGACACCGGAGACAGCACGAAGGCCTTCTCCGACGGCTCGGACGTGAACGTCACTGCGCGCGTCACGAGCCTCCCCTGGTACGCCGACGGCGGGAGCAAGCTCTTCCACTTCGGGGCGTCCTACAGCCACCAGTTTCGCAGCCGCGACCGTCTGGTGCGTTTGCGAAGCCGGCCGGAAGCCCACCTCGTTTCGGTGCGAACCGTCGACACCGGCCTGTTCGATGCGCGGCACCTCGACCTCGTGACGCCCGAGATCGCGCTCATCTACGGCCCCGTTCATCTGCAGGCTGAATACTTCTACGTCCCGATCAAGCGTTCTGGCGCCAAGGACCTCGAATACGACGGCTTCTACATCACCCTCGCGATCTTCGTCCTCGAGGGACAGCGTACGTATGACCTGGATGAGGGGCATTTCGGACGCGTTCACCCGGCGAACGATTTCCGTCCGAAGGAGGGGGGCTGGGGAGCCCTCGAACTCGCCGGCCGCATCAGCGAACTCGACACCAACGGACCGAGCCTGCGCGGCGGTAAGCAGCTGAACTTCACGTTCGCCACGAACTGGTATCTGAACCCGAACGCGCGCGTATCACTCAACTACATCCGCGGAAGCGCCGCCGATCGGCCTGACGGGCGAAACGGCGATCTACACGTCGTTCAGCTACGCCTGCAGCTGGATCTGTAGTCTGCCGCCGAACACCGCGATCGGGGTGCATTCAGAACAGCGACTCATATTGGTCATCCGGTTTCCCTTCGTTGGTGCATCGCTAACGTCCCGAGCCGGAGACTCGCCTTGCTTGCAGATATTCCATTCGAAATCTGGCTCGCGGGAACACTCGCTCTCTACATGGCGTGGGCGATCGGTGCGAACGACGTCGCCAACGCGATGGGCACCAGCGTGGGTTCCCGTGCGCTGTCGATTCGCGGCGCCATCATCGTGGCCGCCATCTTCGAGTTTGCCGGCGCGTTCCTGGCCGGCGGCAAGGTCACGGATACCGTGCGCAAGGGCATGCTCGACATGAGTCTCATGTCGGAAGACGCGATGCTCTACGGCATGCTGGCCGCGCTGGCTTCCGCCGCGACGCTGCTACTCGGCGCAACGCGACTCGGCCTGCCCGTCTCGACCACGCACTCGATCGTGGGCGCCATCGTCGGGTTCGGTGCCATCGCGGTCGGCGCCGACGCCGTCAACTGGGGCAAGGTCACGCAGATCGTGATGAGTTGGCTGACGTCTCCCCTGCTTTCGGGTGTGCTGGCCTTCGGCATCTTCCACCTCACGCGTATCACCATCCTCGACTCGGACGACCCCGTCGCGCAGACGCGGAAGATCGGACCGTTCTTCTTCTTCTTCGTCTTCTTTATCATGGGTCTCGTCACCCTGTTCAAGGGCCTCAAGAACCTGAAGCTCGACTTCGACCTGCCCGAGGCCCTGTTCGGTTCCTTCTTGCTCGGTCTCGTGGGCATGGGGGTCGGCGCCGTCATCCTGCGCCGGGTCGACAGTGGCGAAGAGGTCGAGGGGCAGCGCTTCGGCAAGGTCGAACGGGTCTTCGTCGTGCTGCAGATCATGACGGCCTGCGCCGTGGCCTTCGCCCACGGTTCGAACGACGTGGCCAACTCGATCGGCCCGCTCGCCGCGGTGGTCAGCGTGGTCGAGGGCGCGGCACTCACCCAGAAGGCCCCCGTCCAGCCCTGGATGCTCGCGGTGGGTGGTTTGGGCATCGTGCTCGGCCTAGCGACCTGGGGCTATCGCGTGATGGAAACCGTAGGAAAGAAGATCACCGAACTCACCCCGAGCCGCGGATTCGCAGCCGAGATGGCCGCCGCCACGACGATCGTTCTCGCCTCGCGCATGGGCATCCCGATTTCGACCACCCACACCCTGGTGGGCGCGGTCCTCGGCGTCGGCATTGCGCGCGGTATCGGGGCAGTGGACTTGCGCGTCGTGGGGAACATCATTGCTTCGTGGGTCGCGACCCTTCCGATCGCGGCAGGGCTTGCCATCTTTTTCTACTACTTCTTCAAGGGCTTGCTCAGCCCCTAGCTGAGCGAGGAGAACACCGTGGCCTGGATCGAGAAACTCGTGGGGCGCTCCCCCATTGGCCCCATGCAGGAACACATGAAGGCAGCCGTCGATTGCGCGCGCGAAATCGTGCCCCTCGTCGATGCCATGGCGAGCGGAGACGCCGCGAAGATCCGCGAATGCCGCGAGCACATCGACGCCCTCGAACACAAAGCCGACGAGATCAAGAACGAGATCCGCGACCACCTGCCCCGCCGCCTGATGCTCGCCATCGAGCGCCGCGACATGCTCGCCATCCTCGACAGCCAGGACTCGATGGCGGATGTCACCCAGGACATCGCCGAACTCGCCGACCAACGTGCGATGCAACTGCCAGAGGGGCTGATCGAACCGATGAAGGCCCTGGCGGCTCGAGTGGTTGCCGCCTGCGAACAGGCCGGCCGCATCATCGACGAACTCGACGAACTCGTTGAAACCGGCTTTGCCGGGAACACCACAACCCGTGTCGAAGAGATGATCTCCGAACTCGGGCGCATCGAAACCGAGACCGATGAACTCCAGGACCGGGCCTGCCGGGTGATCTTCGGCATGGAAGACGAACTCGGCGTCGCTGCCGTCTACCTGCACCAGACGGTGCTGTGGACCGCGAACCTGGCCGACCACGCAGAGCGGGTCGGCAGCCGCCTCCGGCTGCTCATCGCGCACTGATCGCCGGCTCGCGGCGCAGGTGTCAGGCGGCGCGCACGCGAAGCTGCAGGTAGCACGCGGCGGCCAGCCCCCCCGAACCGAAGACCATGCTCATCACCATGATCTGGTAGCGGACGGCGACCAGGGGATCGACACCCGAGAGGATCTGCCCCGTCATCATCCCGGGCAGGGAGACGAGGCCGACCGCAAGCAGACCGTTGATCTGGGGAATCAACGCGGTCTCGAGCGCCGCACCCCGCGCGAGCACGAGCTCTGCACCGGCCCGCTGTTCGCTCTCGAAGCGTTCGGCGGCAAGGCTCACGGCGTTCATCGCATTCGCGAAGATCATCCCCGCCAGCGGCACCACGACGTGGGGTTCGAACCAGCGCGGCACGTCGAGCACGAGTTGGGTGACGATCGCGAGCATCACTCCGCCGCACAGCGCGATCGAGAAGACCACCGCAGGCAGGTGCACCCTGCGCTGATTCGCGATGGGACGCAGAGCGATCCAGCTCGATGCGCCGATCATCACGACCACCACGAGGACGATGACGATCGGCTCGTCGGTCTCGAAGACGGCACGCAACACGTATCCCACGGCGAGAAGCTGCAGGAGCATGCGCGCGTTGGCGTAGAGCGCGGTACGCGCACCCAGCGACCAGCGGTAGAGAAGCGCGAGCAGCAACAACGTCGGCACGAAGCCGACGAGCAGCCGCTCGATCGGAATCATCGAAAGCGGTTCGTCCATCTCAACAGAGTAGGCGCGGCACGAGAGCGCGCTCCGGAGGCTGCGATGAACTTCCTGGGACAATTCGTCACTTGTGCGGATATGCGGTTCAGATCGTGGGTTCGGGGAAGCTCGGTTCCCGCTCTCGTGCGGCTCGTTCTCGTAACGCAGCGTCTGGCTGCATGGTTGGGATCGCGGGGGCGACGTAACTTCCCATTGGTGTCGCCGCGCAGGTCAGGCGACGAAGCGGCGTTCTGGGCGGCACGCCAGACTCGAACGCATCGGATGCATGAAAGTTCGACACGGGCCTTCACGCGATGCGAGAGGAGGTGTCGTCATGCAGCAGGTCATCACCGTGGCCACCCCGGAAGCCCAGGCCACTTCCAACCCGTCGGATTTCCACGATGAGATCGCCGGGCACCACAAGCGGCTGCGGCAGCTGCTCGCCGCGCTCGAGGAAGTGATCGAGACCCGCGCGCACGATCGCGAGAGCCCGCTGCTCGCGACGACCATGCTGGCGCTGCTCACCGACCTCGAACACGAGCTTCCGCTTCACTTCGAAGCCGAAGAACGCGGCGGCTACTTCAGTGACGTGCTCCGGGTCGCCCCGGAAATGGGCCGCCGCCTCGACAAGCTGAAGGAAGAACACGCCGATTTCACCGAGCGCTCGCGCAGACTGCTCGAATACGCCCACGGCGCCCGCGAAGGAACGCGCCGTTGGGGCGAGATCGAGCAGCTCTTCAACCACCTGGCCGAGAAGCTCGTGGCCCACGAGCGCATGGAGAACGACCTGATTCAGAAGCTCTTCATGCTGGATACCGGCGCGCCGGGCTGAAGTTCCGCAGGCCGACGACCATCAGGAGTACGAGCAGGACGCCCGTAGCGAGGATGCCCAGGGCCGGCACCGGTGCGGGGGCGGCGTCCAGGTAGGCGATCCGGAAACCCAGGGCGGAGACCTCCGACTCCGGGGGCACCGCCCAGCGGACGGTACTCGCGAGTTGGGACGAACCCGAGAAGTAGGATCCACCGCGAAGCGTGCGATTGGATCCCACGATGCCACCCGTCCACTCCTGCACGTTGCCCCCCTGGTCGAAGGTGCCGCGCGGACTCGCCGCGCCGGGATAGCTCCCCACATCGGTCGAGGTGCCGACGAAGCCGCAGTTCGCGGTTTCGGGGTCGGTCGTGGCCAACGTGCACTCGGGCGCGTCATCGGACGCCGTCGGATAGAGGTAGAAACCGCCTGCGAAGTCGTAGTAGGCGGCCTTGTACCACTCATCCTCGCCCGTCACGGCAAAGAGCGCCCCCGCGTTGCGGACGATGCTGTTTGCCGAGATCCCGGCGCTGGTCAGCGTGTAGGCGCCGTCTTCGGTCGTCCCCGCGCCCTGCCCCCCTGTCGGCTGACCGTTGTGGAGCCAGTTCGCGAAGCGCAGCGCATCCCAATACGACACGTAGTTCACCGGCCGCGATTCGAGCCCGGCCTTCGCGTTATAGCCGTACACGACGGTGCCGGTTCGCTCGATCCCACCGTGGGTTTCGTCGTCGGTCATCTCGCTGTTGTAGAGGCCGAACGAGTCGGTCGCCGCGACGGCGTTGAGGAAGGCCGCGTACTGGGCGTTGGTGACTTCGGTGTCCGCGATCCCATACGCGTACGGAACCGAACCGAGGCAGCCGTGCGTTCCCGATTCACAGGGGTTGCCCGGATCGCCCACAACGACCCAATCGAACGCCACCTGCGCTTGCGCAGGGTTCGACGGGCTGATCGCGACGAGCGACACCACGGCAACCGCAAGCCAGTGGCTTGCGCGCATCGATTCTTCCCCCCATTCAGCTCGCCAACCCGCCCGCGTTGCCGCTGCGGATCCGCTCCGCCTCTCGGCTCGACGATGCAACGCACGGGATCCCGCGCCAACTAGGCAAAACTCCCAGAGGCTCCCGAATTCGGGCGCTACGCAGCTTTCTGCGCACGTGTGGAGTCGCAGAGGCAATCGCCCCGAGCCCGGCTACCCCCCTTTCGAAACCGGCAATCGAGCCGCAGTTCGCGGCCACCTCACCCGATTGCAACTCGTGACATCTCGCCCCGTGGAACAAGCGGTTTCGAGCACGAGGCGCGACGTGCGTCTTGCGTGGCACGAATGCTGCTTCATCGATTCAGCATGATTCGACGCACACTCCGCTCCGCCATGGGTGCGCTGCTCCTCCTGGTGGCGGCCCTCTTCCTGACTGCGACTTCCGCAAGCGCGGTCCCGTTCACCGTGCACGGCTACGAACTCGGTGAGCGCATCGAGACCGTTTTCGAACAAGACCTCTGGACCGCCCGGCTCGACGTCACCCTCGACGGTTCGAACGGAACGTCCTTCGGCATCGACCTCGACACGCAGATCGATGTCTCGACCTATCGAGCCCGCGCGGTCCTCGCCCCCCACACGAGTCCGTCACCCAGGGACGAGGCCCCGCGCGACTTCGCCTGGGCGGGTTACGTCATGGACACCTACGGACACGATCTCGGTCGGCTCATGGTCGGCGGAGTAACGCGCGTGCAGGCGATCACCGGCGTTCATGCCGCGATCTGGGAGGGCATCTACGAGGGCCGCGTGATCGACACGCGGAGCCTGTCCGACGGTGCACTCTCGGTCTTCGATCGAATCATGGCCAGCGACTTCGGCGCGGGCCTTCCCGGTACCTCGCTGATCGTCGAACTCCAGGGACACCAGGACCAGGTCTTCGCGAACGCCGTCCCCGAACCCACGGCGGCCATGGTCTTTGGCATGGGACTGCTGATCGTCTCGAAGGCGATTCGCCGACAGCGCTAGAGCGGCCCGGACGCCAGCGCCCTACCCGCCCACCCCGGGCGCCTCGTGTCCCGAAGCGATCACATACTCGCCGTAGCCACCGCCGTAGGTGCGCGGGCCTTCGGGGTTCAGCTCGAGGACGTGGTCGGATAGCGCCATCAGGAAGTGGCGATCGTGGGAGACCATCAGGAGCGTCCCTTCGAAGTTCTCAAGGGCCCGCACCAACATCGCTTTGGTGTCCATGTCGAGGTGATTCGTGGGTTCGTCGAGCACGAGGAAGTTCGGCGGATCGAAGAGCATGAGGGCCAGGACGACCCGCGCCTTCTCTCCGCCCGACAGGAGTTCGCAGCGCTTCTCGACATCGTCGCCCGGAAAGCCGAAAGCAGCGGCGAGGGTCTTCGGCTGTCCCGTTCCCGCGACGGGGAAGTGGTCCTGCAGGGTTTCGTAGACCGTGCGGGAGCCGTCGAGCAACTCCATCGAGTGCTGCGCGAAGTAGCCGAGTTTCACACTGGGGCCGAGCGCGACGCGGCCGGCATCGGGCTCGAGCTCGCCGACGACGAGCTTCAACAGCGTCGACTTGCCCGCGCCGTTCACCCCCATGACGCACCAACGTTCCCTGCGCCGGATCACGAGGTCGAAGTCCTCGTAGATCGCGAGATCTCCGTAGCGCTTGGAGACGCCTTCCAGCTTGACCACGTCTTCGCCCGAACGCGGTGGATCGGGGAACTCGAAATCGATGACCCGGCGGCGTTTCGGTGGTTCGAGGGTGTCGATCTTGTCGAGCTTCTTGACGCGGGACTGCACCTGGGCGGCGTGACTCGCGCGTGCCTTGAAGCGCTCGATGAAGGCCTTCTCCTTGGCGAGCATCGCCTGCTGACGAGCGAACTGCGCCTCCTGCTGGGCTTCGGCCTGCGCGCGCTGGGCCTCGTAGAAGTCGTAGTCCCCCGCGTAGGTGGTGATCGAACCCCCGTCGATCTCGACGATCTTCGTCACGATGCGGTTCATGAACGCGCGGTCGTGGGAGGTGACGATCAACGCTCCAGGGAAGTCGCGAAGGAACTGTTCGAGCCAGATGATCGATTCGATGTCGAGATGGTTCGTGGGCTCGTCGAGCAAGAGCCCATCGGGGCGCATCAGGAGGATGCGCGCGAGGGCAACACGCATCTTCCAGCCGCCGGAGAGCAGCCCCACGTCGTCGGCCACGACCTCGTCTCGAAACCCGAGCCCCGCGAGTACCTCGCGGGCGCGCGCTTCGAGGGCGTAGCCATCGAGTTCGTCGAAGCGGGCCTGGACATCGCCGAAGCGCTCGATGAGCGAGTCGAGTTCGTCGGCGCGCACGGGGTCGGCCATCGCCTTTTCGAGTTCGGCGATTTCGTGCGCGAGCTCCGAGACCTCGCCGGCACCCGCGAGGGTGGCCTCGAGCACGGTCTCCCCGCTCATTTCGCCGACGTCTTGACTGAAGTAGCCAAGCGTCGCCCCACGCTCGATCGAAACCTGCCCGCCGTCGGTCTCCTCCTGCTTCATGATCATGCGGAACACGGTCGATTTCCCGCAGCCATTCGGCCCGACCAGCCCCACTCGCTCACCGCGAAAGGCCGCCGTCGATGCATCGAGAAAGAGGATCTGGGCGCCGTAGGTCTTCGAAACGTTGTCGAGCTGGATCATCGTGCGGGGTGTTTAGCGTGAACTTCGGCCGCTTCCATCCCCGCTGGCGCTCCTCTCCGGCGGTGCGTTCCCATGTATAGTCGCCACCCACTCGAAGAGGAGAGGCCCGTGCTGGAAGACCTGTTTTCGATGCGCGACAAGACGTGCCTGGTGACCGGAGGGTCGAGTGGGCTCGGCTCCTACATCACGCGCGGTTTCCTGGATGCCGGTGCCCGCCGGGTCTACATCACGTCGCGCAAGGCCGACGCCTGCCAGGCCGCTGCCGAGGCGCTTTCCGAATTCGGTGAGTGCATCGCGATTCCGGGCAACATGGCGTCACTCGACGAGATCGAACGGGTCGCGGGCGAACTGGGCAAACGGGAAGATCATCTCGATGTCCTCGTGAACAACGCGGGCACCGCCTGGGCCGCACCGCTGGCCGACTATCCGGAATCCGGCTGGGACAAGGTGATGGAATTGAACGCGAAGACGCCGTTCTTCCTCACCAAGGCGCTCGCGGGGATGCTTTCGAAACGGGCCACCCCCGAGTCGACGTCGAGCATCATCAACGTCACCTCGGTCGCGGGTTCGATCCCGGCCGGTGACGAGAACTACGCCTATGGCGCCAGCAAGGCGGCACTCGATCACGTCACCACGAGCCTCGCGCTTCGACTCGCGCGCAAGAACATCCGCGTGAACGCGATCGCCCCCGGGCGCTTCTATTCGAAGATGACCCGCTACGTGAGCGAAGACCCGAAGGCGCTGCAGGCCGAGTTCGACATGATCCCCCTGCAGCGTTGGGGCGAGGATCGCGACATCGCGGGGATTGCCGTCATGCTGGCCAGCCAGGCCGGCGCATTCGTCACCGGTGAGGTGATCACCGTCGATGGTGGCTTCAAACTGATCGCGTAGACGGGTTCGGGCGGCACCGCGCCCGCGATGGAGAGGGCCATTGACGTCGCAACAGCGCGTCGGCTACGCGCTCGGCAACGCGGGCTTCCAGATCACGAACCACATCGTCGTGGCGATGGGCATCTACTACTACCTGCCTCCCGGCGACGTCGTCGACCTCACCCCGCAGCTCGCGGCCGGCGTCTTCCTGGGGCTGTTCACCGCGTATGGGCTCGCGAGACTCGTCGGCGGCATCGTCGATTCGCTCGCGGATCCCCTGGTCGGCCATTACTGCGATCGCTCGCGCTCGCCGTGGGGACGCCGGCGCTCGTTCATGATCTACGGCATCGCCCCCATGGTCGCGTTCGCCGCCCTGCTCTTCTGGCCGCCCGGCGAACCCGGGAGTCAGCTGAACTTCGTGTACCTGACGATCGTGCTCTCCCTCTACTTCGTGTTCTTCACGGTCTACGTGGGGCCCTACCTCGCGCTGCTTCCCGAGATCGCGCGGAGCGAGGCCGACCGCGTGGGTCTCTCGCGGTTGTTCGCGATCGTGGGGCTGCCGGTGCTGGTCCTGCTGGGGCCCGCGTGGCAGCTCTTCGTCGGTTGGGGTCGGAGCGCGGGGATGGGGAGCGAGTATTCGCTGCGCATCGCGGTTTCGGCGCTTTCGGTGTTGGCGTTCGCGATGTGCCTGGCGCCGATCCTCTCGGTCGACGAACGCAAGCTGCCGAATACCCCACCCGAGGACCTCTCCCTTCGGCGCGCGGTCGGTCTCACGATCCGCAACCGCCCCTTCCTGCTCTATCTCTTCGCGCAGATCTTCTTCATCCTCGGCGTCACGATGGCGCAGCCGTTGGTCCCCTATCTCGCCGAGGTCGTGCTCGGTCGCGGCCTCGAATTCGCCTCCCTCCTCGGCCTCCTCAACATCCCCCTCGGCATCGTGGGCTTCGTATACGCCCAGCGTGTCGTCGCGCGACTCGGCCCCAAGTGGACGATCGTCTCGAGCGTCGCAACGCTTGGCGTACTGCTTTGCCTGCTTGGCCTGCTCGACCCCGACGTTCCAGGCGGCCCGCGCGACGCAACCAACCTCGTCATCGTCTGCGGCGTGCTCCTCGGCATGGGCGCCGCCGTCGCGGTCTTCCTGATCGTCCCTCACGTCATCATCGGTCAACTCATCGACCGCGACGAAGCCCAGACCGGTGCAAATCGCTCGGCCATGTACTTCGGTGCCCAGGGCTTGTTCACGAAGTGGGCCTTCGCCGCTTCCGCCACGATCATGAGCTTCCTCTTCGTGCAGTACGGCAACAGCCGCAGCGATCCCGAGGGCGTGCTCCTGGTGGGACCGGTCGCGGGTGTATTGTCGCTGGTCGCGGCGGTCTTGTACGCGCTCTACCCCGAGGGACAGGTGCTTCGAGAGGGCCGAAGCGTGCACGAATCGAACGATCCGGCCGGTCCCGCGACCTGAGCGCGAAACCATCGCTGGGTCGGGGCAACTATGCCGGAGCGGCCGGCAGGGAGAAGCGAACGCAGGTGCCCGGGCCTTCGCGTGAGCCGAGGAACATTTCGCCGCCGTGATCGCTCACGATGCCGTGGGCGACGCTGAGACCGAGCCCATTCCCACCATCTTCGATGCGCGTCGTGAAGAAGGGGTCGAAGACGTGCGGGAGATCGCGGTCATCGACGCCACGACCGCGGTCGCAGACTTCGACGCGGATCATCTCGTCGTCGCGACGCAAGCTCACATCCACCCCCTCTCCCCGGGGACTCGCTTCGATCGCGTTCCGCAGGACGTTCACGACCACCTGCTCGATCTCGATCGCGTTGGCTTCGACAGTGAGGTCGTCCTGCAACCCATCGTGATGTAGATCCACTCCGCGTTCGCGCGCATAGCTCTCGGTCATCTCGAGCCCTCTCCGCACGATCCCGGCGAGATCCTCGCGGCTCTTCTTCACCGGCTCGTGTCGGGCGAACTGAAGGAGCCCGTGCACGATGTCGCCACACCGCCGAGCTTGCTCGACGTTGTTCTCGAGTGCTTTCCGCACGGCCTCCAGGTCGCCGTCGTCGAGGGAGAGCAGCCCGAACTCGCTGCTGTTGAGGATCGAGCCCACCGGGTTGTTGATCTGGTGGGCCATGCCCGCTGCGAGCGTACCGGTCGAAGCGAGGCGTTCGTGGTGACGGGCGGCAATTTCCGCCGCACGGAGTTCGCTCACATCCCGCGCGATCGCCACCGTGTGTTTCGCCCCTGTCCGATCCCGGTAGCTGTTGAAACTCAGCTCCAGCGGAATCCAGTGCCCTTCGCGATGACGGAAGCGCACCGGCATCTGGCGGGTCTCGTCGAAACGACGGCTGTGCAAGAGCTCGTCGATCAGCTTCGGAAAATCGTCTGCGTGAAACCATTCGTCGGGCGACTGATTCAACATCTCGGACGCGGGCCAGCCGAGGATCTCGTCGCAGTTCGGCGAGATGTAGGTGAGGTTGAGCGACGCGTCGAAATCCGCGACGATGTCGCCCGCGTTCTCCGACAAGGCCCGGTAGCGCTCCTCGCTCGCGGCGATCGCCGCCCAGGCTTCGTCCGCCTCGGAGACGGCAAGCGCCTGGAGCGACGCAAAGGCGTACCCGATCCCCGCCACGGCCAGGGAAAGGATGGCGACGATGGAGAAGCGATTCTGCTCCCAGGCCATGTCGACGAAGTCGGGTGGCCCGGTCATGCCCTGCGAAACGAACCAGGATGTCACCCCGAGCCCCACCGCAATCGCGATCGCCCAGGCGACACCCGACTTGCGACCGCAGAGCACGAGCGCCATCAGCGGCAGGTAGACGAGTGCCACGAGCGAGGCCGTGGCCTCCCCACCCGTGCGGACGATCAGCCCCATGCAACCGATGTACAGATAGGCAGCGTGGACGTTGGCGAGGACGAGCAGGGCCAGACCCGCCCGCAAGCCCACCAGGACCAGGGCCCCGACCACCGGAAAGCCCATCAAGGTCGCGCGCGCATAGGGAGACCATTCCGACGCCCACGCCGGGACGAACGCGGCCGGGAAGACGATCGACGCGACGCTCAGGATTGCGATCATACGCGCCCGGCGCCGTTCCCGTTCGGGACCGTGATCGCGGATGTCGTCCGGAATCAGCACATCGATTCGGCGCACCATCGCACTTCCCAACTGACGCAGTCGGGGGACGCTCTGAGTCGCCGCTCGACGCCTCGGTTCAGTCACGGCTGGATCCCTCACAATCCCCCGGTAGGCTAGCCAATCCAAAGGGAATTCCAGGCAGCTCCGAAAGCGAACCCTCTCGCATGCCAACCCCCAGCATCCTGCAACCGACCGAGGCGATTCGTCGCCATCGCGACGCGTGGACGTTTCGCGGCGACCGGCGCCCGCCCTTCGCGATCCAGCCCGGCCCCGGCCAGGAATCGGTGTGGGACTACCCGCGACCACCTCGCCTTGTCCTGGACGCGCGACGTGTCGTCGTCCGGTTGGGTACGAGAATGATCGCATCGAGCGAACGCACTGCTCGTGTGCTGGAAACCGCGAGCCCTCCGACCTTCTACATCCCGCCCGAAGACGTCGACCTTGCGCAGCTCATCGAGAGTGGCACGAAGACGCACTGCGAATGGAAGGGAGAGGCCGTCGATCTCTCGCTGCGCGGAGGCCCGGACTCGGTGGGCTGGCGATACCTCCGAACCTATCCCGAGTTCAGCGGGATCCGAGGTTGGATCGCCTTCTACCCGTCACGCCTGGAGTGCTACGTCGCGGATGAACGAGTGAGACCCCAGCCCGGCGGGTACTACGGTGGCTGGATCACCGACGAGATCGTGGGGCCGGTGAAGGGGGAGCCGGGAGTCGACGGGTAGTGCGGGTGACGTGGGTGAGACCACTGAAGTTCGCTCAGCGCTGGCAGGTCACCGCGCGTTTCTGCTTGAGCCACGCGCGGGCCCGGCGCATCGCATCCTCGATCGCCGCCGCTTCGGTCGAGAAGTAGTACTCCTTCACGAGCCCGCTCCCCGCGAAGGAATCTCCGTTCTCCGGATTCGAGGAGAAGCTGACCGAGCGATCGAAGCGACCCTCGACTTCCTTGAGAACGGGCTCGCTCTTCTCGACCGAACTCGTCGTCACGATCACCAGCTGCTTCTGCGTGACCACGAAGGGAACCACGACGGTCGCAGAATACGTCCTCACCGAACCGTTGGCCTCGACGTCGCCGTTGATGCTGCGCATGTACTTCGATCGGGCATCGACGATCGGCTCCAGATCTCCCACTGCGGGCAGACTCGAGACACATTCCTCGATCACCTGCTTCTCGATCTGCGAGCTCCCGTCGGCGAGAGTGCCGCCCGAGACGACAGTGGTGATCCTTCGCTCGACTTCGTCCGCTGTGGCGGCCAGTGCCGGCGCGAGCACACATGAGAGGATGATGAGAGCGGCTCTCGTGTCGGGAAGTTGCATGGTGTGATCTCCTGGCGCGCGATTAGGGGGTCGGATGATTGTAGGAGATCGGGGCGGGAGGCAGTCGAACTCAGCAGGCTACACGTCGACGTTCTTCGGAATCCGCCCCACCGCACGGAAGATGCCGCGCATGCATCGATGGGCAATGTCGGGCTCGCAGTACATCATCGGACAACCGAAGGCGATCACCTTCATTCCCGCCGTGCGGGCCAACTCGATCGCTCGATCGTCGAACGAGACCGGCCCGGTGCCTTGATGGAACCAGACCCATTCGACGCCGGCCTTCGCGGCCTGCTCGACCACCACCCGGGCATTGCGGGCCGAGGTCGCGACCACGACGCCCTGCACGCCTCCCGGAATGGCGGCTACATCCGGGTAGGCCACGTGATCACCCACCTGCTTCGCGTCGGGATGCACGACGAAGACCTCGTGCTCGGTTTCGAGCAGCCGATCTGCGATACCGCGCCCCACGCTTGGACTCGTCGCCGACGCGCCGGCGACGGCGATCCGGCGCAAGGCCAGGAATTCACGCGCCGCATCTTCTGTCTTCACGGCCTTTCCCCTGCTCGTGCGATCGAAACCCGGATGATCTCCTCGGACCGAGGGTCAGCGGGCGGATCGGAGGTGCTTCACCCAGGCGACGATCGATTCGACGATGACTTCGTTGGGTGTACTTTCCGTATTCCACACGACGTCGTAGAGCAGCGGATCTTCGATGTCCTCACCCGTCATTCGACTCACCAGATCCGTGCGGTTGCGGTCCCGCTCGCGCACGATCCGGGTCACTTCATCGATACCCTGGCCGAGAACCTGCGCTTGCCGTTCGATCCGGAGGGACTCGGGTGCGACGAGCCTGATGTGGAACCCCGTGCCGAGGTCGCGCGTCGCACTGGCGGCTCCGCGGCCGACGATGATCGATTTCCCGAGCACGGCGAGACTGCGAATGGTCTCGTTGACCTTTCGATGCACCTCCCGCTGGGGCGATCGTCCGAGCGCTGTCGCGATCACATCCTCGACCGCGTTCAGCGAGGACTCGTCCAACAGCTCGCGGAGCTTCACGTTCAGGTTTGGATCGTCCGCGACGAACTCGCAGAGCGCGCGATCGAAGATCTGCCAGTCCCGAAAGACTTCCTCGTCCCGATGCTTTTCGAAGGCCTCGATGATGCCCTCGGCCAGAGTCCGCCCGCCGGCTCCAAACTGGCGCGAGATCGTAATGAACGGCGGGCGCCCCCGATGCGTTGCGGCCGATTGCGAGGATCCCCTGTCCGAGGCTGCGGCGATGAAGCGACTGATACCCTTGATCTGAGCCATGTTTTCGCCTCCATTTCTGCACCCGGTCGGGCCTCGCCGCGGCCGGCTGAATCAAGGATAGCCGCCTTCGATGCGCGCGAGGCGCAGGATGATGTCGTTCGGCTGACAGCGAGCAGAGCCAGCTAGACGAGCGAATAGGGTCCTCGAGCGGCCGCGAAAGGCGCGATCCGATACCGACGCGGGCTACCCTTCCCTTCGTGCAGGGAAAGAGCCTGTTGGCGATCGCTTTCGGCGTCGGACGGATCCCGGAGGATCTCGCTGCCGAGCTGCGAGCGGAGGGGATCGTCGCGAGCGACGACGGCGTGCCGATGTCGCTCCACTTCGTGAAGTACCGCTCCCCGAGAAACGGCTTCACGGGTCGCAAGGGCCTCGCGGGCTACGCCGCGCTCACGCAGAGGCGTCTCGTCCTCAAGGGGTATTGGGAACGCACCGAGCTCCCATTGGAGAAGCTGACTCGAGAGAACATTTCGTACGGTGTGCGCGACGGGAATGTCTTCTGGGTCGGGATCGAAGCAAGTGACTTCTACGACGACCGCTCGGGCCGCATCGAGCATCGATTCACGACACCGCACGCCTGTCGTTTCAAGCAGGAACTGGATCACGTGCTGGGCGTCGAAGGCGCCGACCCGAGCAAGGCGGTCTACTCCGAAGGCGACGCCCTCTTCTATTGCAAGCGCGACACCTGGGCCACCTTGCTCGTTTGGGGCATCGCCGCGGCCGCCGCCGCGAGTGTGTTCCTCGTCAACGACCCGAACGACCCGGTCGCGTCGCAGATGGGCGTCTTCATCGGAGCGTTCGTCGTCGGAAGCATTGGGCTCTACTTCTGGGGCACGACCTACTACCGCCTGACCCCGACGCACCTCCACCTGCATAGCGGGATGTTCCGCGCGAGCATCCCGGTCGACACCATCACCCGCATCCGGCCCGCCCGCTGGACCGCCGGCCTGAGCTTCGCCTGGTCGTTGGACACCCTTCAGGTGGAGACGACGAACTCGCGGTTCGGCTACCTCATCGCCCCCGACGACCGCGCGGGTTTCGAAGCCGCGCTCCGTGCACGCGCCACGCAGCTTCAATGAGCCACACGTCGTCGTCGCTAGGCAGTCACCGCGCCGTCCGCTGCGGGATTCTACCTACCCGTCCGCCGCGTCGCTTCGTGGGGTCCCACCTGGGCCAGCTAGAGAAGCGCCCCCCCCAGCGGCCTCGCAGGGCGATTCAAGGTTGATCTGCCTCGCCCGTGGCCCCGGAATGGCGATCCCCCCGGTAGTTCGAGGGCCGGAGTCGCGCATCGGTCAGCGTGTCGGCGCCTCTCACGATTGCACAACCATCTCTCGCGCCCGATGCCGCGTCGACGCGGCGAGCCTGAAGGACCAGCCCAGTAGCAGCATGCCTACAGCGAGCAGGTAGTGGTACAGGTCGATGGGCAGCAGTGGGGTCGTAATGTGGTTCGCTGTCATGACCGACCTGCTGATGCTGGCGACGAGAATCACGACGGCCGCCGCGAACAACCCGAGGCCGACACTCCTTCGCTCCGCTTTCCTCGCCCCGACGACACCGACGACCAGCACGAGGAGGACCACGGGTCCCTGAATCGCCAGACCGAGCGCGAGTTCGTCTCGGGTGATCGCAACGAGGAAGACCGCGAGCGCCACCGCCAGCCCCGCGGTGAGAGTCGGTGATCGAGGCCGCCCGATGACGGCCGCCCAGGTGGCGAATCCCAAGCAAGCGCTGGCGACCGTAGCGCCGAACAGACCGACATGGCTGGTCACGGGCGCAAGCCAGGCGTTGTCCAGGGAGCGAATCGCGCCCAGCGCTGCGGTCAGTGCGACCGCGCCGAAGAACACGCCCCAGAGCAGCCGAATCGAGCGCTCGTGCCCGGACGCTCCGAGCCGATACGCCGCAGTGGCGCAGGCGGCGAGTACGACATCAGAGATGAATGTCGAGAGCTCCATCGGCAATTCCGGACCCCGACTAGCCGTCCACTCTTCGCCGCGCTTCGATCGAGGTATTCACTCGCCAGGTCTCCCCCCGATCGACGCTCGACCGGTGTTCCCACGAGAAACCGTCCTTCGTGATGTCGAAGAATCGGATGCGATTCTCGACGACCTTGCCATCGGGCGTGACCTGCTGTGCCGTCAGATGCATCTCGCCACCGACACGCCTCCCGACGAAGTTCTTCATGTTGGGTACGGGTTGCTCGGCCCAGAGAAAGACCATTTCCCATTGGGACGTCGCAGGGGAGTACGTCCGCAGTGTCACGGCCGCACTCACGAACCTTCCATCCGCCAGGGCGACGAAGCGATCCTCGATCATCCGGTCGTCGAAGAGCGACTGTGCCGACCACCTCCCCACCTGTTCTTGTTGGACGCTCCCATCGGGCGCGAAGCGGACGACGTCCGCGTCCCACTCTCCCACCATGAAATCGAAGTCGTTCGGACTCGCGGTCGGGCCCTTCGTATCGATGTCACTCGCTGACGCTCCAGCCATTCTCTCCTCCCCAGGATTCGTAGACGCGCTTCCTTCGCCAGCGACGGCACTCACCGAGCCGACAGCAACCGCTCCGACGACCGCCAGGAGCAGTGATGCTCTGAGCTTCACCTGGCCGATGTGCATCCTCGTTCCTCCTCATTCTCGACTTCTGGATCGTTCGCAGGCCCGCCTCCGGAGCCGCTGAGCACGATGCCACGCAGTCGAACGACCTACGATTCCCTAAGAGGGAATGTCCGCACTTTGCGTGCAGGCTAGGTTCACGGGATGCGAAATCGCACCGCGCCGGAGACGGCCTTCGGGCAGCAGCTCAGGTACTGGCGCCGCATCCGAGGCCTCAGCCAACTCGAGCTCGCTTCGATGTCCGGAACGACCTCGAGGCACGTCTCGTTCATCGAGACGGGCCGCTCACGGGCCGGGCGTGATGTCGTTCTGCGAATCGCGCAGTCGCTCGATCTTCCCGTTCGCTCTCGCAACGCTCTTCTCGAGGCCGCTGGACTGCCACCCGCTTTTCCCCAACACGAAATCGGAGAAGTGGCGATCAAGCCGTACGTCGACGCCATACGCGCCATGCTCAAGCAACACGACCCCTACCCAGCGGCTGCGATCGACGAACGCGGCAAGGTGCACTTCGCGAACGGTGCACATCGAGGCTTGTTCCCAGGCGCCGAATCCCTGAGCGCCGAGGAGGCCATCGATGCCTTCTACGGGAGCATTGGACCCGGGCGCATCGAGAACTGGCCCGAGGTGGCGTGGGCCGAGGCCGATCGGAGGCGGCGGCGTGCAAACCAACTCGCCGACTCCGAACTCCTCGCCCTCGCGGACCGGGCAGAGTCGCACTTGCGCGATGTTCCCAGGCCACCCCTGGACACGATCACGGCCCCCGTCGTCTCCGCGCGGTTCGATCTCGACGGGCGGACCATCGAGACCTTCTCGACCGTGCTGCGATTCGAGATGTCCCGTGACGTGACGATCAGCGAGCTTCGCATCGAACTGATCTTCCCGGCGAACGAAGACAGTGAGGCGTTTCTCAGGGGTCGCTCTCTTGCCTCGCGCGAGGTGACCTAGCACGGCTTCGCACGGCCTTCGGTGAGGCAATGAAGGAGGAACGCCGGGCACTCTGGGAAGAGCCCTGCGCAGGGCCCGCCCCAAGAGGGCCTGGAGAGGCAGAGTTCCTCAGAAAGAACTGACCTAATCAGGGTTCCAGGTCACGGGCCATGCCTCGTCTTCATCCTGTAGGGAGACCCTCGTCCGGAGAGCCAGCTCGAGTAGGTATCGAGCCGAGGTCGCCCCGAAAACGAATCCCTTCGCAAGTAATCTCAGCGCCGAGACGACCGGTTTCGGTCGGGAGCGAACCGGGCAGTGGCCCGCCCGAGGACGAGCATCAAGAGTGCTGAAGCGCCGAAGGGGAGCATGCCAACCGGCTGAGGCTCGGAGAAGGGCGGAATCAGCCTCCATCGCTCGGCTTCGAACTGCTCGTTTGCGTACTCGAAGCCTGAGGCGCCAGCGTAGAAGGCCGGGTCGAAGCCCGTGAAGAGGCTGAGGTCCCCGGTAAGCAGGAAGTCGGCCGCACAGGTGGACTCGGAGCAGGCGGCAAAGTCCATGAAGGAACCACTCACGGATACAGTCGGCTGAAGACCGCTCGACGAGACGAGGTCGCTGGTCGCTGACACGACGGAGAGGCCGGGTGGAGTATGGATCGACCACTCGCTCACTTCGAAGCTCGAGACCACGACGTGATCGACACCGGCCCCAGTGCCTTCGAGCGTGCCCGAGAATCGATCCCCTGTGTTGGAGCGATAGGACCAGTGATAGGTCCCCGAGGTGAAGGACGGGTCGAGCGGTATCAGCTTCCATCGCTCCGGGTCGAATGCCTCGTTCGAGATCTCGAAGGACGAGAGACCGGCCCAGAAGCCCGGGTCGTGGCTGGTCAACGCGGAGAGGTCGCCGATGAAGATGAAATCGACGGTACAGCTGGCTTCGGAGCAGATCCCGAGGTCCATGAAGGAGCCACTGAACGATACGACCGGAGGGAGACCGCTCGACGAGACCAGATCGCTCAGCGCCGACAAGACGGGGAAAGCGGGAAATCCGTAGCCCGCGAAATGCGTCACGGTGACTTGAGAAACCTGCACCCGGTCGAACGCGATCGGCGTGCCCTCGAGGGTTCCTGAGAACGAGGCTCCGCTCGCGTCCTCGTAGGACCAGCTGTAGGCGTCCGCGAATCCGGACTTCGGCGCCAGGGCGGCGACCGCCAGAAAGAGACCAGCGAAAGCTCGTGCACGCATGGGTTGCCTCATCGAAATGCTCTGGGTGCGCTCATTCTCTGCGGCCCGTCGCATATCCGGCTGCCGCGATCAGAGCGGCGAGCACGAGCCGGGCGACAGGCGGCAGCATCGGTATGGCTGGCGGACCAGGCATCGACTCCGGGTCGAGCGGATCGCTACCTGCGGCGATCTCGGCGCCATCGTCGAAGCCGTCTCCGTCGGAATCCGCGAGCGTCGGGCTCGTCTCGCCGGTTCCCCACGCGCCATCTCCGTTCGCGTCCTCGGCGCCGTCCGTCAGGCCATCACCATCAGTGTCGGCCACCAGCGGATCGGTCGTCGTGACCGGTTCTGCGTCGGCGACGAAGACGCCGAGTTCGGTGTCGTTGCCCTGCGGCGCGGTCAGTCCGATCTCGGTGCCATCGAGCAGCCCGTCACCGTCGGTGTCGGCCTTGAGCGGGTCGAGTGATGTCAGCTCCGCGCCGTGCCCGGAGCCCCCGCCAGAGCCCACCTCGTTGCCGTCCAGGATGCCGTCGTCATCCGTGTCGTCGTCGAATGGATCGGTCCCCAGGCTCGCCTCCTCGGAAGCCGTCAGCCCGTCGTTGTCGAGATCCGATCCCGAGGTCGCCGAGAAGAGGATGTCGCTGTCCGTTCCGATGGGCAGGCCCAGGCCGTTCGTGGACGGCCATGCGACGACCCAGTTGCTCAAAGTGTCGCCCAGGATGACCGGGGGCTCCTCACTGACTCCGTCATAGACAGCATCGAGATTCACGAACTGGGGTGGACTCCACGAAGCACCGCCGTCGGCCGACTCCGACATGAACACGTCGAGATCCGTGGAGCCGACGCCCTGGAGCTCCTCGCCGGACGTCCAGACTACGCGCCAGATCGTTCCGTCGCTGTCGATGCTCGAGGCCCCCGTCCTGGCGGGCTCGTCGAAGATCGTGGTCGGTGGGCTCCATGTTGCGCCCCCATCGATCGAGTACGCGGCCATGGTCGTGGCGGAAGAGGCCGTCCCGAAGCCCAGCACTTCGTCGACACTCCGTGTCCACGTGACCACGAACCGCCCGGAGTCGTAGGCGAGGGCCGGCCAGAAATCCGCCTGAATGTCTTCCGCGGCGTCGGTGTTGACCCGATCCGTGGCCGACCAGCTCTCGCCGTCGTCGGTCGAGATCGAGTACCAGATGTCGCTCTCGTCGATGCCGGCCGAAGGTCCAGTCCAGACCGCGATCCATACTCCCAGGCCATCGGTTGCGACCTGCGGAGCGACTCGACCGTTCGTCAACGTCTGGCTCCCGAGCAACACGGCCGAAGACCAGGTGACACCGTCATCCGACGATCTCAAAGCATAGGTCGACTCGGTGTCGTTGGGGACTCCCGGCGCCACCACAGTCCACACGACGACCCAGTCACCTGCGCCATTCGTCGCGATCGACGGTCGCCCTGTGACTCCGCTCGGAACGTAGCCGCCGAGTGAGACCCGAGCCCCGAAGCTCACGCAGGCATCGGTCGATCGTCGAACCTCGGCGCCACCGATGATGATTGGCGACCCCGCATCCTGGAATCGGGTCGCGTTCGCGAGCAGGCAGGTGCCAGATGAGGCGATGCCGAGAGCCGGTTTGTCGTAGTGAGCGATGTCTCCAACCAATGGGCCTTCATTGACCGCGACGGCAAGCGGGCTCCAGGTCAGTCCCCGATCGAGGGAACGCGAGACCAGAACGCTCGACTCGACGTCGCTGGCCCCGAAGCCGTCCGGCGACGACCATGCCGCCACCCAGATCCCCGAGCCGTCCCCGGCCAGCGTGACGTCGCCATCATGGAGGCTGTCGACGTCCGCATTCGAGTTGAGCGCGAGCGGCGTGTGCCAGTACCCGGGTAGATCACTCGCATCGAGAGGGTCGCTGCCGGCCAGGATCTCGCTCCCATCGCGCGCGCCATCGCCGTCGCTGTCGGCCAGGAGCGGATCGGTGCCGTAGCGATCCAGCTCCTCTCCATCGAGGAGACCGTCGCCGTCGCTGTCGGCAAGCGACGGATCGGTTCCGTGCAGGTTGACTTCGGCGGCATCGGCAAGTCCGTCGGTGTCGCTGTCCGGCCCCGTGAAGGCCACATGGAGGAGATCGTCGTCGGAGCCGATCGTGCCGCTCCGGTCGTCGTCGGTCGGCCAGATCGCGACCCAGTTTCCGAGGCCATCGGTCGCCAGCGCGGCGCGGCCATCGTCTCCGACGTCGCTGGCGGCGTCCGCGTCGAGCTCCCAGGGCCCGACCCACTGCGGCGTTCCCTCCTCGGCGAGGAGTGCCAGCAGCTCGTCGTCCCCGCCGAGCTCGGGGAGCGAACCTCCGTCTGCCGAGCCGACCAGCAGCCAGCTTCCTACCCCATCGCTGGCGATCACCGGCGCGACATCCTTCGCCCAGCCCGCA
>JANQEL010000174.1 GCA_028278345.1 Myxococcota bacterium
CGGCGAACTCGACCAGGCGGTGCGCACGCTCTTGCGCAAGATCGACCACATCACCGAATCGGAGCCTGATCCGGTGATGTTTCAACAGCTTGATGCCGCGGTCGCAGCGCTGCGCGGCATCGTCGCGCAAGTCGCCTCCGGCGAAGCCCTCGCGGGGCTCGTCAAGGAAGTGCGGGCGCTCAGCGACAAGATCGAGCAGTCGGCAACGGTACCCGCCGACCCCAATGCCCTGCACATTCTGGAGCAGCAGATCAGGGGGATCGCGGACACGCTCGGCGCCCAGCCAGCCGCGCCGCATCATCCTCCCGCCCCGACGATCGAACCGCTGATCGAGCAGCTTTCTCAAAAACTCGACCGGTTCGACCTCTCGGCCACTGAAGAAACCGCATTCGAACCGATCAAACAGCATATCGACGAACTGGGCGAGAAGATCGAGCGTCTGCAATCGTCGCCCGTTCCATCGGCCTTGGTCACGCTGGAGCAGCGCCTCGACTTCCTCGCCGATACGATGACACGCTTGAAACCAGCCGAGGCGCAGTCCGAAGCGCTGACGGGGATCGAAGAGCGCCTTCGCGGTCTTGCCGAAAGGCTCGATCGGCTCGACGAGAACAAGTGGGAACGCCCCGATATCGGACCGCTCGAGCAGCGGATTGCACAACTGTCGGACCGGCTCATCGCTTCTGAGGCGCGGCTCGGCACGCTGCAGGCAATCGAGCGCGGCATCGCGGACCTGCTGGCCCATCTCGATGAGAAACGCAAATCGCGCGCCGTCAACGACAGGTCGGCCGATGCGCCCGAGGCGGCAGCCGGACCGGGCATGCGCCCTGTGGAGGATGCGGAACAACCTCCGTCCAATGAGGAAGCCGAAGCCGAGTTCGGCTCCCCACGCACATCCGTCGCCACCGTCGCAGGTTCAGTGAAGCTGCCCGGCAGCGAGTCCAGACCGTGGCTCGACACGCGATCGAGTGGATCGCCTGCCGATCCGCTCGAGTCGAAGGCCGCGCCTGTCGTCCCCGTCGCGGAGCCTGCTGCCTCACCATCGACCTATCCGCCGTCCGTCCCGCCGCCTTCGCTTGGCGAACCCGCCGCCAGCGAAGCGAAACCGCCTCCCGACGAGCCGATCGAACCGGGCTCGGGACCACCGCATGGCTTCGCCAAGCGCAGCATGTCCGACCATATTGCTGCCTCGCGAACCGCGCGCGAGGCGACCTCCGCCGGCGAGGCCGAACCCTCGTCATCGCGGCCGAACTTCATC
>JANQEL010000270.1 GCA_028278345.1 Myxococcota bacterium
CGTACGTCAGGGCAATCGCGACCCCTGGATGTCACCCCACGGCTGCTTCCGAACCCGCGGCGACGACGAGTGGATCTCGATCGCCTGCGAAGACGAAGCGGGTTGGCAGGCGCTGTGCGAAGAACTCTCGCCCGAGCTCGCCGACGACCCGCGCTTCGCGAGCCTCGAGCTTCGAAAGCGCAACGAAGCCGAACTCGAGGAGGCGATCACCCACCTCACGAGCGAGCGCGAGCGTTGGGAGTTGACGCGTGCGCTGCAGGGTCGAGGCGTCGCGGCCTTCCCGGCGCAGACTCCGCAGGACCTCGCGAGCGATCCCCAACTCGAAGCGCGCCATTTCTTCGAGCGCCTGCCGCATCCCGAGGTCGGAGAGCAGGCGCATGCCGGGATTCCCTTTCTCTTGCGCCATCGCGAAAATGGCGTCCGCTTCGCGGCCCCGGCGCTTGGGGCCGACACCGAAGCCGTGCTGAGTGACGTGCTCGGTTATTCACACGAGCAGGTCCAGAAGCTGCGCGAATCGAAGGTGCTCTACTAGAGCTGGCGCATCGGGCTCAGCGGCCGTCGCCGAAGTCCACCGGGCACGACTTGTTGCGCTCGAAGGTGCCGAGGCTCTCGGTTTCGATCAGCTCCTTCACCACGTGAGCGCCGGGCGGCAGGAAGTCGAGGGCCGCGTCCATGATGGCGCCGAGTTCGGCCTTCGCGAGGTTGGCGCCGAGGCAGTAGTGCTGGCCGCGCCCGAAGACGAGAATGCCGCTGTTGTCGCGATCGATGTCGAAGGTGTCGGGATCGTCGTAGACCGAAGGGTCGCGATTCGCCCCTCCCCCGCTCAGCATCAGCGCCTGCCCCTTCTGGATCTTGCGGCCGTGGTACTCGAAATCGTCGAGGGCGTAGCGCTGGGTTCCGCCGAGGCCTCCGAACGCGAAGCGCAGGCATTCGAGGACGGCCTGCGGAACCAGGGAGCGATTGGCCCGCACTCGCTCGAGGGTTTCGGGATGATCGAGCAGGGTCGTGATGCAGAGGGTCCCGCCGCTGGTGGTCGTCTCGGTTCCCGCGGCGAGCATCGCACTCACCTGCGCCACGATGCTCTCCTCGTCGAGCTGGAAGTCGCCATCTTTCGCGGTGAGCAGGTAACTGATGAGATCATCCTTCGGTTCGCGCTTGCGCGCTTCGACGGTCTCCCGCACCCAGGCCGAGAGCTGCACGTAGTTCTCGTCCGCCCGCTCGCGCACCTCTTCGTCGACGTAGTTGAAGAAGCCGCGGATCACCTCCTGGGCGAGCTGACTGAAGCGTCGGTCGTCGACGCCGGGCGCGGCGACACCGGTGATGTGGCCCACCACGACGACCGGGATGGGGGTGGTGAACTCGCCCATCAGGTCGACGATGCCCGTGCGTCCGTGCAGGGGCTTTGCGAAGTGATCGACCACCTCCTTGATCTTCTGGTCGATGGTGCTCACGCCACGCGGCGTGAGCCCGCCGCCGATCAGGCGGCGTTGCATCGCCTGCGTCTTGCGGTCGAGGGCCATCAGCCCGTAGTCGTCGACCCAGCGAAAGAGCGATCCCTCTTTCGGTCGCTGGTAGTACTTCCAGACGCGACGGTCGCCAGTCACACGGGGATCGTTGAAGAGCTCGTAGACGTCGTCGTATCGGGTGACGAGCCAGCAGTCCATCTGCTCGACGTAGTGGACGGGGTCCTCTTCGCGGAGCCGGTTGAGCAAGGCCCACGGGCTCTTCTTGAGCTCGGGCGAGTCGAAGCGGAAGTCGAGCGAGCCTTCGGTGGCTGCGGCGGTCATCGGGGTCTCCCGTCGGTGGGGCAGAAATACACAGCGATATAACGTTACATTCTAGTATACGTTTGGCTGATTCAAAGCCTGAAGTCGAATTCAGCGGCCCGAGGCCCCGAAAACCGTCAGAATCTGCCGGTGTTCACCCGGGCGCGCTGCTCGCCCCGGACAACCCGAGCCAACCCCATGTCGACCGCCGACCCCCAGACCGACCACGACCCGACGGCCCCGCCCGACTTCGATCGGCTGACCGCCCTGCTTCCCCGCTACGAACTCGCCGGGCCGCGATACACCAGCTATCCGACAGCGCCGGTGTGGAGCGACGACTTCGGGCCGAGTGACTTCGCGGCGGCTCTCGCCCGCGCCCAGGCGCCGGCCGACGCCGGGTTCGCGATGTACATCCACATCCCCTTCTGCCGCGAGTTGTGCCACTACTGCGCGTGCAATCGGGTGATCACGAAGAGCGAGGTGCTGCCCGAGCGCTACCTCGAAGCGATCGGCCGCGAGATCGAGGCGATCGCCGGTCACCTGCCCACGGACATGCGCCTCGGCGAGCTCCACCTCGGCGGGGGCACACCGACGCATCTCGATCCGAAGCAGATCGAAACGCTGATGGGCTTCGTCGACGCTTCGTTCGAGCGCGCGACGGATGCGGAGTTCTCGATCGAGGTCGATCCGCGTGTCACGACCGAAGATCATATCGACACGCTGCACGCCCGGGGCTTCCGCCGGATTTCGCTCGGGGTGCAGGACTTCGACCCGAAGGTCCAGCAGGCCGTCCACCGCATCCAACCCCCCGAGCAGGTCGCGGCGCTCACCGACTACGCGCGCAAGCGCGATTTCGAGAGCGTGAACTTCGACCTGATCTACGGCCTGCCCCACCAGACGGTCGAGAGCTTCGACGCGACCCTCGATCACGTCTTCGACTTCGAACCCGATCGCGTGGCCCTCTACTCCTACGCCCACGTCACCTGGATCGCGAAACAGCAGCGCGGCTTCGAGCGGATGGATCTGCCGAGCGGCGACGAGAAGCTCCGCATCATGCTCCACGCGATGCGCCGCTTCATCGACAAGGGCTACGTCCACATCGGTATGGATCACTTTGCGAAGCGCGAGGATTCGCTTGCGGTCGCTGCGGCGCGGGGAGAACTCCACCGCAACTTCATGGGCTACATGACCCGGCCGCCCGGCGACCTGGTGGCCCTCGGCCCGAGTGCCATCAGCAAGGTGGGTGGTTGCTACGCCCAGTCGTTGCGCGGCTTCGACGAATGGGAGACGGCGGTGCTCGACCACGGGCTCGCGACCTTCCGTGGACACACCCTGAGCGCGGACGACGAACGGCGCGCCTGGGTGATCGAGGAGATCATGTGCGGGGCCGCCGTCGACGCGGGCGAATACCGCGCGCGCTTCGGCAGCGAGTTCAAGCGGGACTTCGCATCCGAACTCGAAGACACCACGGAATTCGTCGAGGACGAACTCCTCCGGGTCGGCGAAGACGGGAGCCTCACGGCGACGCCCACGGGCAGCATGCTGCTGCGCAACCTCGCCATGTGCTTCGACGCCTACCTGCCCGGCCAGAACGCCGAGGCGGGGCCGAAGTTCAGCAAGACCATCTAGAGATCGAAGACCCGCTTCGTGTTCTCGGCGAGGAAGAGGCCCTTCGTCTCCTCGTCGAGGCCGAGATCATCGAGCCCCGCGAGCGCCTTGGCGTGGGGGATCATCGGGAAGTTGGTTCCGAAGAGCACCTTCTTCTTGCCGTTGTGCTTCATGTAGTCGACGAGCTGCGCGGGATAGCGCCGCACCGTGTAGGCGGAGGTGTCGATGTAGAAGTTCTCGTGTTTGGTCGCGACGGCGATCGCCTCTTCGGTCCACGGATAGCCGATGTGGCCGCCCACGATCGTGAGTTCGGGGAAGTCGAGGGCCACCTGATCGAGGTAAATCGGGCGCCCCACCTCGGAAGGCATGAGGGGGCCGGTGTGCCCGATCTGCGTACAAAAGGGAACACCGAGCTGACAACAGGCGACGTAGACGGGGTAGTAGCGGCGGTCGGTGGGCGGGGCTTCCCATAGCCAGGGCAGTACGCGAATCGCCTTGAAGCCGAGCTCTTCGACGCAGCGCCGCACTTCGGTCACGGCTTCCATCGGACGCGAGATGTCGACCGAACCGACGCCGACCAGGCGACCGCCCGACTCGGCCACGAAGGACGCGACCTCGTCGTTCGAGATCATCACGTTGCGCGGAGCCACCCACGCGCTGATCAGCGACGTCGAAACGCCGCCGGCGTCCATCGCGCCGAGGGTCAGCGCGAGGGGGATCTCGGCGTTCGGATCGGGCTGCTCCTCGCGATTCCATCGCCGCAGCGAAGCGAAGATCGGGTCGGCGATGTGGCGCGGGGTCGGATGCTGACACCAGGCGTCGATGATTTCCAAGGGTCTACTCCTGCGAATGGATGTCGCTTCAGCGGGCGCGGCGCCGGCCGCGGCGTGCCTTGCGGCCGCGTGCGATGCCCACCTCGATCAATTGTCGCGTAAAGCCCTCGTGCCCGGCCGGGTCGAAGGAGAGACAGAAGTCGGCGCCACCCCAATCCTTCTCTTCGAAGTAGATCCCCGGCATCGGGTTGATCTCGAGGGTGTGGGGGATGCCCGCGGCGTCGACGCGCACATCCGTCCGCGCGAAGCCCGTGCCACCGAGTTCGAGGAAGAAGCGCGTGGCCTCGTCGCGCAGTTGGGCGTCGAGCTCGGGATCCGCGACCGGCGCCGCCTGCAGGCCCGCGTGTTCGAACCACTTGAGTTTTTCATGTTTGAAGGTCTCGCCCTTCGGAAAGGTGTACTGCACGGGCGTGTAGGTCGTAGGCCACTTCGGCTTGCCCGGTGTCTCTGCGACCAGCACGGTGCACTCGTCCCCCTCGATGAACTCCTCGACCAGCGCCGCCTTGTGTCGCGAGAGCATCTTGCGGACCTGCCTGCGCAGGCCGGCCTCCGTCTGCACGCGCGACTGGCGGCTCAGGTCGACGCTCGCGTAGCCCGCGTAGTTCTTCACGATGATGGGGAAGCGAAGCTTCTCGAGCGCCTTCTCGATCTCTCGCTCGTCGCGCACCACCACGTCCTTCGGCGCGACGATCCCAGCACGCTTGCACGCGTCCTTCATCTGCCGCCGGGTGGGATCGAAGAAAGAGGCGGTGACGCCCGTGAACGGCGCGCCGTGCTTTTCGAGGGTGCGCACGACCTCGTAGCCCGGAAAGCTCTTGCCATCGCCGTCGCAGAGGTTGAAGAAGACATCGAAATCCTGGGCGATCAGCTGCTCAACGCGCCGGACGGCGCTACGGCCCGCTTCGAGGGTCTCGAGCTGCCATTCCGCCTCGGGGATGAACGGCCGCGGGTCGCAGGGATAGTCGTCTTCCGGAAACGGCTCGGTGTCGAGTTCCTGATAGGTGAGCAGGCAGATTCGCAAGTCGGAAAACTACCCGACCTCGTTTACAATCGCGCCCGAATCGACTCGCTCACAGGACAGGGGGGCCTGCGAACCTTGCGCGTTTTCTCGGCCAGCATCGAAGCCTTTCTCACCAAGCTCGACGCGATGACGCGAACGTTGTTGCGCGAAGAGTTCGACGTGAAAGTGGGGCGGACGCGTTTCGAAACGCGTGACGGATGGACCTGGCCGATCCGATTGGTGGCGATCGACGACCGGGAGCGTCTCGGTTACTTCGACGCGGACGCCTGCACGATCGCGATCCACAAGCGCCTGATGTACACGGCGAAGGATCGCGTGCTGAAGGATCTGTTGCGCCACGAGCTGGCGCACTACTTCACCTGGATCGCGCATCAGGATGGAAGCCCGGATCCCCGCGCCCACGGGCCGCAGTTCCAGGCGATCTGCGAGCGCTACCGGCTCCCCGAAGCTGCGCGACGCGCGAGTTGCGACATCGCAGAAGAGAACGACGCCATCGAGGGCGAACTCGCCAACGAAGCCGTGATCTCGCGCGTTCAACGCCTGCTGGCGCTGGCCGAGAGCGACAACGAGCACGAAGCCGAACTCGCGCTGCTGCGAGCGAACGATCTGGTGGTCCGGCACAACCTCGACGCGGCGATCGCGATGGGGGGCGCGGGCCGGGGCGACGAGGTCGAGTACTGCGTACAGGTGGTGATCCCCTGCCGGCGCAGCAGCCCGCGCGTGAGCGCGATCGCCGACATCCTCTGCGAGTTCTTCGTCTATCCCGTGCAGACACGCGAGGGGCTCGAGGTGACCGGCACGCGCGCGAACGTCGAGCAGGCGCGCTACATCGCCGAAGTGCTCGACCGGGCGCTACGCGCCTCCTGGAAGCGCACACGCGCAGAGAATCGCGGCGTGCGCCTGCGCGAGAAGCCATTCATGGAAGCCGCCGCCGAGGCCTACATCGAGAAGCTCCGACGCGCGAAATCGCGACACACCCCGAGTGAGCAGCGCGCCCTCGCCCTGCTCGAGAAGGAGCTCGAGTGGGCCGGGAACGGCATCCAGGGGGGCGGCGTTCGCACCGCGACGAGCTGGTACGAGACGTGCGACGTCTCCACCTCCCACGGTGCGAAGGCCGGCGCAGAACTCGAGATCCAGCGCGGGGTCGCCGCGAGCGATCCGCTGCGATTGATCGGGAAGTAGCCGGATCTACGACTCGATATCGATCTCGTCGCTCCCGGCGGGCAGGCGGAAGATCATCCCATCTTCGCCGAGCATCACGTCGACGTCCTCGACATCGACCTCGCGCATGAACAACCAGTTGCGCACCGCCCCGGGCAGGGGAGGCACGATGTGGGTGAAGACAAGGGTGTCGACCCCGGCGCGCTCCGCGGCTTCGGCCGCCTCCCCGGGGCTCGTGTGGTAGTCGAGTACGTCAGCCGCGAGCCGCTGTTGGCGCGGGTAACCGGATTCACCAACCCGATCACTGACCTGTCTGATCAGGCTCTTGAGCAAGACCTCGTGGAGCAGCAGGTCTGCGTCCTTCGAGTTGACGACGACGCTATCCGAGACGTCGGTATCGCCGCTGATGACCACCGAGCGCCCCCTGTAGTCGAAGCGGTAGCCGACCGCGGGAGCGACGGGTTCGTGGTCGACCCCGAAGGCGGTCACGACGAGGTCGCCGTCTTCGAGGATTCTGGAACCGGGCCCGTTCGCCGAGGGAACCGTGTGTACGACCCACTCGGTGCCCGACGGCGGCAGCAGATCGGCGCCGTGGTGTTCGATCCGGTAGCCATCGTCGAGGCGGTACGCGTCGCGGAAGCCGCCCACGACCTGCTCGACCCCTTCGGGTCCGTAGAAGTCGAGGGCTTGGCTGCGACCCGCGACCCAGCTCTGCATCGCCCACTCTCCCAACTCACCGATGTGGTCGGAATGGAAGTGCGTGAGGAAGATGCCCGCGAGCTTCTCGCGCGGCATGCCCGCGAGTTGAGCGACCTCCTGGCTGCCGGGGCCGACGTCCACCACGTAGGCCTTGCCACCGGCGAAGACCATCGTACAGGCCGCCGCCGCATCGGGGTCGGCGAGCGGTGAGCCGGTGCCGCAGAGAAATACGGAGAGCGCGTCGTCGGTGAGGAGATCCTGCCGACCGGCCGAGATCTGCCGCGCGACGGCCGCGTCGACCATGCGACTGATCATGGATTCGCAGCCGAGGGCGGTCGAGAGCAGCAGCGCGACCAGGAGCGTCGTCGCGCGACGGTCGGTCGATCCGAGAGAGGGTTGAATCCGAGTCATGTCGTCCTTTCGATATGCGCGTCTGCGCGGGCCGGGCGCAAGTCAATTCGACCAGTAGATGTACTCGTCGTCGGGCGAATCTGAATGGGTCAGATCCTTGTCGATGTTGACTGCCATCGAAACGCGCGCGGGCCAGGCGGGTGGAGCCTGCTCGGCGTTGTGCGCAGCGAGCGCGGCCCGAAGCTCGGCGAGCTTCTCAGGCTTCTCCTTCGAGAGATCGCGCTGCTCGGTCGGGTCGGCGCTCATGTCGAAGAGCCACTCGCGGCCGGGGGGATCGCTCACGTTGAGCTTCCAGCCATCCACCAGCGCCGTCTGCGAAGTTCCACTGCGCCAGAAGAGTGCGCGATGCGGGACCCCCTGTGCCTCCCCTGTGACGTAGGGCACGAGATCGACGCCGTCGACCTTGCGATCCGTCGGGAGCGATGCACCGCCGGCCGCCGCGGCTGTCGCGTAGAGATCGAAGTGATGAACCGGCGCCGCCAGTTCGCTGCCCGCCGGGATGCGCGCCGGCCACTTCGCGTAGAAGGGAACGTGGATGCCCCCCTCGAAGAGGGAGATCTTCCAGCCGCGGAACGGCCGATTCACCCCGGGCAGACCGATGTAGTGCGCGCCACCGTTGTCGGAGGTGAACATCACCAGCGTGTTGTCTTCGAGTCCGTTGCGTTCGAGGGCGTCGAGCACCTGGCCGACCCCGCGATCGAGGCTGCGAATCATCGCCCCGTATACGCGTTCGCGATGGCTCTCGATGTGGGAGAGCGCGTCGTAGTCCTCGCGCGTGGCCTGCAGCGGAGTGTGGGGCGCCCAGTGCGCGAGGTACAGGAAGAAGGGACGATCCCTGTTGGCCTCGATCACCTTCACCGCTTCGTCGGTGTAGTAGTCGGTGAGATAGCCCGGGGGTTCGAATGCCGACTCGCCGTTGAACTGTGCCGCGAACCGCAGAGCCGCCCAGAGGAAGCGATCGATCGGATCGAAGCTCTGCTTCGAATTGACGACGTCGGGATGGTCTTCGGGCAGGTACAACCCACTCGTCATCAGCAGGCTGTCCTCGAAGCCCTGCTCGTGGGCCCCCATCCCATTGGTTCGCCCGAGATGCCACTTGCCGATGTGCGCGGTGTAGTAGCCCTGCTCGGCGAGCAGCTCGGCGATGGTGACCTCGGAAGGGGGCATGCCCATGTCTTCGTAGGGCACACTCTCGGCATCGTCGTAGATGATCACGTCGCGCAGGCGTCCCGATGAGTTCGAGATCATGGGAGTGACCGTCATCATCGCGGGCGGCGTCGGCGTGAACTCGAAGCCGAAGCGCGTGCCGTAGCGACCCGACATCAGCGCCGCGCGCGAAGGCGCGCAGGTGCCGTTCGCCGCGTAGCCGTTGCTGAAGTGCACGCCTTCGGCCGCGATCGAATCGATGTGGGGCGTCGGAACGCTGCCACCCGCCACGCCACCGCCCGCGAAGGTAACGTCGTTCCAACCGAGATCATCCGCCAGGATCAATACGATGTTGGGTGGACGCTCTGCGGGCGCCCTCCCCTGCGGATCGCTGCCCGACGACCACGTGATCTCGCGCGTCGGCTCGACGGACAGGGTTCGCGCCATCATCTGCTTGACGAGAGCGAGAGCGATCTCGATCCGGTTGACATATGCGAGCAGCCCCAGAACGAGGACGGCTGCGGCTCCCCACTTCACCCACGAACTCATGCGAATCACCCCCGGGTCGGGGTGACGCCATCCCCGCCCTGCTGTATTGTCACTCTGAGTGACAATACCAGGATCCGCCATGTCGACAAGCGAAGCTGCAACCGAATCACGCGACGGTCGCCACGCACGCTCCGAGCGCACTCGCGAAAGCGTCGCAGAAGCGATGCTCGATTGTTTCGAAGAGGGTCTGTTGCGCCCGTCCGCGAAGGAGATCGCCCAGCGCGCAGGGGTTTCGACCCGCGCGGTGTTTCGTCACTTCGACAACATGGAGTCCATGCTCGAAGAGGTGTGCGAACTCCAGATCGAGCGCGTCCTCAGCCAGTTGCCGCCGGTCGTCACCGAGGGGAGCTTCGACGAGCGCATCGATGCGCTGGTCGATCGCACCTCACACGGCAACGAGCTGGTCACGCCGGTACGGCGGGTGGCGCTGCTCCACGAGCCCTTCTCCGAAACCATTCGCGACCGGCTCAGTTGGATGCGTTCGACCCTGCGCCGTCACGTGCGCCGGGTCTTCGCGGACGAACTGGCCGGATCGGGCGAGTCGGAGCGGCGTGAGATCGTTGCCTCGATCTGCGCGACGCTCTCGTTCGGGCATTGGGACGAACTCCGCCGTCACGAACACCTCTCGATCGCGGCCGCCCGCCGCATGGTGCGCGCCGCGGTCGCTCGTCAGTTGAAGGGTTGAACCGGGTGCGTGAAGTCGAAAGTCTCGGTCGCCCCGTTGGATCTCGGCGCGCCTGGTGCTCGAGTGATCTCGCAGCGATCGACGACATCACGAGCACGCTGTCGTCGGGCGAACTCGACGATCTCGTGGCGGTCGCCGACGACCTGCCTTCCCGCGGCGCGGAGTGGCGGGGGCGACCGCTTCAGCAGATGACGACGCCGAGGCTCAGCTCACGCTTCGAAGCTCTTGCGCGCGAACTCGCCGAAGGCCGTGGTTTCATCCTGCTGCGGGGTGTCGAGCCCAATGACCCGGAACGCCTGCGCCGCATGTTCTGGGTGCTCGGCAACCACCTGGGTGAACCCGTCATGCAGAACGCCCGCGGCGAGATCCTCTCCGAGGTCTACGACCGATTCGCGGGCGCACCTCGCGGCATCGATTCGCGCGGCTACGAGAGCAACGACGAACTCAACTTCCACTGCGACGGCGGCGACTGCATCGGGCTCGCGTGCGTCCGGCCATCCCCTTCGGGAGGCGAGTCGGGCCTCGTCAGCCTGCTCGCGGTCTACAACGAATTGCTGGCCAAGCACGCGGAACACCTCGAACCCCTCTATCACGGCTTTCCCCTCTACGTGCGGAAGGAGAAGGAGGCCGACGGTGCATCGACGCGTTCAGCCTCGGTGTCGGATCGCAACCTTCCGGTCTTCGCAGAGCGCGATGGGTACATCACAGCCTGGGTCAATCGCATCCTGGCCGAGCACGCCGCGACCGCGTCGGGCACGCCGATGTCACCCGAGGCCGTGGCTGCCCTCGACTGCCTCGACTCGATCGCCAACCGCGACGACATGGCCCTGCGGTTCCGCCTGGATGAAGGCGACATCCTCTTCATCCACAACCTGAGCGTGATGCATCGCCGCGATCGCTACACCGACGACCCCGACCCCGCGAAGCAACGGCTCTTCTATCGCATGTGGACCAACCTGCGCGACGGTCATCAGGTGATTCCCGAGCACGCCGCGCTCCGCGCGGGCATCCGCGGACCGCGGCCCGTCGTCGTCGGACCCCGATGACGTTCCAGGCTCGGCACATCTCCGGCTCGAAGCGGAAAAGCGATCGGGGCTATCTTCGGCGTGCGAGTCCCATGCCTGTCGCTCATCTGATGGGCATCCGACTCGCTGAGGAGCCTCAGTGCACGCCGAACTCTGTGATCAACGCGCCGTCGAACTCGTCGATCTCGTCCGCCGCGGGGGACTCTCTGCCCGCGAACTGCTGAGCGCCCATCTGGAGCGCATCGAGGCGGTGAACCCGACCCTCAACGCCATCGTCACCCTGGTGCCCGAGATGGCGCAGGAGTGGGCGACCGAAGCCGATGAAAGGCAGGCGCGGGGGGAAGAGCTCGGGCCGCTCCACGGGCTGCCGATCGCGATCAAGGATGCGGTGATGACCGCCGGAATCCGCTCGACGATGGGTACGCCCCTGATGGCCGATCACGTGCCGGCGCAGGACGACCTGATCGTCGAACGGCTGAAGAGCGCCGGCGCGATCCCCCTCGGCAAGACCAACATGCCCGAGTTCGGGGCCGGCTCGCACACCTTCAACCCGGTCTTCGGGCCGACACGCAATCCGTACGACACGACGCGTTCGGCTGGCGGAAGCAGCGGCGGCGCCGGTGTCGCGCTGGCCGCGGGCATGATTCCAATTGCCGATGGCAGCGACCTCGCTGGCTCGCTTCGCAACCCGGGCAACTTCAACAACGTGGTGGGCCTTCGCCCCTCGCCCGGGCGCGTGCCGATGGTTCCCGCAAGGCTCGGTTGGGAGTCCCTCGCGGTGCTGGGACCGATGGCGCGTACCGTGGAAGACACGGCGCTCTTGCTCTCCGTGATCGCGGGCCCCGACCCGCGGACGCCGCTTTCGCTCGAAACCCCCGGCAACCGCTACGCCGAACCCCTCGAACGGGACTTCCGGGGGACGCGCATCGCCTTCGATGCCAACCTCGGCGGCCTTCCCGTCGATCCGCGTGTCGCCAACGTCATCTCGAGTTCGCTTCCCCACTTCGAATCGATCGGCGCCTCGATCGAAGCCTCCACCATGGACTGGGATGGCGCCCACGAATCGTTCCAGACCCTGCGCGCCTACACCTTCGCGGCGGGGTTGTCGGGTCTTCCCGCGGAGGACTTCGAGAAGATGAAGGCCACGGTCCAATGGAACGTCGCCAAGGGAGTGGCGCTCTCGGGCCGCGACGTCTGGCGGGCCGAACAGCAGCGCACGCAGATCCATGCGCGGTTCGCCGCCTTGATGGACGACTTCGACTTCGTCGTGCTTCCCGTCAACCAGGTGCCGCCCTTCGACATCGACGTCGAGTACCCCGAAGAGATCGAAGGCGTCGCGATGGAGACCTACATCGACTGGATGAAGTCGGCGTACTTCGTGACGCTCACGGGCCACCCCGCGATCTCCGTGCCGTGCGGCTTCACCGACGAGGGTCTTCCCGTCGGCGTGCAGATCGTCGGTCGGCAACACGACGAATTCGGCCTGCTGCAGTTCGCATACGCATTCCAGGAGGCGACCCAGCACTGGAAGCGGCGGCCGGATCTCGCGGGCCTTTCCGCGTAGGCGCCTATCGCTCGAGCAGCTTTCGCAACTCGGGTTCGAGCACGTCGGCGACGAGGCGGTTGCCCGCCGCGTTCGCGTGGACCGCATCCGCGAACACCGGCGTGCTTTGTGCGCGAAAATGCGGGACGAGGTCGACGAAGGGCACGCCCAACTCTCGCGCAACGTTGCCCATGATGACCTGCTTGCGCGTCACGCGATCGTTCGGCATCTGCCGGGCCAGCGGCCAGGCGACGAGCAGGGCCTCCGCATCGCGCGCACGCACGGCCTCGACGATGCGAATCAACTCGCTCGCATACTCGGCGTCGTCGAGTCGGGGCCTGCGGGCTGGAGCCGCGTCCGACGGCGGCTCGGCGGCGCCGCGAAGCCGCATCATGAACTGCAGCAGCCGCGATCGCGCAATCAACCAGTTGTCGAGGCGGGCGCGGTTGCGTGCGTGTTCGAGATCTCCGCGACCATCCCACGGCAAATCGTCGTTGAACATGAACGAGACCACGACCGCCGCGGGCGGGCGGGCGAAGGCAGCCGTCTCGAAGGTCACACGCCCCTGGTAGGCCGTGTAGCCCGGGGAAGCCGCGTTGATGGCGCGCAGCCCCGGGATTCGCTGCTGCAGCAGCGCCACGAAGGTCTCGTCTCCTTCGACGCCGACACCGAAGGTGCAGGAGTCTCCGAGGAAGACCGCATCGAAGCGCGCGTCGGACACCGCGGGCATGCGTCTTCGACCGTATTCGTCGGTCGAAACCGAGAAGGCGATCTGCCCCGAGTTCCCGAGATGACCTTTGAGCCGCTTCGCTTCGAGCCCGGCGCGAACGCGCCAGAAACGCTGCGGGTCGGGTTCGAGGATTGAGTGGAGTTGCTCGAAACCCGCGGCGACGAGTACGCCTTCGAGGGCATCCCAGCGATCGGTTCCCCCGACCACGAACCCGATGCGCGCGACACCCTCGGCGATCGCCCAGACGGCGACGAGAACCAGGGCCGCATACGCGACCCGGCGCGAACGCGGGATGGAACGGCCTTGCTCGCTAGGGGGCAAAGCAACCGAGCCCGAGTTCCGCGAGCCACGTCTCGACCCGGTTCCGTTCACCGGGGGTCAACTGGTCGCGAACCCTGCGCTGCACCAACTGACGCGATCGTTCGGGATAGGGGCGAGCGAGATAGCTGGTGGCTTCACCATAGGTTTCGATCTCGACGGCCTTCCGACCTTCGGCCAACGCGCGGGCATTCTCCTCGACGAAGGGCACGTACTGCGCGGCTCCGATCGAGAGGATGTGCTGCGCAAACGGCGTGCTCTCCGGAAAGGGAGCGAGGTCGCCCTCCCCTGACTTGGCGGCCGCTTCGAATGCTCGACCATCGGCCCATTCGACCACGCGGGTGTAGGACGAGAGGTCGGGAATCGGGTCGGCGTGGGTGTGTGCGTGCAGACCGCCGAGCAGGATCGCATCGACCGCCGTCGGCCGACCCCCGAGCGCGAAGGCCGTGCTCTCGAGTTGGCTTTCGAGAGCGCCGAGGATGCCGAGGTACTCCGTCTCCACGGCCTTCTGCTGCGCCTCGTATTCGGTCCCCGTCGCGCGGCACGCCCGGGGCCCCCACTTCGCCATGGGATGTTCGGCGGCTTCTTCGCGCGAGAGCTTCTTGCCCGTGAACTCCTCGATCACGTGCACCGTGTTTTCGATGTAGTGCCAGCGGTAGTGCACCATCACCCGCGCCACCCATTCGTCGAGGATCTCCTCGACGACGTGCACGAGCACGCCGAGGGGGCCGGTGGGGAACAGCCGGCGCCCGGGAATGCGCGCATCCATCAGTTCGAGGATGGGCGTCGTATCGCCGAGCGCCCAGCCTTCGGGGGTCTCGAGGATCGGGATCTGATGCGTGCCGGCTCGCTTGCCGATCTCGTCGTCGCCGATGCCGCGTGAGACGAGTTCGTACTCGACTCCGTAGAACGCAAAGGCGGCTTCGAGCTTGCGCGTGAACAGGCTGCGGGGAATGCCGTGGATGACGTAGCCGCTCGAGACGGCTGCCGAGGTCGGATTCATCCGATCAGGGTAGAGCCCCGAGCGCCGCTTCGCCGTCTCTGCGAGTTGCGGTGCCCGCCGCCGAGGACATACGCTCCGCCGCCGAATCGCGAAACCATCAGGAGCATCGAAGCATGAGCCGCCCCACATTCGAGAACTTCAACGAGGGCTGGGCCGAAAAGGTCGTCGGGCGCGTCGGCAAGAGCGGTATCGACGGTTTTCTGGGCCTCGAGATCACGAAGGTCGAGCCCGGGAAGCTCATCTGTCAGATGCCCGTCATAGAGAAGTTGATGACCCCGATGGGCAACATGCACGGGGGCTGTCTCTCGGCGCTCTGCGATCACGTGCTGGGCACCGTGATGTACCCCGTCATGCCTCCCGGCTACTGGGCAGCCACCACCGAGTTCAAGATCAACCTGCTGGCCCCCGTGACCGGTGGCGTCTGCGTCGCGACTAGCGAGATCATCTCGATGTCGAAGCGACTCGCCGTCGTGCGCATCGAGATCGAAAACGAAGGACGCATGGTGGCCGTCGCCCAGGGCACCTGCACGATCGTCGCGCCCAAGGCCCCGAAGGCGAGCTAGGAGATCCGAGATGAAGGCCCTGCGGTACCACGGCGAACGCGACATCCGCTACGAGGACTTCGAAGACGCATCGCTCACCGCCGACACCGACGTGGTGGTGAAGATGGACCTGTGTGCGATCTGCGGAAGCGATCTCCACATCTATCACGGGGAGGGCTTCAGCGAAGACACCGGCTACTGCGTCGGCCACGAAGCGGTGGGCACGGTCGAGGAAGTCGGCAAGAACGTGCGCCGTTTCCGCAAGGGCGACCCGGTGATGATCTCGGCCGCGGTGGGCTGCGGGAACTGCCCCGCCTGCTTCGCCGGTGAGATCGTGAAGTGTCACGTCTCGGGCTTCGCGTGCTACGGCCTGAGCCACGCACTGCAGGGTTGCCAGGCCGAAGCCATCCGCGTGCCGATGGGAGACTTCAACCTGCGCGCGATCCCTGAGGGCCTCGATGCCGAGCAGGCGCTGATGCTCACCGACAACCTCCCGACCTCGCACCTCGGTTGCCAGCGCGCCGACGTGACCCCCGGCGCCGACGTCGGCATCGTCGGCCTCGGTCCCATCGGCCTGATGGGCGTCGAGATCGTCCACGTGATGGGCGCGGGTCGCGTCTTCGCCCTCGACCTCGTGCCCGAGCGGCGCGAACTGGCCGCAAAGCTCGGTGCCATTCCGGTCGATCCCGCGAGCGCAACCGAGACGATCTTCGAGGCCACCAGGGGCAAGATGCTGCAGAGCGTGGTCGAGTGCGTCGGCGCCGACGCCTCCCTCAACCTCGCGATTCAACTGGCCGGAGTGCGGGGAACCATCTCCTCGATCGGCGTCAACAACAACATGGCCTTCCCGTTTCCCATGGCGTTGATGCTCGCCAAGGGGCTCACCTTCCGGATGGCCCTGTGTTCGGTGCAATCGCATTGGGACGAACTGATCCCCCTCGTGCAGAGCGGACGCTTGCATCCGGAGCAGTTCATCTCCCATCGCATGCCGCTATCACAGGGCGCCGAGGCGTATCGGCTCTTCGACGCGAAGGAGGACGGCGCGATGAAGATGGTGTTCGCGCCGTAGCTCGCTGCGATCGGATCAGCCCGCGGGTTCCACCATGCGGAAGGCGTAGAGCACACGCCCCTTCGCGCAGAGCGTGCCCCCGCTGTCGGTGATGTCGACTTCGATGTTGGCGAGCTGGCGGCCCCGCTTCACGACCCTGGCCTCGGCGGTGATGCGATCGCCGTGAGCCTGACGCAGATAGCTGATGCCGAGATCGGCCGTACCCGCCGGGATCTGGCCGGGGCGCCGGTCGGAGAAGATCGCCGCGATCATCGCGATATCGACCATCGAGGCCAGCACGCCGCCGTGCACGCTCCCGCCGATGCCCTGGGGTGTGTCCGCGGTCTTCTCGAGGTAGATCCGCGAGTGACCGGGCGAACAGCTCTCGAGCTTGATGCCGAGCATGCGATTGTAGGCATCCGACTCGAAGTGCTCTCGGTACGCCTCGAAGTCGAAATCGACCATGCTGCTTTCGGTCATCGTCAAGAGTGGAACTGCTCCATGTTGCGCAGCATGTGGGCGGGGCCGTGCACCGAGTTGATCGCCGCGTTCTCCCCGTACATGGCTTCCTTCTGCTTCTTGTACTGCTTGCGATGCGCGCCGAGGGGCGCGAGTTCTTCCGCGCGGGCGCGGGCAACGTCGAGGAGATCCTCCGCACTGGCGGTCTGCTGAACGACCCCGGCAGCCAGGGCATCGGGCCCGCCCCAACGCCTCGCCAGCTGCACGGTCTCGAAGAAGGTGTTGGCGGGCAGCTTGTGGCGGAAGAGCGCGAGTTCGGGGTTCGGAATCACCATCCCGATCTGCATCTCGTTCGCACAGGCGAAGCCGCGATCTTCGCGCATCACGCGAATGTCGTGGCACAGGGCCACCATCAGGCCGGCACCGAAAGCGTGGCCGTTGATCGCCGCGATGCTCGGCACCGGCAAGGTGATGATGCGCGCCATCAACTTCATGAACTCATCGCCGAAGGCCTTGCGGTCACCGCGCGGATCGTCGGCGGGCAAGCCCTTCGCCTGGACCCAGTCGAGGTCGAGGCCGTTCGAGAAGAACTTCTCGTTCGACGAAGTCGTCACCAACGCGGCCGGTCCCTCGGAAGCCTCGACTTCCTCGATCGCCTCGTCGAAGGCGCGAACGAAGGTGGTATTCCAACGGTTCTGTCCGTCGGTCATGGTCAGGGTGAAGACGTCTCCATCGCGTTTCAGGTCGATCACGTGACTTTTCTCCTCGGTTTTCGGCGCGGCCGAACTCTACCGCGCCCCAAGCCGTTCGATCGAGGGTCGTGGCCGAAGCGACGATTTCGCTATCCCGTACCCCATGAGCGAATCACACGCCGCTCCCGCCCGGGAACTGGCCGGAGGAACGGTGATCTGGCTGTTCGTTGCGATCGAGTTGCTGACCTTCGGCCTGTTCTTCGTGGCCTTCGCTGCCGCCTACCGGTCGAGCCCCGCCGTCTTCGCCGCAGGACAGGCACAGGTCCATCCCCTGCTCGGTGCCGTGAATACAGCGGTGCTGCTCTGCGGGGGTTGGCTCGCCGCCCGCGGCGTACTCGCCAATCGGGAGAATCGTCCGATCACTACCGCCCGATGCCTGGGAGGCGCAGCATTGTCCGGCGTGATCTTCATGTCGATCAAGCTCAGTGAGTACGGCGATGTGTTCGCTGCGGGGATCTCGCTTTCGACGAGCAGCTTCTGGTTCTTCTACCTCTTCCTCACCGCACTCCACTTCCTCCATGTGCTGGCGGGGGTCGGCTTCCTCTCTGCAACCGCGATGCGCGCAAGGCGGGGCGCGTACGGCGCGGCGAACCCATTGGCCGTCGAAGCCGTCGCGGTCTTCTGGCACCTGGTCGATCTGCTCTGGATCTTCCTCTTTCCACTTCTCTATCTGGCGAGGTGAACGTGTCTCGAGTCAATGAAGTCGGGCGCGAAAAGAGGCACGTGCTCGTGACCTGGATGGTCCTGCTCGGAGCCACCCTCGGGAGCTATTGGATCGCCGAAGGGAATCGCGCCGCAGGGGGCTCGACGGCCGCCTGGGTGGTCGGCATCGCGCTCGCGAAGGCCCACCTCGTGGTCGGCGTCTTCATGGAGATGATTCGTGCGCCACGGGTCTGGGGTATCGCGATGAGTCTCTTTCTCTGCATTCAAGCCGCGGTGCTCGTCCTGCTCTTCGGATGACCGCGCTCGAGATCGTCACCACGCCGCCTGGTGGTCCTCGGCCCAACCCACGAGGTCGTCGACTTCGACGACGCGGTCGAAGGCATCGCGAATCGTCCCGCGGTAGCGACCGAATATCTGGTGGACCTCAGAACGCACGAGCCAGGCGTTGGTGGTGGCGACGCGCTCCATCACGGGTGTGAACTCGAGATCGATCGCGCGCCCGTTCGCGGTGTGGATCTTCCAGGGCGCCATCCAATCGCCCTTGTCGTATTCCCACACGAGGTCTTCGTCGACCTTTGCCAATACACCGTCGACGCAGACCGCGTTCTCGGTGGCGCCGGTGGAGTCGGTCCACTGCCCGCCGAGATTCAAACCCACGGTTCGGTCGTGCTGGTGACCGGACGCCGCCCCCCAGTTCCACGAACAGCGATACGGCCAGACGCCGCGACCGTAGTCGAGACACGCGAAGGTGTTCGGGCCTCCGAAGCGGATCTCGCGCGCGTCTTCACCGGTTCCAAGTCGAACGAAGCCGCTCGTGGGAAGGGTGTTGTGCTTCGCGGTGAACTGGAAACGTCGATCGTCCCAGGGAACGACCACGTTCAGCGTCTCGTGATTGTGGGGGTAGGAAACGACGAACTCGGCCTTCAAGCCGCGGCGCATGAAGGCGGGCATGTCGACCGTATGCGTCACCCGATGCCCGGCCTCGGTTTCGCTGTGCAGCATGGAGATCGCGAGGCCGCGGTGTTGGAAGTGGACGTCGGCGTGCACGGTATCCGGCAGGGCGACGCCCCGCGCGAGGGGGACCAACACCGTCTCCTCGTGGAACAGCCCCGATTCGAACTCCGCGAAGTAGACGAACCCGAGTGCGGCGTAGTCGAGAGTCGATACGGTGAGCGAGAAGAGATGGGTCGGCGTGGTGATCGCCCAGTAGTTCCATCGCTTGCGGCGCAGCCAGGGTGTTCCGGCCAGGGAGCAATCGTGGATCGGTTCGCGAGACCAACCCACGGCCTCGGGGTTCAGCCTGCCCGACCGGCAGAGTTCGACGGGTTTCTTCAGCTCGGCCATCGACTTCGCGGCTTGCGTCGACTCGATTGTGACACTTCGCCACACCCTCCTCATGATTCCATTCGCCCGCTGCGCAGGTTCGCGCACGGGTACGATCGAGCGAGACGGACCATCCTCCGCGCGGGTAGACTGCCCGCATGCCGCAACCCCATCGACCCGATTCCTTCACCATACCTTCAACCACGAAGAAGCTCGCACTCTTCTTTGCCGCACTGGCCTTCGTGTCGACGACGCCCGCGATGGCCGACGACTTCTACGACGACGTCCGCCGCATCGACAAGGCCCTGGCGAAGAACCCGAACAAGGTGATCCAGGCGGCAGTCGAAAGCTGTCGATCCCGCCGCAACCTGGCGATGAAGCTCTACGACATGGGGCAGCACGACCGGGCGGCACGAAGACTGAAGCACTGCTTCGAGGCACTCCAGATTCCGGCGGAGGTGAAAGCAGCGGTCGTCAAGGCGCCGTCGGTCGAGGAACTGCAGGCCAGGTCCGCAAAGGAAGTCGAGCGCGCACTCACCCTCACTCCGAACGTCGAGAACGGTCTCACGATCTATCGCGAATGCGCGGCCTGCCACATGCCCGAGGGCTGGGGCTACAAGAGCGGCTCCGTTCCCCAGCTGGCCGGTCAACATCGCAAGGTCGTCATCAAACAGCTCGCGGACATTCGCGCGGGCAACCGCGAGAACCCCCTGATGGAGCCCTACTCATCGGCCGAGAGCATGGGCGGAGCGCAGGCCGTCGCCGACGTTGCGGGCTACATCGACACCCTCGAGATCAGCATCGAAAACGGCAAGGGCAAGGGCGACGACCTCGCCCTCGGCGAAAGGCTCTACAAGGACAACTGCCTGCGATGTCACGGCGCAGAGGGCGAGGGGGATGGCGAGAAGTACATCCCGCGCATCCAGTCCCAGCACTATCGCTACCTGGTGCGCCAGCTCGAACGCATGCTCGAGGGCAAGCGCAAGAACGCCGACCCCGAGATGCTGGCCCAGATCAAGAGCTTCCAGGAGAACGAGATCGCGGCCGTGCTCGACTACGTCTCCCGGCTCACGCCGCCGGAGGAGTTCCAGGCGCCTCCCGGCTGGAAGAATCCCGACTTCGTGCAGTAGGGAGCGCGGAGCCGGCTTCGATCAGAAGCCCATGTCGCTCAGCGTGTCGGCGATGCGTCCGGTGAGCATGGTGAGCTTCGGGTGGCGTTCCTCGAAGCGTTCGAGGGCGGCCCGCAGCCGATCGGTCAACGCCGAGGTCGGCGGCTCTTCGAGGATGCGGCCGAGTTCCTGCTGCAGTTCTTCGAGTTCGGGGACATCCCCGCGCACGGCGTCGGCGTCGTCGACGCTGCGCAGCTCGTTCAGGAGTTCACCGAGTTGGTCGTGGAGCTTTCGGGTTCGTTCCGGCATGGGCCCAGAATAACAGGCGCGCAGGGCTTCGGCGCGAGCCCGACCCGGCGAATGTCACTCGCGCTTTCGGCCGCTCACGCGAACGAGAATGTCGGGGATGAACTCGTGAACCGAGACGTCCTCGAAGCCGGCGTTCTCGAAGAAGCCCACGCAGTCGCTCCGCGTGTGGGTGGTGCCGGTGCTGTTCGCGAGCGCTTCGAGTAGCCCCCAGATCGCGGCGTCGGTGGGGCCGGTGCGATCGTCGTCGAGCATCTCGCCCACGAGGTGCATCTCGCCACCGGGAAGCAGCGCGTCGTGGGCGCGCCCGATGACCTGCTGGATCACTTCGGCGCCGTACTGCGGGAGATTGCTCGCCATGACGGCGACGTCGCAATCCTTCGGCAGCTCGTCCTTCGTGAAGTCGCCGGCCTGCGCACCTACGCGGTCGGATTCGCCGTGCTTCTCGATGTACTCCCGGGTCACGGTCGCGACCGGGGGCAGATCGAAGACGACGGCACTCAGCCCCTCGAAGTTCTGGACCGCAGTGATCGAGTAGGCCCCCGAGCCGCCGCCGAGGTCCATCATCCGCTTGCGCCCGGTGAGATCGACCTGCTTCACGAAGCGGCGTGCGGCCCCGAAACCGATGCTGCTGGTGGCTTCGTGATAGCGGCGCGCCTGCTCGACCGTCATGGTCTCGTAATCGCCGATCGGGCGGATCTCGCTCGTGTTGCGCAGGTGCTTGCTGAGCTCGCCCCAACGCTTCCAGTCGGCCTGCGCGAAGCGCAGCCAGGCTGCGGCGTAGCTCGGCTTGCCTGCGACGAGGAATCGCTCGACGTCATCCGCGTTCTCGTACCGCCCGTCCTTCCATGAGAGCAATCCACACGCCGCGCACATCGTCATCAGGCGATCGGCGTTCAAGGCCGTGATGCCCGCATGCTTCGCGATGGCTTCCGGGGTGTCGTGTCCGGCCGACACGGCGGTGAAGAGTTCGAGATCGATCGCCGCGTTGAGTGCCGCGCTCTCGATGAACGCCCGCGAGATCTTCTGCAGGCGCACCGTCGTCGGGCGGGCGCCCTTCCCTGCTTCCTTCGTCACGATTCCACCTCCTCGTCACCGCGTGCGCGCTGCCCGGCGAGCAGTTGCGCACGCTCGTCGCGGTGAAAGGCATTCCATTCCTTCGGGTTCGCCTGGCCACTGGAGTCGAAGAGAAACGAACCCGCACCGTTTCGAATCCCACCATCGACCAGCAGGTCGGTACCGGTGATGTACGCCGCCATGTCACTCAGCAGGAAGACAGTCGCTGCAGAGATCTCAGAGGCCGTCCCGTGGCGACCGAGGGGAACGCGGCGCGCGATGTTGCGCAGGCCATCCCACGCGCTCTCGGGGTAGCGATCGAGGCCCGTGGTATCGATGAAACCCGGAAGCACGCAGTTGACGCGCACGCCCGCCGGCGCCCACTCGGCGGCCGAGGTCATGGTCAGGTTGGAGAGCCCGGCGCGCGCCGCGCCGTTGTGCCCCATGCCCGGCATGCCGCGCGCGTAGTCGGCGCCGATGTGAACGATGCTGCCCCCGTGCCGGGACATCGACTGGCGGTAGACCTCCCGCGAGAGCAGGAAGTACTGGGTCAGGTTGTTCGAGATGACCGCGTTCCAGCCGTTCAGGCTCAGCTCTTCGAGGGGCTTGGGAAACTGGCCGCCCGCGGCACCCACCAGGCCCGTGAGCGCGCCCGCCGCGGCCACCGCCTTCGCGACGCCGTCGATCACCGCCTGCTCGTCTCGCAGCTCGAGGGAGAGACACTCGATCACGACGCCGCCGTCTTCGGTGATCTCGTCGCGCGTGCGATCGAGCTTTTCCCGGGTTCGGCCCATCAACACGAGCTTTGCGCCAAGGGACGCGAGTTCGTGCGCGATGCATCGACCGAGGCCGCCGCCTCCCCCCGCCACCAGGACGGTATGTCCCTCGAAGAGACCAGGACGAAATCCCGACGCGTATTGGACCAACTCCCGTCCCTCCCCTCAGCGACCCAGGGTGTAGAACTCGGCGTTCGGCCGCAGACTCATCGCGTTGGCGAGTCGATTGGACATCGCGAAGAAGGCCGCGATGGCGCCGATGTCCCAGATGTCATCGTCGTCGATACCGTGTGCGCGCAGGGCCTCGAAGTCGGCGTCGCCGACCTCGTGGGCCGCCGTCGACACCCTGACCGCATAGTCGAGGATCGCCTTCTGACGATCGCTGATGTCGGCCTTGCGATAGTTGACCGCAACCTGGTCGGCGATGAGAGGATCTTTCGCGCGGATGCGCAGGATCGCGCCGTGGGCGATCACGCAGTACTGGCATTGATTGAGGTTGCTCGTGGCCACCACGATCATCTCGCGTTCGGCCTTGCTGAGGTTGCCCGGCTTCTCCATCAGCGCATCGTGATAGGCGAAGAAGGCACGAAACTCGTCGGGCCGATGGGCCAGGGCGAGGAAGATGTTGGGGATGAAGCCCGACTTCTCCTGCACCGCGAGGATCCGTTCGCGGATGTCGTCGGGCATCATCGCGAGATCGGGGATCTCGAAGCGGCTGATGGGTTGCTCGGTGTCGGACAAGGGGGGGCGCTCCATTCGAGGGATCGGGTCCACGAGATTAGCGCGCGCTCGCTGCTAGCCGGGGGTGAAGACGTCCATCGAGCCGATCGTCGCGCGGTTGTCCTTGATGCGGCGGCACATCAACCAGCGTCCGTCGACCTTCTTCCAGTCATCGTTGTAGATGCCGAGGGTTCGGAACGTGAGGTCGTTCTTCTCACCCGCCCCCAGATGCATGTCGGCCACGTAGGCTTCGCTGTGGGCGAGATCGCCGGTGACGTCGATCAGCACGTTGCCGAGCATGTGCTGGGTCGGGCCACAGACGTCCAGGTAGCGTCGCATGTGCTCCACCATGACGTCGCGACCCGTCTGCGCGCCGAGACCGAAGTCGCTTTCGATGTCTTCGGTGCACAGGGTTCCGAATGCTTTCCAGTCGCATGCGTCCATCGCTCGCGCGAAGCGGACGAGCTGCCGGTAGATCTCGCGCTCGGCGAGCAGTTCATCGAGTTCCATCGGTCGTCGTCCCCTGCTTCGATGTCCGACTGTTCCCCGCGACCCTAGTCGCGCGTCGCCGGCAGCGTCTGCCAGCCGCGCATGTACTCCGTGCGGATCGGTTCGAGCTGCGAAGTGTCGATCGCGTACTCGGGCATGCGCTCGAGAATCAACCGTGCCAGCAGCACCCCCTCGAAGGTCCCTATCCCGCGTCCCGTGCACATGTGCGGACCGGCCCCGAAGGAGATCGTCCGCTCGGGTCGCCGGTGGATGTCGAATCGATCGGGCTCGTCGAACTCCCGCTCGTCGCGTCCAGCCGAGGCGTATAGAAAGAGCACGCCCTGACCGCGTTCGAGCGTCTGCCCGTGGATCTCGACGGGTGCCGTCACCTGGCGCCCGAGCATCTGCGTGGGGTTGTCGATGCGCAGGGCTTCGAGGAAGGCGGCCTGGGCGAGTTCCGGGTTCGCCACCACCTCGGCGCGCTGATCGGGGTTCTCGTGCAGCCGATACGCCAGGGCGCCGAAGCCCTTCGGAAACTGCGAACTGCCCCCCGTGTAGAACATCATCGCCTGCATCGCGATCGCGAAGTCGTCTCCGATCGGTTCTCCATCGATCTCGAGTCGACCGAACATGTCGATCATCCCCTCGCCGTCGAAGCCCGCCGCTCGGCGTTCCTTCGTTCGTTCGACGAGCAGTGAGATGATCTGCCTGAGGGCCGCGTTGCCCTTCTCGCTCGGGCCGGCGACGCCGGGCTCGCGATCTTGAGACGTCTCGGTGAGTTCCTTCATGAGCGCGGCTTCTTCGATCGGAAGCCCCATCACCAGACACGTCACCTCGGCCGCGAGAGGCCACGCGAGATCGTGCACGATGTCGAAGCTCCCACGTTCGTAGGCGGCGTCGACTCGCGCGCGAGCAAGACGTTCGATCTCCGGGGTGAGTCGCTCGATCGCCCGCGCATCGAAGTAGGGCATCACGGCCTTCTGGAGCTTGCCGTGGAGCGGCGGGTCCACCTGGTGAAGCATCGCGGGGAGCTCGGGGGTCTCACTCATCGCGTGCCACGGCATGGTGCCGTGACGCGCCGTGAAGTGCGCCGTGTCGAGATGCGCGTCCCAGACATCCTGGAAGCGCGAAAGCGCCCAGGCATTGCGCCCCTCGATGAAGTAGCAGGGCGCTTCGTCTCGAAGCTGCTGGTAGAAGGGAAGCGGATCTTCGTAGGCTTCCTTCGAATAGGGGTCGTAGTCGATCATGCGTTCCTCTCCCGGGTGTCGGGTGACGATATCCGGCCCGGTGCCACCAGCCTACTCGCCTCCTCGCCTACTCGACTGGATTCGAATCCAGTTCACCCGTGCCCCTCAAAGCCACTTCTTCCAGCGCATGAACCCGACCAGGGCCAGCGTCAAGACCAGCATGGCCAGCGCCAGGATGCCGAATGCATTCGGATCCTCCATCCCGGGTAGGCCGGCCACGTTCATTCCGAACACGCCGGTCAAGAACGAGAGAGGCAGGAAGATCGCCGCCACGATGGACAACAGATACATCCGGGCGTTCTGCTGTTCGGCCAGGCGGTTCTGCAGGTCGCCCTGGAGCATCAGCGTGCGCTCGCGCGCGAGATCGAGGTCTTCGACAAAGAGCATGATCCGGTCAGTCTGATTCTGCAGGTCGATGATGTTCTCGGCCGAGAGCAGATCGGTGCGCGATCGGACCAATTCCGACAGGGCCTCCCGCTGCGGTGCCAGATAGCGGCGAATCGCAGCGATCTGCCGACGGGCATCCAGCAGGTCATGCACGGCGGGCCGCAGGCTGTCATCGCCCAGATGGGATTCGATCGTGCTCAAGGCTTCGTCGATGTCGTCGACGACGTCGCCGATGCGTGCGGCCAGGTGCTCGAGCAGGGACGCCACGAACTCGCCCGTGGTCCGGGGCCCGCGCCCTCGATCGATCAGCGCACGAACATCCTCCACCGACAACAGACGTCGATCCCGCCGACGCGCCGTTACGATCATGTCGCGATTGAACCAGAGGCGAATGGCGATCATGTCTTCCGGGTCGGCGCCGGGATTGCGGTTCACACCGCGCAGATTGACGAGGATTCCGTCGGCCAACTGCGCCATGCGGGGCCTCGTCTCCTCGGCGGACAGGGCTTCGATCACGTGCGGATCGAGATTCATTTCCTGCATCCAGGAAATCGATGCCGGCTCATCGCTGCGTAGATGAAACCAATCGAAGCCCGGCGCCCCCTCGTTTCCCTCAGCGTGCCGCCCCTGCTGACGCCCGCCACCCTCGCCGTCCAGGCGGTAGCTCCAGAGGAGACAATCCTCAGCGGGGTACTGTCGCGCTTCTTCGGCGTTCACGACGCAGTACCCGGCTCGCGCGAGGTCGTTGACTCCTCGCCGATCAGCTTCAGCGTTCCATCGAGGTGCACATCCCGCTGCGGGAAGGCTACGACGATCCCCTCGGATTCGAACAACTCGACGATCCGAAAACGAATGTCGCTACGCACCACGCGAAGCTCGCGTTCGGCCGTCGCATTGATCCAGAAGTAGGCGTCGAAGATCAGGGCATTGTCTCCGAAATCCTCGAAAATCACCCTCGCCGGCGGATCGTCGAGTGTCGCCTCGTGCTCCCGGGTCGCCTGCATGATCAGTTCGGCCACCTTTTCGACCGGGGATCCGTAAGCCACACCGACCCGCACGCGCGTTCGCGTCACGCGGTCGATCAGCGTCCAGTTGACGACCGTGTTCTCCAGCAGGGTGCTGTTCGGCACCAGCATGTGAACACCGTCGATTCGACGGATGCGCGTCGAGCGCGTATTGATCGCTTCGACGGTGCCCGTGTTTTCACCGAACTCGACGAAATCGCCGATACGAACGGGTCGCTCCCACATCAGGATCCAACCGCTGATGAAGTTGTTGATGATGTTCTGCGCACCGAAGCCGACCCCGATCGCTATGGCGCCGGAGACGAATGCGAATGCAGTCATCGGCACGTTCAGGATTTCGAGCGTGGTGATGACGAGGATCGCGAGGGCGACGATGTAGAGAACACGCCGCACCAGATGGACGAGGCCGGGCTCGACCTTGCGGACTGTCAGTCGGTTGATCAGGAGGTTCGTCGACCAGCGGATCAGCAGGTAGCCGACCACGAGGATGGTCGGAACGAGCAACAGCTGCCCAAGCGAAATGGACTGCTCTCCCAGACTGAATACGACCCGATCAAGAGACGGCATGATGTCCTCAGCCCCATTCTCACGTGGACCGGAAGAGTACACACCCTCTCCCGCACCATGAGATTACGCTGGGCCTGTCGTCAGATTCGTTTGGGAGCGGTGATACCCAGCTTCTTGATGCGAAAGCGAAGTGTGCTGGGGTTCATGTCGAGGATCTCGGCCGCCCCACCCGGCCCGGCGACCTGCCCGTTCGTTCGATCGAGCACGCGGCGGATGTGGTCTGCCATGGCCTCGTCGAGGGTCCCGAGTCGCGTCGTTTCGCGCGGCGGCGCGGAGGTGCCGGATGCTTGGCGGCCGGTGCCGAGATCGGGAAAGCGCAGCGGACCGCCCTGCGAGAGGATCAACGCGCGCTCGACCACGTTTTGCAGCTCGCGCACGTTGCCCGGCCAGTCGTAGGCCTTGAGGCGTTCGAGCTCGAAGGCGTCGATCCCCGGGGCGTGGGGCAGGTTCAGCTCACTCGCCGCGCGCTGGATGAAGTACTGCACGAGGGAAGGGATGTCCTCGCGTCGCAGACGCAGGGGCGGGATGCGGATCGGCAGCACGTTGAGGCGGTACCAGAGGTCTTCGCGAAACGTGCCTTCGCGCACCATCTCTTCGAGGTTGCGATGGGTGGCCGCGATCACGCGCACGTCTACCTCGATGGGCTCGCTACCGCCCACGCGCTCGAAGCGCTGCTCCTGCAGGACGCGTAGCAGCTTCACCTGGGCCTCGGGGCTGAGTTCCCCGATCTCGTCGAGGAAGAGCGTCCCACCGTCGGCCCGTTCGAACCGCCCGCGCTTGCGCTGGGACGCCCCGGTGAAGGCGCCCTTCTCGTGGCCGAAGAGTTCACTGTCGAGCAACGACTCGGGAATGGCCCCGCATTGCATCGAGATCATCGGCCCGGAACTCCGCGGCGAAGCCATGTGGATCGCGTTCGCGACGACTTCCTTGCCCGTGCCGGTTTCGCCCAGCAGGAGCGTTGCGCTGTTCGAAGGCGCGATCTGCCGCACCTGCTCCATCACTTCACGCAGACCGAAATCCGCGCCCACCACCTCGTCACCGAGGGAGCGCTTGATGTCGGCCGAGAGCGCCCGGTTGTCTTCGGCGAGCTGATCCTTCGCGTGCATGAGTTCGAGGTAACGCCGTGCGTTGATCGTCGCGATCGTGAGAGGCTCGCGGATGGATTCGAGCAGCTGGGCGTGTCGCTCGGTGTATCGATCGTGGCCGTCGACAGAGACGACGAGGGTTCCGAACTCCTCGCGATCGATGTCGAGACGAAGGAAGAGCGCGGATTGGTCGGCAAGGCGCGGAAACAGGCTGAGCAAGGGCTCCTGGGCGGGTTCGACGCGGTTGATCAACGTCACTGGCGGACGCACGGGCTCGCGAGCGCGTCGATAGTCGACGGCGACGGGCGGAACGGGGATCTCGCGGACGGTTTCGTCCCAAATGGTCGTGCTCCCCTCGCGCTTCGCGAAACCGAGCACGTGGATGCGCTCGGTCGCGAGATCCGAGTAGCCGAGCGCGATCACGTCGACGGGGAAGTGCCGTTCGAGGTAGGCGAACGCGTTCGCGAGGGCCTCGTCGATGTCGAGACTCCCGCAGATCCGCAGGGTCATCTCCCGGAAGAACTCGCTCTCCGCCACGGCCATTCTCGCCTCCTTCGAAGCGCAACATACTGCGTTCGGCGCCAAATGCCGCGTCTCCAGGCGTGACATGTTGCGCTCCCAGTCGCCACGAAAGCAGAATTCTCTTGTGATTTCGAATACTTGGACGTTCGGCACGCTGCCTGCATTTGCCTCGATCGAGAATCGCAGGAGACAGAAATGACATCGGGCGAGTGGGTGGAACAGGTGCGCGTAAGGTCGACACCGCCGGTGCTGGAAGCGGCGCTTCCGGCCCTGCTCGGCCAGGTCGCCGAGGTCGACGCTTCGCACGCCTCGGCCAAGGCCATGGTGCTCCAACACGCCTTCTATGAGGGAGACCTCGCCGTCGTGCTCGTCTGGCCGCACGACATCCGGCCGGAGAAGACGCGCGAGGGATTGATGATCGCCGAGCAGTTCGAACAGCTCGGCAGCGTGGACCACGCCGTGTGGATCCCCGCGGAGAAGTGATTTCACGATTCAGATGGAGATTCGAAAATGAGTGACAAGCAGACGGTTCTGATCACGGGTTGCTCGTCGGGCATGGGCAAGCTCGCCGCCAAGACCTTTCACGACAAGGGCTGGAACGTGGTGGCCACCATGCGCACCCCCGAAAAGGAAACCGAACTCACGCAACTCGACGACGTGCTGGTGACCCGCCTCGACGTGAGTGACGTCGCGAGCGTCGAAGCCGCGGTGAACGAAGCCCTCGAACGCTTCGGCGCCATCGATGTGCTGGTGAACAACGCGGGCTACGGCGGTCACGCCATGCTCGAGCAGATGCCCGACGCCGAAGTGCGCAAGATGTACGACACCAACGTCTTCGGCGTGATGAACACCTGCCGCGCGGTGCTGCCCCACATGCGCCAGCGCAAGCAGGGCGTGGTGGTGAACGTGACTTCGATGGCCGGCGTCATCGGCTTGGCCGCCGAATCGGCCTACTCGTCGTCCAAGTGGGCCGTCGAGGGCTTCACGGAGTGCATCGATCTCGAGTACAAGCTGCTCGGCGTTCGCGCGCGCAGCGTCGCCCCCGGTGCATACCTTTCCACCGACTTCGGTGGCAACGCGAACGATGCCTATCTCGAAACGGGTGACGAAGAACTCCAGGCCTTCACCAGGCGGCTGCGCGAGCACTTCATGCAGTCGGTCAAGGCCGAGGGCGGCGAAACCGCCGATCCGCAGGAAGTCGCCGACATGATCTACGCATGCGCGACGACCGACATGCCGGTCCACAACCCCTGTGGCAAGGACGCCCAGTTCCTGATGAGCTTGTCGGGAGGCCCGCCGCGCCAGGAGTGGCTCGACAAGATCGAACCGCTGCTCTTGCCGTCGTCGTGAGTCACGCTCTCCGCAAGGGGACCGGAGACGTTCCATTCAGAGATCGAGGTACTGAAGCATGAAGAAGGTCAATCTCGGCGCGCTCGAAGTCGGAGCCATGGGCCTCGGCTGCATGACGATGACGGGCGTCTATGGCGCGGGCGACGAAGTCGAGGGGGAAAAGGTGCTTCATCGCGCCATCGAACTCGGCGTGACGCTCTTCGACACCGCGAACGGATACGGTGCCGGCGCGAACGAGCGACTGCTTGGGCGCGCGTTCGCTTCGAAGCGCGATCAAGTCGTCATCTCGACGAAGTTCGGCTTCGTCATCCAGGAAGGAAAGCCGCCGAGCGTCGACGGACATCCCGATCGCGTCGAAGATCGCTGCAACGAAAGCCTCGAGCGCCTCGGCACCGAATACATCGACCTCTACTTCCTACACCGCCCCGACCCCGAAGTGCCCATCGAGGACACCGTGGGCGGCATGGCGCGCCTGGTCGAGAGCGGAAAGGTGCGCTACCTGGGATTGTGCGAAGTCAACGCCGATAGCCTGCGCCGGGCCAACGAGGTGCATCCGATTGCCGCGGTGCAGTCGGAGTACTCGCTGTGGACGCGGGATCCCGAAAGCGGCGTGCTGGCCGCTTGCGAGGAGCTGGGTGTCGGCTTCGTCCCCTTCTCACCGATCGGACGCGCCATGCTCGCGGGCGGAGTCGAAAAGAACGACGGCTTCGAGCAGGGCGACATCCGCCGCGCGATGCCGCGCTTCCAGGGTGACGAGTTCGATCACAACATGCAGTTGGTGAGCGAATTCGAAGGCATCGCCGAGGGTCTGTCGATCCGGCCTGGCCAGCTGGCACTCGCCTGGCTGCTTGCGAAGGGTGACTTCATCGCTCCGATTCCGGGCACCAAGCGATTGAAGTACCTGGAGGAGAATTGCGCGGCTGCGGACATCGATCTTTCGGCCGATGTCGTGACGCGCCTCGATGCGCTCTTCACCCCCGAGCGGGTGGCGGGCGACCGCTACGGCAAGCAGCTCAGCTGGCTCAAGTCTTCGGATTCCGAAGCGTGAACCACGCGGAGGAGACCTTCGTGGCGCAAACCCACGCCTTCTGGATCCCGCGCCCGGACCCGAACTCGAAACTCCGATTCCGTTGGATCGCGACCGAGGCCGCGTGCGCCCGCATCCCGGGGCTCACCGCGCCGATGGGGGGCGTCACGAATGCGGCCGCGATCGAGGCCATGGAACGCGCGACGGGCAAGTCCCTCCTCTGGTCGACCACCCAGTTCCTCAACACGGCCCCGATCGAAACCGATTTCGATATCGAGGTCGAAATCGTTGGCGGGGGACGCCGGACGCCACAAGCGCGTGCGACGCTGCGCGACGGCGACCGCTTGATCCTCGCTACGAGTGGGGCACTCGGAGATCGCGAAGAAGCGGGCGGCCAGTCCTTCGAGGCCATGCCCGACGTGCCCGCGCCGGAGTCGTGCCCCGAACACGACGGATCATCCGCCAGCCTCCCTGGCGGCTTGATGAGCCAATTCGAACGACGCCTGGCGAATCAGGACGATGAGCGCGGGAACCAATCGCTCTGGTTTCGTTCGGTCGACGCGCACCCGACCTGCGCCGGCCTCCTGGCCATTCTCGGCGACTTCATCTCCGGCGCCCACCCCGCTACGCGCGGGAGCATCGGCCTCGACAACACCCTGCGCGTCGTCATGACACCTGATACGGAGTGGATCCTGACGGACACCCACATCGCCCACATCGGACCGCGAGCGATCCACGGGCGCATGAACATCTTCACGGAAACCGGTCAGTTGATGGCCATCGCAAGCATCACGGCACTCCGACCGCGAAAGACCCACTGAGGGAGATGCAAGCATGAGCGACCTCGGACTCGAACTCGTCGATCCCCACTACTACGCGGAGAACGGGTACCCTCATGCGCAGTGGAGCGAGCTACGCGCCAACGCACCGCTGCGCTGGTTCGAACCCGACGGCTACCAGGGCTTCTGGGCCGTGACGAAGCACGCCGACATCTGCGAGATCTCGAAGCAGCCCGACAAGTTCTCGAGCGAACCGCGCCTCACGATCTTGACCGAAGCCAGGCAGAAGGCGAATTCCATCGGCAACGTGATGCGGACCATCGTGAACATGGACCCGCCGGATCACCGTACCTATCGCAGCCTCGCCACACCCTGGTTCAAGCCGACCAACATCAAGATGCTCGAGGAGCGGATGGTCGAGTCGGCGAAGGAACTCGTCGACAAGATGGCCGCTTCGCGCGAAGGCGACTTCGTCGCCGATGTCGCCTCGCTCCACCCTTTACGACTGATTGCCCACCTGTTCGGCCTGCCCGAAGAGGACGAGCCCTTCGTTCTCGACGCCACAAACCGGATGTTTGGCGCAGAAGACCCCGAGTTCCAACGCTCGGCAGATCGCGACGAGGACATGGAGCAGCTGCGACGCGAGTTCTTCGCCTACTTCAAGAAGACCGCCGATGAACGTCGCGCGAATCCGCAGGAAGATCTGGCGAGCCTGCTGGCCCACGCCGAGGTCGACGGCCAGCCGATCCCCGAACTGGAACTCCTCAGCTACTACCTGATCGTCCTCACCGCAGGCCACGAAACCACGCGCAACGCCATCTCCGGCGGAATGCTCGCGCTGATCGAGCACCCCGACGAACTCGCCAAACTCCGCGCGAACGTCGGGCTTGCGGCGAGTGCAGCGGACGAGATCGTCCGTTGGACGAGCCCGGTAAACCACTTCGCGCGCACGGCGATGTGCGACTACGAACTGCGCGGCGAGAAGATTCGCAAAGGCGAATCCGTCGCCCTCTTCTACTCCTCGGCGAACCGCGACGAAGAAGTCTTCGAAGATCCGTTCCAGTTCCGAGTCGACCGCGACCCCAACCCCCACCTCGGCTTCGGCATCGGCGAACACTTCTGCCTCGGCGCAACGCTTGCGCGGATGGAGATTCGCGTCCTGCTCGAAGAACTCGTGCCCCGCCTCGATTCGGCCGAGCTCACGGCCCCACCCGAGCGCCTCGCGTCGAGCTTCGTGGGCGGCGTGAAGCACCTGCCGATCCGCTATGCGATCCGAGGCCGTGCCTGATGTCCGCCAACCCTGAACTTCGCGTCGCGATCTTCGGTGCCAGTGGGTTGGCCGGTGCGGGCGTGCTGCAAGCCTGGCTCGACGAGCCTCGAGTCAGCGAAGTGCGCGCCGTCACGCGCCGCGCCCTCCCTGCTTCCCACCCGCGCCTTTCCGAAGTGCACTGCAAGGACTTCCTGAACCTCGACGCCATTGCATCCGCACTGACGGGTGTCGATGCGGTGTGCTTCTGCCTCGGCATCTCGGCCTCGCAAGCGAAAGACAAGACCGACTACTACCGGATCACCCACGACATGGCGCTCGCCGCGGGCCGCGCAACCCGGGTGGCAAGCCCCGACGCGACGTTCCACTTCATCAGCGGCTCGGGAACCAGCCGCCGCGCCCTGATGAACTGGGCCCGCGTCAAGGCCGAGACCGAAGACGACCTCAGCGCCCTCGGGCTCGGTGGCTGCATCCACTATCGGCCGGCGATGATCCTTCCCGCGGTCGAGCCCGACCGCATGGCGTTCTTCCAGCGCGCGGGAAGCGCACTCATCCGACCGCTGGCCTTCCTGCCCGACGTCGCGGTCGACAACACCGCAATCGGCGAAGCCATGATTCGCAACACCCTGGATCGCCGACGCGAAGGCACGCTCGAGAATCGCGAGATTCGAAGGATCGCATCGCGTCACCGCAAGCAACTCGAATCTGCGAAGCGCTAGTCGCCCACAGCCCCGGGAGATCAAACATGATGAAATGGATCGCCATCATCGCCGTCGCCGCCTTCCTGCTACTGGGAGGGTCGGCCTGTTTCTACTCAATGATCACGAACCCCCGCGTGGTCGAGGAGCTGCGCGAGGACCCACAGGGCGAGCGCGCGAAGAAGGTCATGCTCATCACCCTGCCCTCGGGCAAAGCCATTCCGATCAACTACCTGCGCGAAGGTCAGACCGTTTACGGCGCGGCCGACTTTCCGTGGTGGCGAGAACTTCGCGAGGGAGGCGGCCGCGGCAGCGTGTTCATCCAGGGCGAGACCCTGGAGGGTCACATCCGTGCAGTCGAGGACGATCCCGAATTGCGCAAGTCGGTCTTCGGGAAGCTGCGCCCGACCGCTCCGAGCTGGACCGGCACGTTGATCGTCGTCGACCTCGACTGAGAAGGAACGCGCGGATTCCGCTAGCGGAGACCCGAATCGTCGAAAGCGTAGCCCTGCTTCGAAATCACCAGGCGGTGCCGCGGCCCCGCCACGGACGGGTCGAGCGTCGGATAACCCGCATCGCCTTCCCACATCACCACCATCCCCTCGTCCCCCTTCGCGGCCTGGGTGACGTAGTGGCGCGGACCTTCGGCCGGAACCATGCCACCGAGCGCAGCATCGACGCTCTGGTGTTGGGAGAGATAGTGAAGCGTCACGAACGTCGGCGGAACCAACTCGATCTCCTTCTCGCGCTGCTTCGCGAGCGCATCGACCGGTCGGATCCATTGGCTGTCGGTGATCTCGCCCTGGTCGATCGTGACGTCGTGCTGGGTCGCACGCGCCGCGAAGAAGAAGGTGCTGTAGCGGCGGATGTCGATCGCCGGCGGCGTCCAGTGCGAAAACCAGACGAGATCGTCGGCGCTGATGGTCACGGAGGCTTCTTCTTCCGCTTCGCGAACCGCGGCGACCCGGGCGCGCGCCTCGTCGCTCTCCCCGGGCGCGTCTTCATCGTCGACGCGACCACCCGGAAAGACCCACATCCCACCGAAGGCGATCTTCGAGTTCTTGCGCAGCATGAGGGTCTCGGGGCCTGCGTCCGTATCGCGCAAGAGGATCACGGTCGCCGCCGGCATGATGACCGTGGCGTCGCCTTTCCCGCCGGCGACACGCTCGTTGAAGCTCTTGATGTCGTCACTCATGCAGCTCGTCCCCTTGCTCGTATCGCTCGCACGCTAGCACCCGATCCGACTGCGCCTGCAGTCGCGTTTTCCTGACAACAGAAGGAGTCGATTCATGACCACGTCCAAGAAACCCACCATCGGCATCATCGGCCTCGGCGCGATGGGCGGCCCCATGGCTGAAAGGCTCGTCGACCGCGGCTATCCGGTCGTGAGCTGCGCGAACCGCAAACGCGAAACGATCGAGCGCCTTGCGGCGAAGGGACTCGAGGAAGTGCCCGATCCGCAAGAGGTCGGACGCCGCTCCGATCTGCTCATGTCGATCGTGTGGGATGAAGAGCAGAACGACCGGATCCTCCGCGGCCCGAAGGGCGCGCTCGCGGCGATGAAGCCGGGCGGTGCGGCGTTGTTGATGAGCACGATTTCGCCGGAGTACTGCCAGGAACTCTCGAGGGAAGCCGCGAAACTCGACCTCCACGTAGTCGACTGCCCGCTCACCGGCCTCGCCGCTGGAGCAAAGAACGGCACGCTCAACCTGATGCTCGGCGGAGACCCGGCGGCGGTCGCGACCTACCGGGAAGCGCTCGATGTACTCGGCACGATTCGACCCTGCGGCGACGTGGGCATGGGCCAGGTGGTGAAGCTCGCCAACAACGCGGTGTCGATCGGCACCTGGGCGCTACTGATGGAGGTCCGCGACATGGTGGCCGCGCGCGGTATGGAGCTCGACCAGTTCATGTCGATCCTCAACGAGTCGAGCGGGGCCAGCTTCGTTTCGAAGCACTTCCCGTTCCCGCCCTCCCGCGGCCCGCTTCCCGCCATGCCCAAAAAGGATCTCTCGATCTGCCTAGACGTCGCGAAGCAGTGCGGCGTTTCGATGCCGATCGTGAAGGAAATCGTCGACCCGGCCTGACCGGCCCCACCCACCCATTGAAAGGAGACATCCCATGTCCAATAACCAGACAGTTCTGATCACCGGCGCGTCGGCTGGCATCGGCAAGGAAACCGCGAAGCAGTTGATCGATCGCGGCTACTCGGTCTATGCCGCAGCGCGCCGCACCGAGAGCATGAAGGACCTCGGCAATCTCGGCGCGACCGTCATCGGAATGGACGTGACGAAGGAGGCCGATGTCCAGACCACCGTCCAACAGATCAGCGATGAACGAGGCGGCATCGACGTCTTGATCAACAACGCAGGCTGCGCGGACCAGGGCGCCATGGAAGACACCAGCCCCGAGGACGCCCGAGCGATGTTCGACGTGAACGTCTTCGGCCTCGCGCGCCTCACGCAGCTCGCCCTTCCCTACATGCGCGAGAAGGGAGACGGACGCATCATCAACGTGTCTTCGGCGGGCGGGCGTCTCTACATCCCACTGTGCTCGTGGTACATCGCTTCCAAGCACGCGGTCGAGGGATTCAGCGACTGCCTGCGCAACGAGCTGGCCCCTTTCGGTATCAAGGTCGTCATCATCGAGCCCGGCGCGATCCAGACCGAGTTCGAAGACGTCTCCCTGCGCAAGACCGCCGAGCGTTCGGGAAGCGGCCCCTACGCCGACATGGTCCGGAGCTTCCTTCGGATGAACGCGGACCTCGGCGGTTCCCACCCCTCGGTGATCGCCGACGTGATCCTCGAGGCCATCGAAGCGAAGAAGCCGAAGGCGCGATACGTGGCCGGCAAGCTCGCGAAGACCACCATCCGTACCCGCCGATGGTTGGGCGATGGGGCCTACGATCGATTGATCGCCAGCATGATGAAGTAGGCGGGCGCCCCCGGGCTCAGAATCCCAGCTGCTTCGCCAGGTACTGCATCATCGTTTCATCGGTGCCGCCGCCGATCGAGATCAGGCGCGAATCGACGAAGGCGCGGCCCGCCGAGCTCTCGCGCATGTAACCGTAGCCGCCGTGGAGTTGGATGCACTCGTCGGCGACTTCGCGGATCACGCGGCCGCAGTAGAGCTTGGCCATGGTGATCAGCTCGGTGGCGTCTTCGCCGTCGACCCGCTTCTGCACGCAATCGCGCGTCAGGGCCTTGGCCGCGGCGATCTTCGTCTTCATCTCGACCATCTTGAACTGGGTGTTCTGCATCTTCGAGAGCGGCTTGCCGAAGAGGATGCGCTCTTCGGCCCAGCGCCGCGTTTCTTCCCAGACGTCTTCGGCCTGGGCCATCGCCTGGACGCAGGCGACGAGGCGCTCGTCCTGGAACTGCATCATCTGCTGCTGGAAACCGCGGCCGATGTCGCCGATCGTGTTGGCGACCGGCACGCGCACGTCTTCGAAGAAGAGCTGCCCCGTGTCTGAGCCGCGGTTGCCGATCTTGTCGAGCAGGTCGTAGCGGAAGCCCGGAACGTCCGTCGGCACTACGATCTGGGAGTAGCCGCCGTAGCCCGCGTCGGGGTCGGTTACTGCGAGCAGGCAGAGCCAGTCCGCGGTGGCTGCGTTGGTGATGTAGATCTTCGAACCGTTGATCACCCAATCGTCGCCGTCGCGCACCGCGCGCGTCTTCACGCCTGCCACGTCACTGCCCGCGTCGGGTTCAGTCACCGCGATCGCAGAGACCATGTCGCCCGCGATCGACGGCGCGAGATACTGCGCCTTCAATTCCGGAGTGCCGAACTCCGCAAGCGACGGTGTCGCCATGTCGGTGTGGACACTGATGCCCATCGCGACCCCGGCGTTGTCGCAGCGACCGATCTCTTCGAACATCACCGCGCTGAACGACCAGTCGAGGCCGGCACCTCCGTACTCGGGCTCGTAGCGAAGACCGAGCATCCCGAGGTCACCCATCTTCTTGTAAAGGGTCTTGTCGAAGCGGCCGGCTTCATCGAATTCGCGTGCGCGCGGGCGCAGTTCGTCTTCGACGAACTTGCGGACGGTCTCGCGGAAGAGTTCGTGTTCAGGGGTCGACATGAGGTTGTTCGGCATGGCGGGGGCGTCCTTGTCTTCCTTCTATCGTGCGTGCACGCTGGGTCCATTGGGTAGGCCAGACGGCAGAATGCAGCCGTGGGACCCCTGAATTCGTTCTGGGTCTTGAAATCTAACGGTCGTTAGGTAGGTTCGCAACCACCATGGCAAGCCCCTCCCCCAACCCGGATCGCCTCGAAGCGAGCGGAGGCCCCGAAGGTCGGCAGCGGATCCTCGATGTCGCCGCCTCCCTCTTCCTCGAGCGCGGTTACAAGGCGACCTCGCTACGCGAGATCGCCTCGGCCGTCGGGATGAAGGCGGGCTCCCTCTACTACCACTTCGCTTCGAAGGAAGTGCTGCTCCAGGCCATCCTGCAGCGGGGCATGGACGTCATGGTCGAGGCGTTCGGCGAAGCCGAGGCCGCGACGCGCGACGCCGATCCACGCACGCGCTTCGCCGCCCACGTTCGTGCCCACCTCGCGGCGCTCTTCGAGTACGGCCCCTACACGGCGGCCCACGTGACCACCTTTCGCACGGCACCGCCTTCGGTCTGCGAGGCCATCGTGCGCGAGCGCGACGCCTACGAGGCGATGTGGACCGAACTCCTGCGCGAACTTCGCGACGATGGCGTGCTTGCCGACGACATCCCGATCGGACTCGCGCGCCTCACCCTCTTCGGGTCGATGAACTCGTCGGTCGATTGGTTCGACCGCGAACGCGGCGAACTCGACTTCTTCGCCGAGACCATCACCCGGCAATTCTGGACGGGGTTTTCTGCATGAAGGTCATCGAGACTCGCATCGACCCACGCTCTGACGGTTTCGCGACGAATAGCGCGGCATACCACGAGCTGGTGGACGTGTTGCGCGAGCGCCAGCAAGTCGTGCTCGACGGGGGGCCGGGACGCGAACGCGCGATCGAGCGCCACCTCGATCGCGGCAAGATCATGGTGCGCGATCGCATCGATTGCGTGATCGATTCGGGCACACCCTTCCTCGAGCTTTCGACGCTCTCGGGCTTCGGGCAGTACGACGACGGCGCACCGGGGGCCGGCATCGTGACGGGGATCGGTCTGGTGCACGGCGTGCCCTACATGTTCATCGCGAACGACGCGACGGTGAAGGGAGGCTCGCTGCTTCCCACCTCGATCAAGAAGCACGTTCGCGCCCAGGACATCGCCCTCGAGAACGGCATCGGCGTCATCTACCTCGTCGATTCGGGCGGCGCCTTCCTGCCCCTGCAAGACGAGGTCTTCCCCGACAAGGATCACTTCGGCGGTTCGTTCTACCGCCAGGCGCGCATGTCGGCGGCCGGGTTGCCGCAGCTTTCGGTCGTGCTCGGTGGCTGCACGGCCGGGGGCGCCTACGTCCCCGCGCTGTCGGATGAAGTCATCATGGTCGACGGCATCGGGCGCATCTATCTCGGTGGTCCGCCCATCGTGAAGGCAGCCCTCGGCGAGATCGTCGAGCCCGACGACCTCGGCGGGGCCGTGCTGCATACGCGCACCTCGGGCGTGAGCGACGAGTTGGCGCACACCGAACGCGAAGCCTACGGGCGCCTGCGCGAACTCTGCCTCGCCACCAACCAGCGTCGCGTCGGCGAGGGACCGGGCTGGCTCGACGTCATCGATCCCGAACCGCCCCGTTATCCCGCCGAGGAGATCTACGGAATCATCAGCGCTGACGATCGCATCCCCTTCGACAGTACGGAAATCATCGCCCGCCTGGTCGACGCTTCGCGCTTCTCGCCCTTCAAGCCCGAATGGGGCGAGTCGATCGTCTGCGGCTTCGCGCGCATCTGGGGTCATCTCGTGGGGGTGATCGCCAACCAGGGCATCATCTTCAACGAAGAGGCGCTCAAGACCACCCACTTCATCGAGCTCTGCGAACAGCGCCGTGTCCCCCTGCTCTTCCTGCAGAACACCTCGGGCTACATGGTGGGGAAGGAGTCGGAGGCGCGCGGCATCGCGAAGGACGGCGCCAAGATGGTGTACGCCGTGGCGAACGCGACCGTGCCGAAGTTCACCGTGCTGATCGGCGGCGCCTACGGTGCGGGCAACTACGGCATGTGCGGGCGCGGCTTCAACCCCCGCTTCCTCTTCAGCTGGCCCAACTCGCGCTGCGCCACGATGGCGGCCAACACGGCGCAGACCGTGCTCGTCGACATCCGGCTTGCGGGCATGAAGGGCGCGCAGACCACCGAGGAGGAGATCGCGGCGCTTCGCAAGGAAGTCGCCGATCAGTACGAAACCCAGTCCGACCCCTACTACGGCACCTCGCGAATCTGGGACGACGGACTCATCGACCCCGTCCACACGCGCGATGCCCTCGGGCTCTGCCTCGCGCTGTCCGCGCGGCAGGACGCGCCCGCCCCGGGCCCGGGTCTCGTGTATCGGATGTGATGACGATGCGTATCCTGATTGCCAACCGGGGCGAGATCGCTCGCCGCATCCAACGCACCGCCCACCGCCTCGGTCACGAAACCGTCGCCGCCTGGGCGGATCCCGACCGCGATGCACCGTTCGTGAAGGACGCGACGATCGATACGCGGCTCGGCCCCGCGGCCCTCGCCGACTCCTACCTGAACGTCGACGCGTGGCTCGAGGTCGCGAACAGGACCGAAGCCACGGCGGTGCATCCCGGCTACGGCTTCCTTTCCGAAAGCACGGCCTTCGCCGAAGCGATCACCGCGGCGGGCCTCGTGTGGGTCGGGCCGAACCCGAAGGCGATCCAGGCCATGGGCTCGAAGATCGAAGCCCGCGAGATCGCGATCTCCGCGGGCGTTCCCACGATTCCGGGCTTCGACGAATCGCAGGAACCCGAAACACTTGCGCGGGAAGCCGAACGCATCGGCTACCCAGTGCTCGTGAAGGCGTCGGCGGGTGGAGGTGGCAAGGGGATTCGCATCGTCCGCGAAGCGGGTGAGTTCGCAGGCGCTCTCGACGAAGCCACCCAGGAGGCCCAGCGCAGCTTCGGCGACGCGGCCGTGCTCGTCGAACGCTACTTCGAACGCGCACGCCACATCGAGGTGCAGATCGTGGGGGATCGTCACGGGAACGTGATCGATCTCGGCACACGGGAGTGCTCGGTGCAGCGCCGCTATCAGAAGCTCCTCGAAGAAGCGCCCGCCCCCAATCTACCCGACGAGGTCTCGCAGGAGATGAGACGCACGGCGCGCGACCTCGCGTCGTCGATCTCCTACGACTCGACCGGCACCGTCGAATTCGTCGTCGACGCCGAGACGAACGAGTTCTTCTTCCTCGAGATGAATACCCGCCTGCAGGTCGAGCATCCGGTCACCGAGGCCATCACGGGGCTCGATCTCGTCGAGCTTCAATTGCTCGTCGCGCAAGGCGAGCCGCTTCCGATCGCCCAGGCGGACGTCGTGCAGCGCGGGCATTCGTTCGAAGCCCGCATCAACGCCGAAGACCCGGAGCGCGGCTTTGCGCCGGAAGTCGGGATCGTCACCGACCTGCGCGTACCCGCAGGCGTACGCTGGGAAAGTGGCATCGAGGCGGGAAGCGAGATCACGCCCCACTACGATCCGATGGTCGCGAAGCTGATCGTCGAAGGAGAAGGTCGCGACATCGCGCGGCGTCGACTCTGCACGGCGCTCGATGCACTGCTGGTCGGCGGCCTCACGACGAACGCCGGCTTCCATCGTTGGCTCGCCGACACACCCGTCATCGTCGAAGGGCGTGTCACCACACGATTCCTCGACGAGAACACCTATGTCCCGGCCCAGCCCGAAGTCGACGCGGCTACCCTCGCTGCAACCGCGTGGAATGCAGCGAAGGAAGCGCAGCGCAGCTCCGGCCCCTGGTCGGCCCAGGGGTCGTTCCGCGTCACCCCCCATCGCCCGAGCCTGCCGGTAGTGCTCGCCGATCACCACGGAGATGTGTGTGAACGCGAGGCCGAGTCTGCGCAGCTCGAACCCGACGAGGGCTCGCTCATCGTCGAGATTGCGGACACCACGCGCCGCGTACCCACCGCAGTCGACGTCGCCGCAAGGCGCGTGGCGCTGAACGTCGACGGCGCCACCCACAGCTTTCGCGTACTCACCCGCAGCGAACACTGGGCCGCCGGAGGCGCAGGCGGCGATCACGGCGATGCCGACGCGATTCGCTCGCCCTTTCCCGCCGTGGTCACCGAGCTTCCCGTCTCGGCGGGAGATAAAGTCGCCGCCGGCGACGTCGTGATCGTGATCGAAGCCATGAAGATGCTCCACTCCCTCACCGCGAAGGCCTCCGCGGTCGTCGCGACCGTGCACGTCGAAGCAGGCGACTCCGTCGAAGGGGGAGAGATCCTCGTGAGCTTCGAAAGCGACGACGAGAAGGAAGGTCAGGAGGACGAGGCATGAACCACCGCAACGCCTACATGACGGACGAACTCAAAGCAATCGTCCAGCAGACACGAGACTTCGTCGCGAACGAAGTCGTGCCCCACGGAGAAGCGTGGGAAGAGAAAGGCGAAGTCCCGCGCGGGATCCTCCGCCAGCTGGGCGAACTCGGCATGCTCGGCCTGCGCGTGCCCGAAGAGATGGGCGGCGTGGGCCTCGGCCCGATCGCATCGGCGGCCTTCTCCGAAGCACTGGGTTCGTCGACCTTCGGCGGCTTCGACGTCACGGTGCTCGTCCACACCGACATGGCGGGCCCCCACATCGTGAATTCGGGCTCTCCCGAACAGCTCGAACGCTTCATGCCGGGGATCCTCGCGGGAGAGACGATCCTCTCGATCGCCGTCAGCGAACCCGCTGCCGGCTCGGACGTCGCCGGGATTCGCACCACGGCGAAGCGCGATGGCGACGGCTGGGTGTTGAACGGGAGCAAGACCTTCATCACCAACGCGGTGTACGGCGACCTCACCATCGTGGCCGCGCGCACCGATCCCGAGAACCGCTACGGCATCTCGATGTTCCTGGTGCCGACGGACACGAAGGGTTTCTCGGTTTCGAAGAAGCTCGACAAGCACGGTTGGCGCTGCTCGGATACCGCCGAACTCGCCCTCGACGATGTCTACATCCCCGACGAACTGCTCCTCGGCACACCGCATCGCGGCTTCTATGAAACCATGAAGAACTTCCAGAACGAGCGCATGGTGCTCGTGGGCATGGGCGTCGGCGCCGCGCAGAAGGCGATCGACCTCACGGTCGAGTACGCCGCCAATCGCGAGGCCTTCGGCGGCAAGCTGTTCGACCTGGGTGCGATCCGCCAACGCCTCGCCATGCAGCAGGCCAAGGTCGATGCCGTACGGGCCTCGATGTATCACGCAGCCTGGCTCGGCGAGCAGGGCATCGACAACGTGAAGGAGATGTCGGGCGTGAAGGCCTTCGGCTGCGAGGTGGTGAACCACGTGATGTACGACTGCACCCAATTCCACGGCGGCATGGGCTTCATGCGCGAATCCACCATCGAGCGCATGTACCGGGATGCGCGGGTGCTGACCATCGGAGGCGGCGCCACCGAGGTGATGCTCGAAGAGGTCGCCAAGCGCGCGACGCAGGGGGTTTGATGTCGGGAACCGATGCGAGCGGCCGCCCCGTGCGCGGCAGGTGGTTCGAAGATCTCGAGCCGGGGGTCGTGATTCAGCACGCGATTCGACGGACCCTGACCGAGAGCGACAACGTGATGTTCACCTCGATGACGATGAACCCCGCATGGTTGCACCTCGACTTCGCCTACGCCGAGCAGACGGAGTTCGGAAAGCCGCTGGTGAACTCGATGCTCACCCTCGCGACGGTGATCGGCATCAGCGTGCACGAAACCACGCTGGGTACGACGGTCGCGAATCTCGGCTTCAAGGAAATCACGTTTCCCGCTCCGATGTTCCACGGCGATACGCTGCGGGTCGAGAGCGAGGTGTTGGCGGCGAGGAAGTCCAAGTCGCGACCCACCCAGGGCATCGTGACCTTCGAGCACCGCGCCTACAAGCAGGACGACACCCTCGTCTGCCGTGCCGTGCGCGACGCGCTGATGCATACGCGGCCCGGAAGCGAGTAGCGGGGTAGTCTTCGGATCGAGGAGGCTCGCATGATGTCGACGATCCCCATCGATCCCGAATACGAGAAAGTTGCCCGCTACCTGCCCAGGAGCGTCGGGCGCCCGTGGCTGGCGCGCATTCCCCGCCTGCTCGAAGGACTGACGACCGGCTTCAAGAACGATCCGCTCTTCTCCGTACAGAAGGTCGGGGAAGAGAGCGTGAGGCTGCACCTCCCGCCGAACGCCGAAGAAGGTGAACGGAGCCCCGCGATTCTCTGGCTCCACGGTGGAGGCTTCATCGGCGGTGCACCGGGCCAGGACGATGCGCTCTGCCGCATGCTCTCCGATCGCCTCGGCGCCGTCGTAGCGGCTGCGCGATACCCGCTGTCTCCCGAGCACACCTTTCCGGCCGCGGTAGAAGTGGCGCACGAAGCCCTCGTGTGGCTGGCGGCGCGCGACGACGTCGACGCTTCGCGTATCGCGATCGCCGGTGCCAGCGCAGGCGGGGGGCTGGCCGCACAACTCGCCCTGCTCGCGCGCGACCGCGGCGAACTCAGGCCTGTGTTCCAGGCGTTGGTCTACCCGATGCTCGACGACCGCACGGCCCTGCGCACCGACATCGACGAGACGAACTTCCGCCTCTGGAACAACGAGGCGAATCGATTCGGTTGGACGTCGTATCTCGGACGCGCGCCCGGCGGTGACGACGTCGACCCGACCGCCGCCCCCGCACGTCACCAGGATCTCGCCGGGCTACCGCCCGCATGGATCGGCGTTGGCGATCTCGACCTCTTCCTCGACGAAGACATCGCATACGGCGAAGCCCTGCGCGCGGCGGGCGTTCCGTGCGAAACCCTCGTGATCGAAGGCGTGTTCCACGGCTTCGACGGCATCCTGGCCGACTCCTCGGCGACGAAGCGCTTCCGCACCTCGATGCTCGATGCGCTCGCGAAGGCCCTGGTGCCGACGGAGTGAACCGCTTCGGCTAGTCCGCGCCGGCCGGAAGCACGGCCAGCACTTCCGTTTCGCACAAGAGGTCCGGACGGCAGACCGTCGCGTTCACCATCGCAATGGGAAAGCCGTCGAACCCCTTCGCGCGGAACTTCTCGCGCAGGCGACTGGCGTCCGCGGCATCCTTGACGTAGCTGATCCCACTGACCACGTCTCGATAACCCGCGCCCTGCCCTTCGAGCAGGGCCGCGATGTTGAGCAACATCCGATCCGCCTGGGCGTCGAAGTCTCCGGCATGCGCGGTCTTCCCAGCCTCGTCGACGCTGGCCGTACCCGAGACGTGGAGCGCGACCTTGTTGCCCTCCGCGATCTTCATGCCGCGTACGAAATCCGCTCCGTACTGCGGTGCCTCGTTTAGGGTCGGTGAAGTCATCACGCTGCGCACCCGAGGCAACTCCGACTGCACGGCGTAGATCCCGAGGCAGAGCGCGTGGGCATCCGAGACCGGACCACCGCCGATCCCCGTGCTCGCGGGAATGGGATCGATGCCACGCGCATCGAAGAACGCGCGACGCCCGCGGTTGAAGTCATCGTAGTCGCGACCGATATCGCGCAGGTGGATCCAGGTGCGAACGACGTCGTGGAAGCTCATGCCGGCCTGCTCGAGCAGGCGCTCGGCCGCCGCGAACATCTCGCGGGTCTGTGCGTACGCGTCTTCACCCTCGCCGCAGATGCCTCCGGCCTGGAAGCGAACGTCATCGCCCACGCGCGCCCGCACACCCGACGAGCTCGCGCACTCCGCACCGCGAAAACCGGGTTCGGCTTCGACCATCTCGACCCGAAGCTTCGAATCGCGCGGGATCACGGCCTGCACCGAGACCTCGAGCGTCGCGTTGGGGTTCACCGGAGGCTGTTCGAGTTCGACCGTCGCGCCGCGATTCACCGGCGGATCACAGCTGGCGAGCACCTCCTCTCGTGCGGCGCGAATAGCCCCAATGTTCTCGCCAAGATCGCGCAGGAAGACGGTTTCGCAGACGACCGACTCGAAGCCTGCGCCCTCGCTCTCGAGCGCCTCGAGGATCGCGCGATAGATCGCAGCGGCCTGTTCGCCCGCACCCGAAGAACCGCCAGGCGGCTCACAGTGCAGGAAGACCTCGCGCGCGTCGGGGCCTTCCACGCGACGTAGCGCGACCGTACAGCCTTGCATCAGGTTGCTTTCGGGACCCCGCCCGGCAGTTCGGCGGTCAGCCTAGCAGCCGTCGTCGGGCAGTTCGCCATCCGGTTCGGACGAGAAGAACGTCAGGTCGCTCGGGTGGTTGAACACGAAGCAATTGCCAGTGCCCGGCTCGGGTCCGGCCGGCGGCGGCGTCTGCAGATAGATGATGTCCGAGGCGGTCGGCGCCAGGGGATGACCACCCGGCGGGTTCGTGCCGTTGTCGTTCAGCACGTTCTTGTAGACGAAGTTGTTGTTCGCCGACGGATCCGCGATTGGCGGTCGCGCGATGCAGTTGCGGCCGGGGTCGAAGCTCGTGGCCGTACACCAACCGAGTACGCCGATGCCGTAGAAGTCGTTGCCCTCGATCGTGTTCTTGCGAATCACGTGATCGCTCACGCCGAGCAGCAAGACACCGCCACCGTGAGGCAGCCCGGCCTGGAAGCTCTGCGGCGGTGCGGGGTTCGGCAGGTTGTTGTCGTAGATCTCGTTGTCTTCGATGATCCAGTTCTTCATCACGGGCAGCGGCGGGTTCCCGGCCGCGTTCGGATGGAAGAGCCCAACGCCCACGGTGTTGTCGTGGATGTCGTTGTGTCGCACGACCACCCTGTTGGAGACGGTGATCTCGAGACCGATCGGGCTGCCGTACACCTCGTTGCCGATCACGCGCACGTTCTCCGAGCCTGCGACCCACATCGCGGTATCGAGGGAGCCGTAGGAGACGTTGTTGCGGACCAGACCGTTCGCCGAGAGCGTCGGGTAGATGCCGTTGTTGAGGTTGTTGACCGATTCGTTGCGCACGAAGCGAAAGTTCTCGACCCAGCGGGTCTGGATACCGTTCTGCGGGAACCCCTCGACGGTGAAGCCACGGACGTAGAAGCCCTTGAGCACGCCGTCGCACTCGGTGTCCTTGTAGTCGCAACCGGGAGGCGCCGCGTAGATGCCCGTCTCCTGCCCGCCGTTCTGGAGGATGCGGACCTTGCCCGCCTCACCGAGGTGCTTCTTCACCTTTCCGATCAGGCGAAGTGCCTTCGTCGTGATGTGCAGGCCGTAGAGGCTGCCGGGATCTTCCTGATAGGTACCGGGCTCGACGAGGATCGTGTCGCCGGGCGAGGCGCCATCGATCGCGGCCTGGATACTCTCGCCCGGGTTGACGTGATGAATGGCGGCGTGGGCCGCGGTGGCCGACAGGAAGGTGGCGACGACGAGCAACGAGCAGAGGCGGCGCAGGGTCATCTACGGAGTCTCCGAATGCGAGCAGTGGGCGAATCGGCGTGCGGTGGGTTCGTCAGATCCGCGGCGAAGTGGCAACTTCCCCGCATGCTGTTTCTACCCGCTCGCGCCGCCGCATGTCAATTCAAAATGTGGCGAAAATTCACAGTCTTACTCGCGTTTCCCCCGACCCTCCTGGCGTGCGGCGGGTCGGCGACGGCGCCCATCGGATTCCCGAGCGCGCCCTCGGGCGAGCTCGGGATCACCTATCCCCTCGACGAAACCCTCTTTCCTCCGGAGATCGTCGCGCCGACCTTCGTCTGGAACGAACAGACCCCGAGCGTGTCGCGTTGGGAAGTGCTGCTGCGCTTCGACGGAGTGGAAGAGCTGCTTCGATTTTCGGTAGCCGAGCCACGCTGGCGGCCCTCGCCGGACGACTGGGCCGAGATCAAGCGGAGAAGCACCGAGGCAAACGTCGAAGTCGCTGTCGTGGGTGTCGCGGAAGACGCGGCGGCCTCCTCCGCAATCACACGGATACGGACCGCCAGCGACCCGGTGGGCGACTCGATCTTCTATCGCGAGGTCCCCCTCCCCTTCATCGACGCGGTGCAAGATCCGTCGCGCATCCGTTGGCGTTTTGGTTCGATCGACAGCGAGGAACGACCGCCGATCGTGCTCGAGAACCTCCCGGTCTGCGGCAACTGCCATTCCTTCTCGGGCGATGGCGGCGTGCTGGGCCTCGATGTCGACTACGGCAACGACAAGGGGGGTTACGCGGTCCTCCCCGTAGCGAAGGAGATGGTCCTCGACGACGAGAAGATCATCACCTGGAGCGACTACAAGAAGGACGACGGCGAAGCGACCTTCGGCCTGCTCTCCCAGGTCTCGCCCGACGGGCGCTACGTGATCAGCACGGTGAAGGATCGGGCCGTGTTCGTCGCCACCCCGGAGATCGCCTTTTCCCAGCTCTTCTTCCCCATCAAGGGGATCCTCGTCGTCTACGACACGCTGACCGGGGAGTACGAGCCGCTGCCCGGCGCCGACGATCCCGCCTACGTGCAGAGCAACCCCACCTGGAGTCCGGACGGACAGTCGATCGTCTTCGCGCGCACGAAGGTCTACCAGAAGGAATCGATCGCGAACGCGCAGAGCATCCTGCTGGACGAGAAGGACGTTCCCGAGTTCGTCGAGGACAAGGAGCCCTACAAGTTCGATCTCTACAAAATCCCCTTCAACGAAGGGCGCGGCGGTGAGGCCGTGCCGATCGAAGGCGCTTCGCACAACGGCATGAGCAACTTCTTCGCGAAGTTCTCACCCGACGGCAGGTGGATCATCTTCTGCAAGGCCGAGAACTACATGCTGCTCATGCCCGACAGTGAGCTGTTCATCATTCCGGCTGAGGGCGGCGAGGCTCGACGCTTGCGCGCGAACACTCCGCTGATGAACTCGTGGCACAGCTGGTCGTCCAATGGGAAGTGGCTCGTCTTCTCCTCGAAGGCCTTCACGCCCTACACCCAGCTCTTCCTGACCCACATCGACGATGAGGGACGCTCGACGCCGCCGGTCGTACTCGAACGCTTCACCGGCACCGATCGCGCGGCGAACATCCCCGAGTTCGTTCCCCGGCCCGCGAGCTCGATCGCGCAGATCAAGGAACGGTTCCTCGACTCCTACTCCTTCCTGCGCGCCGGCATGGCCAACGAACGTACGGGCAACTACCCGGGCGCCGTCCGCATCTACGAGCGTGGTCTCGACGTCGAGCCCGAGAACGTCGAGCTGTTGAATGCCCTCGGGTTCTCGCTCTTCCAACAGGGAAAGAGCGACGAGGCCGTCACGGCACTCGAGAAGGCGCTCACCGTCGATCCGCTCCACGCCAAGGCCCACAACAACATGGCCCTTGCGTTGATCGATCTCGGTGAACTCGAACTGGCCGAAGCCCACTACCGCGAATCCCTCGCCATCGAACCGCAGCCCGCGATCTTCAACGACCTCGGCTTCGTGCTCGAACGACAGGGCATGTTCGACGAAGCCGTCGAGCAGTATCGCGCCGCCCTGGAACTCGATCCCGAATCCGCCTCGGCGCGATACAACCTCGGTGCATCGCTCGCGCGCGAAGGCGAGTTCGAAGAAGCGGAGCGCCACCTGCGCGTCGCCCTCGAGCAGAAACCGAACACGCAGACCCACACCGGGCTCGGCGTCGTGCTGATGCAGCTGGGCCGCCTCGAAGACGCCGCGGCCCAACTCCAGAGCGCCATCGAAGCCGACGCGAGCAACGCCGCGGCCTACGACCACCTCGGCACGATCCAGATCGCCCGGGGCGACCTCGAAGCGGCGGCCGCGACCTATCGCGATCTCACACGCAACCGGCCCAGTGCAGCTGCGCACCGGGAGCTGGCCCAGGTGCTCGAACGACTCGGGCGGCTGGACGAAGCGCGCAGGGAAAGCGAGATCGCCAACGGCCTCGAAAGAGAAGGGCGCACCCCGCTCTAGTGTTGGGCGACGTAGCCCCTCGACTCCATCCACTGGCGGAACTCCTCGAACGCTTCCGTCGAAACGCCGGCGGGTGCCCGCTCGTTCTTCTGGAGCCACGCTTCGATGCTCTGCATCAACTCGGCGGCGAGCTTCGGATCTCGCGAGTCGAGGCGCCGCCATGCCGCCTTCGCTTCCGAGAGCCGTCCGAGTTCGAGTAGCGTTTCGCCGCGGCACGCGACGGCAGGTGTGTTCCGGCGGCTCGCCTTCAACGCCTCATCGGCGGCGGCCAGGGATTCGGCGAGTTCACCCAACTTGCGGTGTGCGAGGCAGAGTCCCGTGTAGGCCCCGGCCCCGAGGTTCGGCGACAGCTCGATCGCCTGCTGATAGGCCTCGATCGACTTGCGCCACGCCTTGTCGGCCTTCTTGGAAGGCTTCGCGCCCATGCCCAGGAAGCCCTTGCCGTCCGACTTGCGCGCCTTCGCCTCGAAGGCCAACGCGCGATCGCGCGATCGCTCCCCCTGCTCGAAGCGTTTGGCGGCCTTCTCCTCGGCCGTCTGCTGCTTCTTCGGCGCGGACGAACCTCCCCCTCCTCCTCCACCGCCTCCCGGCATGGCTCCCACAGCCGCTGGGAGCAGTGCGATGCCGAGCGAGACGAAAAGCGCGAACGCAGAACGACGGATGCGATGACTCATGGAACGATCTCCTTCTCGACCCCGTTTCCGTTGGGTCTGGAGCAGGGATACTCTCCGCCCTGGTACCTGATAAGATCCAGATCGAGACAATTTCTTGGGACCAGAGCCGATCCATCCGAGATCGGGATCGGGGCGGGGACATCGCATGTGGCTGCGACTCGACGGCGAGGGGACGCTCCACCGACAGCTCTATCGCGCGCTGCGCGCGGAGGTGCTGAGCGGCCGACTCGATCCGGGTGAACGATTGCCTTCGAGCCGCATCCTCGCCGAGGAACTCCGCCTTTCGCGCAACACCGTCCTCCAGGCGGTGGATCAGCTGATCGCGGAGGGCTGCCTCGAAACGCGCGGCCGCTCGGGCACGTTCGTGATGGAGTCGCTTCCGGCGGACCTCCGGCCCGCCGACCTCGCTTCGTCGAATCGGAGCCCCGCGCGCTCACCGCGAGAACTCTCGCGCTTCGCGACACGGCTGGAAGAGATCGTGCCTTCGGCTCGCGTCGCCTGGTTCCAGCAGCCCGGAGCCGAGATCGATTTCCGATACGGCGAACCCGCCTACGAGGATCTTCCACTCACGACCTGGTCGCGCCTGGTGGCTCGACGCGCGGGGCGGTTGTCGCGCCGCGCCCTCTCCTATCCCCACGTGGGCGGCGTTGCCGAGTTGCGCGAAGCCATCGCCAGCTACCTCGGCCGGGCGCGCGGTGTTTCGTGCTCGCCGGAGCAGGTGCTGGTGACCGCGGGATCGCAGCAGGCCATCGATCTCGCGGTGCGCATGCTCGTCGATCCCGGCCGACCGGTCGTGCTGGAGGAACCGCACTACTTCGGCTTCGCGTGGAGCCTCGCCGCCATCGGCGCGCGATTGGTTCCGGTGCCGGTCGATGAACAGGGGCTCTGCACTTCGCAACTGCCACGCGTTCGAGTCGCGCGTCTCGCGTGCGTGACTCCGTCGCACCAATTTCCCCGCGGCGGCGTGCTGCCACTCTCTCGTCGCCTCGAACTACTCGAATGGGCACGCCAGCGAGGCGCGTACATCCTCGAAGACGATTACGACAGCGAGTTCCGCTTCGACGTGAACCCGGTGGCGGCCCTGCAGATGCTCGATGAAGACGGGCTCGTCATCTATCTCGGAACCACCTCCAAGCTGCTCTTCCCCAGCCTGCGCATCGGGTGGATGGTGCTCCCCGAGCCGCTGGTCGAACCCTTTCAGAAGGCGCGCGCCGTCACCGACGCGGGCGTACCCGCCCTCGAGCAGCTCGCGCTGGCGGACTTCATCGAAGGGGGTTTCCTCGAGCGGTATCTGCGGAGGTCACGGCGTCGGCATGCCGAACGCCGCGAAGCGCTGCTCGATGCACTGCAGCACGAGTTCGGTCCGCGCGCCCGTGTTCACGGCGAAGCCAGTGGGCTCCACCTGCTCCTCGCACTCGAGGAGCTACCGGCCGACGCTGCCCGGGCATTTCGAAACACCTGTCGCAGCCGAGGCGTTTCGGTCTATACCGCGAACCCGCTCTACCTTGATCCGCCAGCACACACCGAGCTCTTGATCGGATACGGCGGACTCGACCCGGCCGCCATCCGCGAGGGTGTTCGGCGAATCCGCGCCGCCTTCGAGAGCCAGACCTGTTCCTAATCTTGGGTCTCGTAGCCTGCGATCACGTCGGCGTTGAGCGTCTTCTTGAGGGTCCCGAAGATGCGGCGCTCCTTCGTCGCCAACTCGGCTGCCATCTTCTTCGCCTCGTTGAGGAGGTCGGCCTCCGAAGCCATCGCATCGGCGAACCCCGCGGCCACCGCTTCCTCGGCCGTGTAGCGGTGCCCGCTCAACATTGCGTTGCGGGCGACCTGTGGCGAGACGCGCGCCTTCAAGAGATTCGCCATCGGCTGACCGATCGGCACCCCGACGTCGACTTCCGAAATGCAGAACCAGCCGCGATCGGCACGCATGATGCGGTAGTCGCACGCAAGGGCGATGAAGGCCCCGGCGGCGAAGGCGTGGCCGTTGAGGGCGGCCACCGTCGGGATCGGAAGCGACAGGATGCGCCGCATGATCTCCGACATCGAGCGGCTGAACAGGCCTCGAGCCTCCCCTTCGAGCCCCATCACGACCTCGACGTTGAGACCGCTGCAGAAGAACTTGCCGACGCCCGTGAGCACCAGGCCCGCATCGCCTTCGCAGTCCCCTTCGATGGTGTCGAGCACCTCGAGCAGGCGCGCCTGCCATTCGGGATCGATCGTGTTCGGGCCGTTGTCGAGAGTCACCAGATGAATCGCGCCATCGCGTTCGAGTTTGATCATGCGTCTTCTTCCCTGGGTCGGAATCGCGGGGATGGCGAAACTAGAATGGGGTCGGATCAATTGCTACCTCACGACCCATGCCCGAATTCCATCTCGAAGGTTCCCGTCCATGTTGAAGTGGCTCGCCCGCGCGGTCGCGGGGATCGCCCTGCTCTTCGTCCTGGCGTTCTGGCAGGCGTTCTTTTCATCTCGCCCACCCGTCAAGACCGACCCCGCGACGCTCGCCGGTGATGGCAGCACGATCGACTACTGCGACCTGCCCGCCCTCGACAGCAGCGGAAAGCTCGCCGCTGACATCCCGAAGGGAAACACGCCGGGGTGCGGCTACGACCACTTCCCCCTGCCCATCCTCGCCGACTGCACCGAGTCGCTGCCCGAAGGCGCCGCCGACATCCGAGGGCTCTGGAAAGGGGTCGAGGGCGGACACGTGGGACACGTCGAGCGCGTGGAACAATGCGGCCACCGCACCGTGGTGACTTCGTCGGGCATCATCCACGACTACGGGCCGAACAGCACCGGGGGCCTGAACACCAACGACACCGAGGGCAGCGTGTTCTTCACGATCGGCGATCGCGAATACTGCCCGCGCACCTCCGCGAGCATGATCTGGAACGACGGCGTACTCGACTTCCATGTCTTCGGCTGGGGCCCCGTCGTGGTGCGGCGCTACCTCGATGGCGAGCAACTGATCTGGGAATACGCCGACGGCAGCACCACGCACATGGATCGCATCTGCACGCTGCCCGACGACCAGCAGGTGCCCCAGCCGCGCGGACGCCGAATCGCCCTGTTCTGATCGAGGGAAGGACACGGCCCGGCTTCGCGCTCAACGAAAGGGCCAGACCTCTGCGAACTCGCGCGCGGCTTCGGCGACCGCCTTGGCGCAGGCACCCGGGGTCGGGCCCCCCTCGAACATGTCCCTGCATTCGTCTTCGAACACCTCGCCCCTGGTGAGCGCCATCCAGGCGAACATCGCCGTGAAGACGAGGGGATCGTCGCCCTCGAAGTCGATTCGGCGCAGCTCCGGCCCGGAGAATTCGAAGCGGAAGGTGTCGGTCGCGATGTACCCCAGCGCACTACCGAAGTCGTCCGTCACGGTGATCGCGCACTCCACCACATCGATCGCGGCCTGGCGACACGACCTCCGATTCGAGATCTCGTAGTGGGCCGCCTCGGCCCAGGCCTGGTAATAGAGGGTCGCCTCCACTCCCTTGGCAGTCGCGATCCGCGTCGAGAGAGGTTCGGGCTCCCACGCGTAGAACGCATCGATGATCGACTCCGCGGAGGCGATCTGCCCCGGGTCGGGGGGTACGGAATCATCACCGCACCCGCTCAACGTCGATATCAGTGCAGCCGACCCGACGCCGAGCCACGCGCGTATCGTTATGCTGATGTCGAACGGCATGGAGGCCCAAGTGAGTAGAGCACTTCATTACGGTCTGCAGCCGGGGCTCCTGGTCTTCGCGCTATCGATCTGGATCCTCTGGCCCGAGTCGGAGCTCACTCTGCCGGCAGGCATCCTGACGGTGTTGCTGATCCTCGGAACCCTCGAGACCCTGCGTCCCGCGCGACCGGATTGGGTCGTCGAGGCCGGTGAGCGCTGGGGCCAGATCTTCGTCTTCGTCGGGTTGAGTCTCCTGGGCGGGGTGATTCAAGATCTATACGGCCGCTTCCTCGAGCAGCCGCTGGCGGAACTCCGCGCGGGAAGCGCGCTCGACATCTGGCCCCACACCTGGCCGGCGCTCGTGCAGCTCTTCATGGTCTTCTTTCTCAGCGAGTTCATCTGGTACTGGATCCATCGCGCCGAGCATCGTTGGGCGCCGGTCTGGCGCGTTTCGGGTCATGGCGCCCACCACGCCTTCAAGAAGCTCGGGGCGCTCAACTCGGGACTCAACCATCCCTTCGAACTCGCGCTCATCGTGGCACCCGGAGCCTTCATCGCCCTGGTCTTCGGTGTCGGTGAGCCGGCAGCCGGCGCGGTCCTGCTTGGCCTCACCCAGGCGGCTATTGCGCACACCAACCTCGACCTGAACACGCGAGGCATCGGCTGGCTCTTCACGACGAACCGCTATCACATCCATCATCACTCGGTGGTGCTGGAGGAGAGCAACACCAACTACGGCTGTTCGGCGATCATCTGGGATCGGGTCTTCGGAACCTTCGCCGACGCCGCGACGGCGGAGACCGGCACCGGACCTTCGGAGCCGGGCTGGTGGGGCAAGCTCCTGATGCCCTTCGTCGAACCCTCGGATACGGCCACGGCACCCGGAGCCCAGTAGATGAACGAACTGCTCGAAGGGCTGAACCGGTACTTCGCCGCCCTTCCCGCCCGGCTTCGCGCTCGACGTCTCGCGGTGTGGAGTTCGACGATCGTGTTCAGCCTCCTGGCCGGCGTGGGGATGGGGCGAATCGAAATCGACATGACGATGGAGTCGTGGTTCCTGGAAGACGACCCGGTTCGCGTGCTGCACGATCGGTTCAAGGAGACCTTCGGTAGCGACGACGGGATCTACATCGTGTACGAGGCGCGCGATGGCGATGTGCTTTCGGCCGCCTCCCTCGAAGCGGTTCGCGGCGTGCAGCAGGCGCTGCTCGACGGAAGCGATGACCCGGACGACCCGCACGCCGAAGCCCTCGAACACATCCTCGACGTCACCACGATCGTCAACGTCAGCTACCTCGAGGTGGAGGGCGATTCGCTCATCTCTCGCGACTTCATCGAGACCATCCCCGAGGCAGAGGCCGAACGCGAAGCCCTGCGCGCCCAGGCCTTTGCTCACAAGGACTATCCACGCTTCTACATCTCGGAGGATTCGCGCTTCGGCGGAATCTGGATTCGCACCGACCTCGGCACCACACCTCCCGAGGTGTCGAGCGAGGCGGCGTTCGATGAGATACTCGACTCTGGGGAAGAAGCTGGCGGCGATGCCCTGGTGCGCCCCGAGCCGGTCTCGATGGACGAATACGCCGCCATGTCGCGCGCGGTGGCCGCCGTGACCAGTCGCCCGGAATTCGAGGGTGCGCTCCAGTTCAGCGCAGTGGGCAACGCCATCGTCATGGGATTCTTCAACGACGTCTTCGTCGACGAGATCAACGACCTGTTCACCGGCGCGTTGATCATCATGATGGTGGTGCTGGGCTGGCTCTTCCGCTCGCTTTCGGGTGTGGTCTGGCCCGTGGCGATCGTCATCTTCTCGACGGTCGTCACGATCGGTCTCGTCGGCTGGGTTGGTCTGAAGCTCTCGATGATGATCACCATCTTGATGATCCTGGTCCTGGTGGTCGGAATCGCGGATTCGGTGCACATCATGTCGGGCTATCTGCACTGGCGGCGCGACGGCGCCAGCCACGAAGAAGCCCTCGAAGGCGTGTTCGGGAAGTCGGGTCTCGCCTGTCTGCTCACCAGCGTGACGACCGCCCTCGGCATGCTCTCCCTCGTCCTCCTCGACCTTCCCCCGATCCAGAACTTCGGCGTGGCATCGGCGGTCGGAGTCACCTTCGCCTTCGGTTTCACCATGGTGCTCCTGCCGCTCATGCTCGACCTGTGGGCACCCGACCCGCGCGACGAGTCGTCGACCCCGGAACATCGATTGCCCTGGGTGCCACGCATGTTGCGCGCCCTCGAACCGATCGGAACCCGCTTTCCGATCGCCATCGTGGCCGCCTTCGCGACGGTGGGGGCGGTGGGGGTCTACGGCGTGAGCCAGGTGAAGGTCGACTCGAACCTCGTCGAGATCATCAAGCCGGGTCTCCCCGTCCGCGATGCGCACGAGCTGGTCGATCGCGTGATGGGCGGCACCCAGGGGATGGAGATCTACCTCGACTTCGGCGAGACCGACGCCCTCAAGGATCCGCACGTGCTGAACGCCATGGAGACGATGCAGCGTCAGCTCGAGGCGGATCATCCCGACTACGTCGTTCGTACCGATTCGCTCACGGATGTCGTGAAGGACACCTATCAGGCGCTCAACGAAGACCGCGAGGAGATGTATCGCATCCCCCAGGAGCCGACGACGCTGGCCCAGACCCTGCTGCTCTTCGACCTGGCCAATCCCGAAGACCGCGAGCTGCTGGTTCCCAACGACTACAGCGAGGCGCGGATCAACGTGCGCATGTTCAACTACGGGTCCTCCGAATACATCGAGTTCTTCGAGACCGTCCAGGCGCAGGCCGAAGCGGTGTTCGGTTCGCTCCTTGGAGCCTATCCCGAACTCGAAGTCGGCATCACGGGCAGCCTGCCGCTGGTGATGAAGATGTCGGACTACATCGGGCGCGCGCAGCTGCAGAGCTTCGTGCTCGTGCTGCTCGTCGTGACGGTGCTGCTGCTGATCGTCTTCGGCTCGGTGCGCGCGGGGCTCGTCGCGATGGTGCCGAACGTCTTTCCGGTGCTGATCACCTTCGGGGTGATGGGGCTATGGGACATTCCGCTCGACGTGGATCTCCTGATCATCGCGCCGCTCGTCATCGGCATCGCGGTGGACGACACGATCCACTTCATCACCCACTACCGGGCCTTCTCCCTCGAAACCGGCGACTTCGCTCGCGCCATTTCGCGGACGATTTCGGAGGTGGGCCAGGCGATCACCTTCACCTCAGTGATCCTGGTGTTCGGCTTCCTCGTCCTCACCACGTCGAACCACCAGGGCATGGTCCACTTCGGCATGCTGATCGGCGTCGCCTTCGGCACGGCGGTGCTCGCCGACCTGTTGCTCCTACCCGCGCTGCTCAAGCTGTTTCGGGTTCGCTTCGCGCAGTAGCGCGCTCAAGCCTCGAGGATCGGGTCCAGCTTGTGGAAGAGCGGGTTCGCGTCGTCGGGATCCGTGCCGGCAATGATCATCGAGAGGCGCAGCGTCCGACGATGCAGCAGGCGCACCAGATCTTCGTCGCGTTCCGGGTCGCCGGCCCCGATCACCTCCATCAGGGCCGCATCGGCGGCGACCGCATCATCGAGGGAGCGCCCCGTCAGCCGTTCGATGTCCGCCGCCGTTTCCGCCTCGAACCAGTCGCGATGGCGCGCGTAGTTGAGCAGGAATTTCGGGATCGCACCGAGGAGCTCGCGCTCCCATTCCTGGAACGAACTCGAAACCGGAAGCTGTTCGATGTCCACCAGTAGCTTCTGGAAACCGGAGTCTTCGAAGGGCTTGATCACCGGCTCCGGGAGGTGCAGGTCGTAGTCCAGCTGGAAGCCCTGCAGCTCGGCAATGGCTTCGAAGGCCCGGCGCGAGATGCTCGCGTACTCGAGCACGCCCTCGATCCAATTGGCGCCGCGCACGTTCGGGTTCATGAAGGTCATCGCGGCGATCGCCGAGAGCTGCAGGAAGGCCACCGTGTGATAACAGACGACGGGTAGATCGACTTCCCGACCACTGGCTTCCGCGTAGCGTCGATAGAGCGCCGGGATGTCGCCCATGTTCTCGTAGGGATGTCGACCGCGGAAGCAAGCGAGATCCCAGTGGGTGTCGCCGATCGCGGCGATCTCGAAATCCATCAGCGCGATCACGTCCGACCCATGGGACATGAACTGCCCCGCGTCCCCCGCGATGAAGCTCGCCTCGGTTCGGTGGGTGGGGACGTTCCGGCGCAGCCACGCCTGCAGGAACTCGAAGGTCGAATCGATGTTCTTCGTCGCGACGCCGATCCGATACATGCGTTCGGTCTGGCGCAGCGCGATCTCCTCGGCCGTTTCGAGGGCCTTCATCCCCCGGATATGAGTGAACTCGCTCACCGGAACGCGGTGCACCTGCGCCAGGTGGTCCATGTAGCTCAGCATCGCCGCCCAGCGTTCGTCGTCCATGCTGGTCGGGTTTTCGATCGCGGTATGCAACATGCCCGGCGCGCGATCGTCGGTGTCGATCCAATCCATCACGAAGGCCTTGGGCGAATCCATCCAGCCGTAGATGTGGGGTACCCGGATGCCGTGGGCTTCGAGCACCTGCATCACGTGCATCTCGAATTCGAGGTCGCCCTCCCCCGCGATCGGGCGATTGCCGCGCACGAAGATCGCGTCGGTCTCACCGTCCTTCTCGTAGACGACCTTCCACTGCGGGCGCCAACGCTCGAGGCGCTCGATCTCGCGCACCCGGCCGCCGAGGTTCTTGGCCACCCACTCGGCGATCCCCTCGTGTTGCCTCGCCTCGAACGCGTCGTGATCCATGGCCTCGGGGGCGTCTGTTCGCTCGCTCATGGCGCGTCACTCCTTTTCGGAGCATCCATGCTAGAGGCCCGGTACGGTGGGCGCATGGCCACCGGCAAGCCGAAACGGGGAAGGCCGCCACTCCCTCTCGAGGGGCAGCGTCGACGTCTACTCGACGCAGCGGGCAAGCTGCTCGACGAGCGCAGGCTCGAGTCGGCCGGGGTGCGCGAGATCGTTTCAGCGGCGGGGATGTCGTCGCGCGCGTTCTATCAGGTGTTCGACTCGAAGGACGCATTGATCCTCGAGCTGGCGAACGAACTGGCGGAGCGCTTCCTCGAACGACTCGCCGCCGTGCCCGATCCCTCGGAGACCCTCGATACAGAACAGGTGTCGGACCAGCTGATGGATCCCTACCTCGAAGTCGCGGTGCCCCTGGTGGCCCTCTACGGCGCGGGATTCGCGGGAGACACGGCCGACGAACTGCAGGCGATTCGCGCGCGGCTGCTCGAAGGCACCCTCGATGTGATGTTCGAAAAGTTCGAGCGGGCGTTGCGCGCGGGGCGACTCACGGCGCTCCCCGACCGCACCGCATTCGAGATCGTGCTCCGCGGGGTCGAGAGCCTGACCGCCGACCTGAGCCGCCGCGGCGAGCTGGGTGAACTCGCGAACCTCCGCGAATCAATTCGGGATTTGCTGCTCGCCCAGGCTCCGCTTGCAGGGCCAGCGAGGCGTCGATAGAATCAGAAAACTTACGTTTTCTAAATGCGACGAAGGGGAGCCGCAGCATGCCAGAACCCACTCCTCTGCCTCCCGGCCAGGTCGAGATCGACGACTTCCCGCGCTTCGGTCTCGGCATCTTCGCCTTCCGCTTCCCCACGCAGACCGACCGGATCGAGATCACCGTCGACGGTGACGTCGAGCAACCCATGCGCTTCTCGAAGGAGCTCGAAGCCCTCGAACGCGTGGTGCAGGTCTCCGACATGCACTGCGCGACGACGTGGACGAAGCGCGGCCTGCGATGGGGCGGGGTTCGCTTTCGCGACTTCTACGAACAACTCGTGCTTCCGCAGGTCCGCCCCGAAGCCGACGCAACCCTGGTGGTGCTGCGCGGGCAGGACGGCCTGGCGCAGAGCCTTCCCCTCGAAGACACGTTGACCGACGACGTGCTGCTCGCCGATCACCTCGACGGCCAACCCCTCGGCGTCGATCACGGTGCGCCGATCCGCTTCCTCGCTCCCTCCCTCTACGGATGCAAGAGCGTGCGTCATCTCAACGCGATCGAGTTCTGGCGCGACGATCGCAACTACCGCTTTCCCGGGCCGCGGTGGCTGCTGAATCCACCGCGCGCGCGAGTGGCCTTTGAAGAGCGCGGTCGCGTGTTGCCGCCGTGGTTCTTCCGAACACTGTGGCCCCTGATGATCCCGTTGGTGCGGTGGCTCTTCAGGCGGGGCATGCAGCAGTACGAGCGAGAGAACCGGGAGCCGTGAGCCGG
>JANQEL010000281.1 GCA_028278345.1 Myxococcota bacterium
CATTCGTCTCAAGATCGCAGGCCGCGACTACGACGTACGCCTCTCGACGGTCCCGGTGCAGTACGGCGAGCGCCTGGTGCTCCGCCTGCTCCCCGACACACAGGAACTCGTCGACCTCTCCCGTGTGGGCTTCTCCGATAGCCAGCTCGAGGTGCTCGACCGCGTGATGAAACGCCCGAACGGCATCTTCCTGGTGACGGGCCCCACCGGTAGCGGAAAGACGACGACCCTCCACGCCGCACTGGCCAGCGTGAACGACACCGACAAGAACATCATTACTGTCGAGGATCCGGTCGAAATCCAGCAGCCGGGCGTCGCGCAGATCGAGGTGAACTCCAAGGTCGGCCTCACGTTTGCCGCGGGCCTGCGTTCGATCCTGCGCCAGGACCCCAACATCGTGCTGGTTGGTGAGATTCGCGACAAGGAGACGGCCGAGATCGCGATCCAGGCCTCCCTCACGGGTCACCTCGTGCTCTCGACCCTCCACACCAACGACGCGCCGAGCGCGATCACGCGTCTGGTCGACATGGGGATCGAACCCTTCCTGGTCGGCTCGTCGCTCGTGGCAGTGCTGGCCCAGCGTCTGGTGCGTGTGCTCTGCCCACACTGCCGCGAGAGCTACACCGCCGAAGAGCATGAACTGCGCGAGCTCGGGGTGAATCAAACCGACCGTGAGATCACCCTATACCGACCCGTCGGATGCCCCGCCTGCAACTCCACCGGCTACCACGGCCGGATCGGGATCTTCGAGATGATGATCATCGACGACGAGATCCGCGGAATGATCTCGACCAACATCGATTCGAAGACGATCAAGAAGGCCGCCATGGCGAAGGGGATGGGCACCCTGCGCCAGGACGGGGCACGCAAGGCGCTGAGCGGCGTTTCGTCGGTTGCCGAAGTCATGCGCGCCACCGAAGAGGAAGAGACCTTCCAGCAGATCTAGGCTCGCGCGCACGCGCGAAGCCGTCGGGTACGCCTTGCCGGTTTACAACTACAAGGGAATGACGTCGGCGGGGCGTTCCACCAAGGGCACGCTCAACGCGGAGAACCTCGCGGCGGCGCGGAGCCGCCTGCGTGGCGAGGGCCTCTTTCTCACCGAGATCGTCGAGTCGAAGGAGGCGCCCGAGTTGGCGCCCCGCCGCAGTGACGGTTCGCGTTTCGAACTCGACCTCAGCTTCCTGCGCGGCATCCCGGCCCTCGAACGCGCACTCGCGACCCGCCAGCTCGCGACCCTGGTCTCCTCGGGCATTCCGCTGGTCGACTCTCTGACCGCCCTCGTCGCCCAGTGCGAACACGCGGGCCTACGCGCCCTGCTCGCCAAGGTGCGCGACCGCGTCAACGAGGGTTCCTCCCTGGCCGACGCCCTCCACGCCACGGGCCAGTTCGACACGCTCTACGTCAGCATGGTGCGCGCCGGCGAAGCGGGCGGCGTGCTCGATGTCGTGCTCGAACGCGTGGCCGACTACCTCGAGAGCCAGGTCACCCTCTCGAACAAGATCTCGTCGATCCTCATCTACCCGGCCGTGATGCTGCTGTTCGCAGGTGCCGTGGTCGCGGCCCTTGTGACCGTCGTGCTACCGCAGATCACCAACCTCCTGATGTCCCTCGATCAGGAGCTGCCCTTCTACACGGTCTGGATCATCGCGATGTCCGACTTCACGCGGAGCTGGTGGTGGGCCATGGCCCTGGGACTCGCCGCGGGCTTCGTGGTCTTCCGTTCGCTGATTGCCACCGAGCGCGGCCGCGCGATCTACGATCGCGTCACCCTGCGCCTGCCCGTCCTCGGACGCATCGCACGGGCCGTCTCGATCGCGCGTTTCAGCCGCACCCTCTCGACCCTGCTCGCGAGCGGGGTCGGCATCGTGCAGGCCCTCGACATCTCGCAGCACGTCGCCAAGAACACGGTGATTGCCGAAGCAGTGCGCTCGGCCCGCACCTCGGTGATCGAAGGCGCAAGTCTCGCCGCACCCCTGCGTGCGAGCGGGCAGTTCCCGCCCATGGTGATCACCATGATCGAGGTCGGCGAGCGCGGCGGCGAGGTCGATTCCATGCTCGCGCGCGTGGCGAATACCTACGATGAGCAGGTCGAGAACTCGATCTCCAAGCTCACGAGCCTGCTCGAGCCGTTCCTGATCTTGCTGATGGTCGGAATCGTGCTCGTTATCATTCTGGCTACGCTGATGCCGTTGCTCGAAATCACCAACTCGATCAACTGAATGAATGCCCGCAAGAAAGGAAGGACCCATGGTCGACGAGAAGCAGGAACGAGTCGGAACACGCCGCAAGAGGCGAGGCTTCACCCTGATCGAAATCATGGCGGTCGTGCTGATCATGGGCCTGCTGATGGGACTCGTGGGTGTCAGCGTCTTCAGCCAGGTCGACAAGGCGCGCGCCACCACGGCCAAGGCCAAGATCAGTCAGATCGAGAGTGCCCTCGAGTTCTACCGAATGGACAACTACAAGTACCCGCCGACCCTCGACGGGCTGGTGAGCAAGCCCGCCGACGCGAAGAACTTTCCCAAGGGCGGCTATCTCCAGAAGAGCGACGCCCTGATGGATCCCTGGGAGCAGAAGTTCATCTACGTGAATCCCGGCGCCAAGAATCCCCACAGCGTCGACATCTCGTCGGCCGGCCCCGACGGTGTGGCCGGCAACGAAGACGACATCAACAACTGGGACGCCAACACGCCCAGCGAAGGCTGAGGGGCGCGGCGGTGGAAGCACCGCGGAAACAACACCGGGGCTTTACGCTGATCGAGATCCTCGCGGTGGTCGTGATCATCGGCCTCGCGACCGCGATCGTGCTGCCCGGCCTCAACCTCACCGGCGGCTCCGGGCGTCACGACCAGGCGCTCAATGTGGCGGCGCACCTCGAGCTCGCGCGTCAGCGGGCGATCATGACGGGCAAGGTCCACCGGGTCCTGCTCGATGTCGACAACAACGCCTACCGCGTCGAGTGGTTCGTGCGGCCCGACGGTGACGAACTCGGCGACAGCTCGGGCGAACGGGCGCGCAGCGTGTGGCTGGGCACGGAAGAAGACCTGCTGCGTCCGCCCGGCAACGACGCCGAATACGTCCCCATCCCGAGCCGGTTCGGCAGCATGAGCGTGCTCGCCGACCCCTTCTACTTCGACGGCATCGAGACCTCCGAGGGTTGGCTCGACGAGGGCGATGTCGCGATCGTCTTCGGGCAGGACGGCACCACCGAGCCGGCCCAGATCGTGATCACCGACCCCGATGGCTTCGCGGCCACCCTCGACGTGCTGCCGATCCTCGATTCGGTTCGCATCCGCCACGAGGGCCGCGATGGCTGAGCCGACTCGCAAGCAAGCCGGCTTCACCCTCTTCGAGGTGCTCGGGGCGGTGGCGATCATGGGCATCTCGTATGTGATGCTCGCCACCATCGCGCTCCAGAGTGTGCGCGCGATCGGCGAGAGCCAGCGTCGCATCGAAGCGTCGCTGCTCGCCGACGAGCGCCTCGCCGAAATCGAGCTGGCAGCCGAGATCGGTCAGCTGATCGAATTCCGCGACGAAGAACTCGATGAAGAGCCCTTCCTGGTGCGCATCGAGATCCTCGACATGGAGGAGAATTACGGCAACACGACCGGCCACGTCGACGATTCCACGGACCTGATCGGCTTTCTCGCCGCCGAGTCCATCGGCCCCTTCGCGGAGCATCGCAACTCGAACTGGCTGCTGGGCTACCTGCGCGAAGTGCACATCACCGTGAGCTGGATGGAGGGCATCGAGGAGCGCGCCCTCACCCGCACGGCCTTCATCTTCGACCAACAGGCGTGGATCGAGACCGAGGGTCAGGGCGAAGAGGGAGCCGAGGGCGGGACCGGTGATGGCACCGACGACGACGATGCACTCGGCGGGGATGGCGACTCGTGAGGGGCCCGGCACGAAGCGCGGCGCCTCGCCGCCGGCAAGGCTTCACCATGATCGAAGTGCTGGCCGCGGTGCTGCTCACCTCGATCGTGATCGGCGTGGCGGTCGCCTTCCAGATCAACCTGGGCACGTCGATGAACATGAGCCGCGAACGGCTGCGCACCGAGCGGCAGGTCGTGGCCCTGCTCGATCGGATCGCGCGCGACCTGATGGGGGCCTATTTCATCGTGCCCGCGGAAGGCGGCAACCAGAGCCGACATCCGTGGATCTTCCTGGCCAGCCGCCAGTTCGCCGACGCCGAGGCGGAGGCGCCCTCCGACGCCCTCAAATTCGTCACCCGAAACCACCAGAGCCAGGGTCTGGACACGCACAGTTCCGACCTCGCCGTCGTGGCCTACTTCCTGAACCCGATGCCCGACGCGCCGGCCTACGAGTTGCTCCGCTGGCGTAGCACCCACATGCCGATGGAGTACGACCCGAGCTTCCCCGACCCCGACGACCCCGACGCGCAGATCATGGGCGAGGGCATCCTGAAGTTCGCCATCACGATGATCGACCAGGCCGGAGTGGAGACGCCCTTCTGGGATTCGGTGCGCGCAGGCTCGCGAAGGGGCCTTCCGAACGCCGTGCGTCTCGATCTCGCGATCGCCGATCCGAGCAAGCTCGAGGAGGCGACGCTCGAACAGGACGACGGCGGCTTCGGTCGCGACATCGAATTCGAACCCCCCTTCGACGTCGACGAAGAGAATCTCAAGACCTTCTCCAAGCTGATCGTCCTCCCGCTCAAACCCCTCGATTGGTCCTTCCTCGAATCCGAGGTGAACGCGGCCGCGGGGCTGAACGGTGAAACCGACGACATGGATGGCGACGGCATCCCGGATTCCGAAGACGACGATATCGATGGCGACGGCATTCCGAACGAGGAGGACAGCGAGAACATCGTCGAAGAGGCCGACTTCGACGCTTTCGACGACGAGGATCGCGACCCCTTCGGCTTCGGTGACGAAGACGAGGATGAGGAGTACGACGACGATGACTTCCGCTTCTGATCCGCGCATGCGCTCGAAGCGCGGTGTCGTGCTCCCCCTGGTGATGATCCTGGTGCTGGTCCTGACCACGGCGATCACCACCTTCCAGAGTCGCGCCGTGATCGACACGATGATCGTGCGCAACCGCGACGACGTGGCGATCGCCGAGGCCCTGGCGCGTTCGGGGGTGCACATCGCACGCGCCGTGCTCCACGAACAACTCCAGCGCAAGATCGACGCGGCCTTCCGGCGCGGCGACGAAGAAGAGATCATGGGCACCACCCTCGAAGATCTTTCCGCACAGGTCGGCCAATACGACCTGGTCACGCCGGAAGGCGCGGTGCTGCGCGTCGACATCTTCGACAACAGCGCGCGCCTCAACCTGAACTCCCTCGTGCAGTATTCGACTGCCGACAAGGCACGGGGAGTGAAGGGCCTCGAAGCGGCGAACCTGCTGGATCAACTGGATGACGACATTGCCAACGAGATCCTCGAGAACATCACCGACGAACAGCTCGACCGGGTGGCCACCGCCGTCGGCGGCGAAGGCGAGGAACTCATCCAACAGGCGCGAAATCAGGTAAAGAGAGCCAACGAAGGCATCCCGATCCCGGACGCCGAAGAGTTCCTGATCGACTTCCTCGAACGCGTCATCGAGAACATGGACGCCACCGCGGCCGAGAAGGAGTACTTCCCCCGCGAACTCGCCCAGAACCTCCTCGACTATCTGGATTTCGACGACGTGAGAATCGACGGAGGCGACGAGAACACCTACTACCTCTCCCAGGACCCACCCTACCGGCCCGCCAATCGCCCGATGCTCAGCGTACGAGAACTCGGCCTGGTGGAGGGCTTCGATCACAACCTCGTTGCAGCACTCGAACCCTATTTGACCGTCTATCCCCTCTTCGCAGCCGGCGGGGTCAACCTCAACACCGCACCGCGACACGTCCTCGGAAGTATCTGGCAAGGCTCCGGCGCGAGCGGCCGATTACTCCAACCGGACGACGTCCTCGAATTGCTCGAGGTGCGAGAACGGGGGTCGATCTTCTGTGACGACACGGCGGCCCACCCGGACCGTTGCGTTTCGCTCGCCGAGGCCAACCTCGACGGCGAGGTCTATCCGCCCGCGGAACTCCCGGCAACATCCTACGTCTATACCGTGGTGTCCCAGGTGATCCTCGGCGACATCGAACGCACGGTGGAAGCGGTGATCAACATGACCCAGAGCGGGAAGAACGCCCCCTTTCTCCTATACTGGCGGATGCAATGAGGCCGGGAACCCACTGATGCCCTTCAACAAGTCCATCGTTGGCCTCGATCTGGGCGCACACGCGATCAAGTCGGTCCAGCTGCACCCCTCGCTTCGCGAGAGCGAACCCGCGCCGCTGTATTCGATGCGCCGCGACGACCCCTTTGACGACGGCTCGGACCCCGATGCCCTCAGTGAAGACGTCGAGCGCTTTCTGGGCCAGCACGAACTCGATCTCGACCACGTCGTCACGGCGATCGATGGCAACAAGATCTCGCTGCGCCGCCTCACCTTCCCGTTTCGCGATCGCCGCAAGTTGAACCAGGCCATCCCCTTCGCGGTCGAGGGAGAGATCCCCTTCGAACTCGAAGACATCGTGATCGATTGGATGTCCCTGGTCGAGGTCGGTGCGGGTGGCGAGGTACTGGCCGCCCTGACCCGGCGCGAGAACGTGGCCAGCCGCCTGGCCGAACTCCAGATGGCCGGTGTCGAGCCGCGCACCATCGAGGCCGAGGGCCTGGTGCTCGGCAACCTCTCGGCGCTCTTCGATCTTCCCACCCGCTGTCTGATCGTAGATCTCGGCCACCGCAAGACGAACATCGTCCTGGTGGTGAACGGACGCGCGGTCAACGCCCACGCGATTCCCGTGGCCGGAGCCGCGTTCAGCAAGGCGATCGCGAAGACGCGCGGTTGTTCGATCGACGAGGCCGAAGAGCGCAAGTGCCAGGAGACCGACAACGCGGTCGCCGCCTTCCCCGAACTCGAACCCCTGCTGGGGCGCCTTTCCCGGGAGATCGTGCGCTTCCTCGACGCCACCCTCGGGCAGATCCTCGAAGGCGACGAGGGCGAAGAAGGCGAGATCACGGGGATCGACGACGTGATCCTGGTCGGCGGCAGTGCCCGGCTCGCCGGGATCGAAGCCGCCCTCGAAGACCTGATCGGCATCCCGACGAGCTGCATCGGCGAGCCCCGCGAAGGTGAACTCGGCCCGGTACTCGACGAAGAAGCCGACCCCGTCCTCTTCGCGCCCGCCATCGCCCTGGCCCTGCGCTCGACACCGAAGGCGACGTCTCGGCTCGACTTCCGCCAGAACGAATTCGCCTATCGCACGAACTACCTGCAGATCCTCTCCCAGGACCTGCGCCCCACCGCGATCCTGGCCGCCACGGCCGCGGGGCTCGCGCTGCTCTCCTTCGGCACGTCGCTCGTGCTCGAATCGAGTCGTGCCGGCGATCTGGAAGACCGTGCTCGGGCGCTCTACAGCGAGGTGCTGCCCGGCAGCCCCAGTGACAATCCGGTGCCGGCGATGACCCGGGCGCTGCGCGAGGCCCAGAATCGCGCCGACTTCCTCGGCATCTACGGCACGGATCTCTCTGCGGTCGATCTCCTCGCCGAGCTCTCGCGCCGAATTCCCCCCGACGTCAAGGTGAAGTTCGAAGACATCAACATCGATCGGCGTGTGGTGAAGATCAAGGTGCTCGGCGAGAGCTATCAGGCCGCCGATCGTCTGAAGAGCCTGCTTGCCAAGGCCCCGCCCTTCGCCAACGCCGAGGTCGACAAGGTGAAGTCCACCCGCGGTGGCCAGGGCACGAGCTTCAACCTGACGCTGAATCTCGCGACCGAGGGGGAAGCATCGTGAACGCCCTGCTTTCCCGGATCACCGCCGCCTGGTACGACCTTTCGACGCGCGAGCAGATTCTGCTCGGTACGGCGGGCGGCCTCACGCTCTTTGCCCTGCTCTTCCTGGCGATCATCCAACCGATCGCGAGTTACGCGGGTGCGGTCGAGACCCGGGTCGAGACCGCGGAGCAGAACCTCGTCGCCATGAATCGCCTGCGCCGGCAGTACGACGTGGTGAACGCCAGCCTCAGCAAGGTCGAGGAGCGCATCCGCTCGAGTGTCGAGAAGCGCAACCTGCTCACCCTGCTCGAATCCCTGGCGGCTTCGTCTTCGGTCAAGGTCGATTCGATGGAGGAGCGCAAGGCCCAGGACGACGCGAAGTACAAGGAGACGCGCGTCGAAGTGCGCCTCAAGAGCGTCACCCTCAAGGACACCGTGAGCTATCTCCACGCGATCGAGTCGTCGAACCAGCTGCTCACCGTGAAGAGCCTGCGCATCAAGAATCGCAGCGACAGCTCCGACCTGCTCGACGTCACCTTCAACGTCTCGACCTTCGACACGATCTAGCCGGCTCGCGAGCGACTCCCGGACTTCTCCATGGCCCAGACTTCCTCGCTGCTGACTTCTCCGCTTTCGCGCACCGCTCGCGTGCTGGGGATCCCGCTCGCGGCCGTGTTGTTGACGACGCTGTTCATCCTGATCGGCTTTCCCTATCACCACCTCACCGGCCGGGCGACGGCCTTTGCCTCCCGGGCCCTGGGCGTGGACATCACCGCGGCGGATAGCGGGCTGAGTCCGGGCCTCGACGGTCCCGGGTTTCGCTTCGGCACGATTCGCGTCGAGACGCCCAATGGCGATGTCTACCGGGTCGAGCGCGCGCGCTTCGGTCCGGCCTGGTCGCTGAGCTGGATCACCCTGACCCCGACGTACTTCTTCGAGGTGGAGTCGGCGATCGGATCGACCGAGGGGCGCATTCGCCTCGGCGACGAACTCGCGTGGCGGGGTTCGGTGCGCGATGCCGATCTCGAAGAGCTCCGCTTCCTGGCCCGGTGGATGCCCATCAAGTTGACGGGAGAACTGGGTGGCGAAGGGGACATCGAAACCACAGAGACCGGGTTCGCCGGCCCCCTGCAGTTCCAGGCCCAGGAGGGCGCGCTCGGTCACGAAGCCCTCCCCCTCGACATTCCATTCGAGACCCTCGACGGGGACCTCCTCTTCGGCGGCAGCGACGACGCGGGCAAATCCCGTCTCGTCGCCATCCAGAACTTCGCCCTGGAGGGTTCGATGCTTCACTTGAAGGCATCGGGAAGTGTCGGCCACGCCGAGAACGCCATGGAAGCGCCTCTCGACATCCAGCTCGACCTCAGCAACGTCCAACCCCGGATCCGTCAGTTGATCGAACCCTTCGGCGTTCGCATCGATGCCCAGGGAAAGAGTTCGGTCCGCGTCAGCGGCACCCTCACCCAACCGAGCTTCCGCTAGCTTCTCCTTCATGCCGGCCAGCGCGGAAGAACTGCAGAAGGTCTTCAAGACCCTTTCGGATCCCACGCGCATCCGGATCCTGCGTCTGTTGGAACGCGAAGCTCTCGTCGTGCAGGAGCTGATGGAGGTGCTCGGCATGGCGCAGTCGCGGGTGTCGCGTCACCTCGCGATCCTGCGCGAAGCGGGGCTGGTGAGCGATCGCCGCGATCGCACCTACGTGTCGTACCGCATGGAAGCGCCGAGCGAGCCGTGGTGGCGCGACGCCTGGCAGATCGTGCGCGACAACCTCGAGGGCGACTCCACGGCCGAGCGCGACGATGCGGCGCTGGCCCGGGTGGTGGCCGCCCGCGGCGCCTCCGCACGCAGCTTTTTCGACATCGTCGGCCCGGAATGGGACGCCCTGCGCAAGGTCTTCAACGACGACCTGGTGCGCGCCCGCGCGATCAACCACCTGATCCCTCCCGATCAGAAGGTGGCGGACATCGGCACCGGTACCGGGATCCTCGCCATCGAACTCGCACGCCTCGGCATCGCGGTGATCGGGATCGACGGCTCGGCACGCATGCTCGAAGCGGCGCGGGAGAACCTGCGCGAGGACGAGAGGGCCGACGATTCGCGCGTCGAGTTCCGCCAGGGCGACGCCCACGCATTGCCGCTCGAAGACTCCGAGGTCGACGCCGCCTTCGCCCACATGGTGCTGCAGTATCTCGCCGATCCGGGGCAGGCCCTGGCCGAGATGCACCGCGGGGTCCGCCCCGGTGGAACCCTCGTGGTGGTCGACTTCGTGGCCCACGAACTCTCGTGGATGCGCGACGAACTCGGGGTACAGAACCTGGGCTTCGAAGAAGACGAAGTACGAGGTTGGTACGAAGGCCTGGGCGCGACCGACATCGCGATCACCACCCACGATCCGGCGACACGCGGGCGCGACCTCCCGTCGACCTTCATCGCAACGGCGCGCAAGGCTCGCGAGTGAGCGGGCCGGGGGTTTCGGCCAGCCCCATCGAACTTCGCGCCGTGCTCTTCGATGCGGCCGGCACCCTGATCGAGCTTCGCGAGAGCGTCGGGACGAGCTACGCGCGCTTCGCTGAGGATCACGGTGTGACGCTTCCGGCCTGGCGACTCGACGATGCCTTCCACCGCGTGATCCGGCACGCACCGCCGCGGGTGTACCCGGGAGCGAGCGCCGAGGAGATCGTGCGTGAGGAAATCGCGTGGTGGCGCGCCATCGTGCGCAGCACCTTCCTGGCGGCCGACAGCACGGTGAAGTTCCCCGACTTCGACGCCTTCTACGCGCCCCTCTTCGACTACTTCTCGACCGCGCAGGCCTGGGACGTGCGGGCGGGGGTGCCCGCGGCGCTCGGGCGGTTGCGCGAGCACGGCTTCGCGATCGGGGTGGTGAGCAACTTCGACCATCGCTTGCCGAAGATTCTGCAAGCCCTCGAACTCGAACCCCTTCTCGACCTCGTCGTGATTCCGGCCGATTGCGGTTTCGAGAAGCCCGACGCGGGGATCTTCGACTTCGCCTGTGAGCGGCTCGGGATCGCCTCCGTGCATGTGGCCTACGTCGGCGACGACCGCGAAAAGGACGGTGCGGCTGCACAGCACGCAGGGCTCACGAGCTTCATCGTCGAAGACTTCGATTCGTTCGGAGCGCTCGTGGACGGCCTGATCCAGGCCACTGCCGGATCCATCCTGCGATGAAACGCGCCACCCCAGCCGGCCTCGTCCTGGCGCTTTGCATCGTCGCATTCGCGGCGCTCAAGATCCCCGGGCTGCATTACGACGCCGTCGACGAGAACATCTACTTCTACCTCGCCCACGCCATGACCGCGGGCGCGCTTCCCTATCGCGACTTCTTCCACGCGCACCCGCCCCTGCATCTGCTTCCCCTGGCCACCGCGTACGAGTTGGGGGGTGGCTACTCCCTGCTTCCCGCGCGATGGCTCGCCGCCCTCTCGATCGTCGGGGCCGCATTCGCGATCTCGCGCGTGTCCCGTCGGCCCTTCGCCTGGCCAGCAGTGATCGGTGCCGGAGTCTTCCTGCTTTCGTACGACGTGCTCCGGATCTCCACCCACTTCAACGGGACGAACCTCGCCGCATTCTGGGTTGCACTCGGCCTCGAACGACTGTGTCGACGGCGCGACCTCCAGGCGGCCGCCGCGTTCTGTCTCGGGGGCTTCACGATGCTGATCGCGGCCCCCGCGGCGGTCGGTGCCGCCCTGGTCCTGATGGTCGTGGAGCCCCGCCGTGGTCTTGCACTGGCGCTCTACGGAGCGGTGGGGTTCCTGGCTTCGAATGCCGTCGCCTACGGCGTCTTCGGTTCGTCCTATCTCGAACAGGTCTATCTCTTCCACCTCGCGAAGGCGGAATCCACACGACAGACGGCTGCCGTATTCGCCTCGGCCCTGAAGATGAACAGCCTGCTCTTCGCAGGCGCGGCGATGGGCCTGATCGCGTGGCTGCTCGACGCGCTGCACGCCGACGAAGCGGAGGACCCGGCAACCGCCGCGCCGCAACTCACGGGCCTGCGCGCGGAACTGCTGGCCAGGCTTCCACTCGCCCTCTCACTGGGCGCGACACTCGGCTCCCTGTGCTTCCTGCTCTGGGCGAATCGCATCTTCACCTACTACCTCCAGGTCCTGTTCGTAGGACTCGCACCGCTTGCAGGGGCCGGATTCGTCGCCTTCGGCGTGGCCGTGCGCGACGGCGCGACGAAGGGCGCACCACGCCTGCCTGCGGCCGTGCTCTCCTTTCTCCTCGTCGCGGGGCTGCTTCCGAGCTGGATCGGTGGCGAAGGGAGCCTCGAACCGGGCGTGGTCCACTATCTGAGGCACGAGTCGAAGGGCTTCGACAGCGCTCCGACCCTGGCCGAAGGCGTCCGCGAGCACTGTGCCCAAGACACGACGGTCTTCGGCGACGCGAACTCGGCCCCCCTCGTCGCACTCCTCGCCGATCGACAACTCACCCTCGGCGAAGCCGACACCAATCAGATGCGCTTCCGCTCCGGCCATCCGTCGCCAGCGGACTTCATCGCTCGGCTCGAAGCCGCCCCGCCTTGTGCGGTCGTGCTCAGGGAGAATCGCGGTCTGTTTCGCCTCGCGGAGTTCTCGCGCTGGCTGACCGCTCACTACACGCCGATCCTCGAACTGCGCAGCGAAGGCGAATCGAATCACTACACGCTGCTGACCCGCAGGACCGAACCCTGATCCGCCGCTCGAGCGACCGACTCCGCTGGCCAATCAGAGGGAGGCGCCCTCGGCATTGCAGTGCCGGCGCATCCAGTTGCGCCAGGTGACGAGTTCGCTCGGGGCCGGTACCGAGTCGAGCACGCGGCAATAGTCGCCGCGAATCGAAGCCGCAGCCTCGCTCGCCGCATCCGGGACGTTCACCTGGGCAAGTGAAGCCAGCGCGGTCTTGGGTTCGCGCGCAGCGGTGGCGGCCTCGGCACGCAGCACGAGCAACTCGTTCATGCGCGTGGCGCGGTAGGCGTCGTCCAGGATCTGGATCGCCTCCCGTGCGGCCCCGGCCTGACGCGAAAGAACGCGCCAGCGGACGCGCAGCTGGACGGCATCGAGATAGAGGGGATGCGACGGCTCGATCCGGGAGAGATCGGCATCGCGTGAACCGTTCACTTCGCCGCGTCGAGCTCCCACGAGCGCCCGGGCGAACGCCATCTCCTCGGGCGAAGTGGCGAAGTCGGCTGCGCGTTCGGGATGGCGGCGCAGCGCGTTCGCTCGCAGCGCCTCGAAGCCGGGCTCGTTCGCGAGGGCCTCCGCGAATTCCTTCGGGGTCCGTGTGCGGGATAGCAGTGCGAGACGCGCACGCGGGCCCGGGGCGCGGAGTGCACCCGCGACGCGCTGCGCGCGTTCGCGTTGCCCTTCGGCTTCCAGGCGTTGCAGCGCGGCCACCGCATCGAGTCGCCCCTCGTCGATCCAACGCGGAAGCGGGTCGAAGGCCCCGAAGCGTCGATTCATCGCGTCGGCCAGGGCGGCGCGTTCCTCGGCGGGTGCGCGCCACACACGGATGGCGCGCATCTGCAGCAGGTTGCGATCGTCGCGGGTCAGCGGGGCATCGGCCGCGAACTCGCGCGCACCTTCCTCGTCGATCAGCAGACTCGCCGCGAGATCGCTGGGGCGGTGGATCCCGGCGCGCTCACGGGCACTGCGACCGGGGTCTCCATCGGGCAGAGGGAGGGGGTCGTTCGAAGCCACGAAGAGCAGCCCCCGGTAGACCTGCACATGGGCGAAGTGCTCCGCGAGGGTGGCCACCATGCTCTGCACCATCGCGAGATCGACGAACTCCCCGCCGACCCACTGCACCAGCACGCCGCCTTCTTCGAGACGCTGCGATGCCAGTTCGAAGAACTCACTGGTGTAGAGATGCGCGGCACCTCCGGTCCACGGATGCGACGGTTGCGCGGCAATGACGTCGAAGCGCTTATCCGACAGCGCCAGGGCGCTTCGCGCGTCGTTCACATGGAGCCGCACTCGCGGATCAGCGAGCGGGTCGCGCGCGCGATGCGCGGCCAGCCAGCGATTGGCGTCGACGACCTCCTCCTCGATCTCGATCACATCGACCGTGTCGATCGTCTCGGGAACCGCTTCGAGGGCCACGCCGCCGCCGAGGCCGATCATCAGCATGCTTCGCGCCTCGTGCCGGAGGATCGGGCCGATCGCCCCGAGCAACTCCGTCGTTTCGGCACTCGCCGGCGCGTCGTTGGGCGACGACACGAGGGATTCGGGAAGGCCGTTGCTCGACAGCCGCCACGAGACCGGCGACGCCTCGGTCACCAGCACGGTGGCGCCGCGTCCCACCGCGAAGAAGGTCGCGTCCCCCGTCTTCGGAGCCGCGGGGCGATCGAGGGGAGAGGAGCGCAACACGTTCCACGGGTCGCCGGGAAGCAAGACGCTCAGCAGCAGGGCCGCCATCACGGGCGCTGCGCGCAGCGGTCGCGACTCGGTCGTGCCGAGTGCAACCGCGAAGGCGATCAGCAGGTTCACCCCGATCCCAAGGGCGATCGTCCCGCGAAAGCCGAGTTCGGGAAGCAGGAAGAACGCCCCGCCGATCGACCCGAGGATGGCCCCCACGGTGTTCCAGCTGTAGACCTGCGCGCTCGCAGCGCCGGCGGCCGCAGCACCGGGCGCGACGATCCGCACCGCGAGCGGAAAGGTGGCGCCGATGCAGGCGGCCGAGGGGAGCAACACCAGGGCTGCGAGCAGGACGTCGACGAGCAGCGGTGCTCCCGCGCCGAGCATACGCGTGAAGGCGGGCGCGAGGTCGATCCCCGCGAAGGCACCCGCCGTGGTGATCGCGACCCCCACTTGTGCAAACACGAATGCCCGGGCTGCGTTCCTGGGAGTGCGTGCAACACGAGACGCCAGGGCCGAGCCGATCGCGATCCCGGCGAGAAAGCTCCCGAGCATCGTCGCAAACGCGTACATGCTGCCGCCGAGGAGCTGTGACAGCAGACGCACCCAGAGCACTTCGTAGGCGAACGAGAGCGCGCCCGAAACGAGCATCAGCGGCAGCATGAAATGGAAGGCGGCCCTACGCGGTGGGGGTGCCGTGAGCGGCGCCTTCGCGGCCCCGGCCCGCGCGTCGTCGCCGCGCACGAGGAGCATCGCGATGAAGAAGACCAGCACATTCACCGCGACGGCGAGCCAGACGGTCTGTCGAATCCCCAGTGCCGGCAACCACACGAAGGCCGCCATCGACGTTCCCGCGACGGCTCCGAGGGTATTGATCGCGTAGAGCAAGCCGATGCGCGGACCGATCTGGTCGTCGTGGCGCACGACGTGGCGCGAAAGCAGCGGAAGTGTCGCCCCCATGAAGGCGGTGGGAAGCAACACGACCGTGAAGGTGGCCACGAGATAGAAGACGGAGATGGCCAGCGGGCTGTGGGTCGCGAAGTCCGACTGCCCGCCGAATGCGAAGCGCAGGAAGGCGGTGGCGGTATCGATTGCGAACGGAACCAGGAGCGCGAAGACGGCGACACCGAGTTCGAGAATGCCGTACGCGAGAAGCGGACGCGTGATGCGATCGGCGAGTCGGCCGCCCACGACGGCCCCGGCGGCCAGCCCACCCATGTAGGCGGCGAGAACCGTCGCGACGGCGAGTTCCGAGGTACCGAACACGAAGGCGAACTCGCGCGTCCACGCGGTTTCGTAGATCAGAGCGGCATAACCCGAAAGAGCGAAGCAGAGAGCCACCAGCAGGTACGAGCGATCGAACATCGGGCGCAGAGCATCCTCGATTTCATCTTCGTGCACACGTTCGCGTTCGTTTATTCCATGAACCGAACGGTCCTCATTGCGTGTCGCCGCATCGACTGGTTCACTGAACCCCTTCTCGCCGCCATCTCATCATCTCCAGCCCGCAAGAGGATGTCCGATGCCCGACACCCGAGACCCTTCCCCGAGCGCCGATTCCGAAGCCAGCGCCGAGGCGAACGCCGTCGGCTTCTTCGCCGATCGCTTCGCCCTCGATGCGACGCGCCTCGGGACTGCCCTCGACGCCACCCTCGAACGCGAGGTCGACTACGCGGATCTCTACTTCGAGTACTCGACACAGGATTCGGTCGTGATCGAGGAGGGCATCGTGAAGAGCGGAAGCCGGCACCTCGATCAGGGCGTCGGCGTTCGGGCGATCTGCGGAGAGCGTCAGGGTTATGCGCACTCTGACGAGATCACCCCCGACAGCCTCGCGCTCGCCGCCGGGACCGCCCGCTCGATCTCCCAGAGCGCCGGGGGGAACGCGCCGGTGCAGGTGCAGACCGGCGCTGTCGCGGAACGCGATCTCTACCCGGTCGAAGAGGCCCCCACCGACGTTCCGGTCACGGAGAAGATCGACCTGATCAGCCAGATGGACGTCTACGCGCGTGCAATCGATCCCCGCATCAAGCAGGTGAGTGCCAGCGCGATCACCCAGCACCGCACGATCCTCGTGGCCAATAGCGAGGGCGAACTCGTCGGCGACGTACAGCCCCTGGTTCGACTCAACATCCAGGTGATCGTCGAAGACGAGAAGCGCGGCGTCCGCGAGATGGGATATCAGGGCATGGGTGGGCGATACGCGTTTTCGCGGCTCACCGATGAAACGGCCTGGAAACCCCTGGTCGACGAGGCCGCGCGGGTGGCGTTGCTCAACCTCGACGCCGAGCCCTGCCCCGCCGGCACCCTCGACGTCGTACTCGGTCCGGGTTGGCCCGGCATCCTGCTCCACGAAGCCATCGGCCACGGCCTCGAAGGGGACTTCAATCGCAAGGGCACCTCGGCCTTCTCCGAACGCATGGGGGAACGGGTCGCGAGCCCGGGGGTCACGGTGGTCGACGACGGCACCCTCGAAGGGAGGCGCGGCTCGATCAACGTCGACGACGAAGGCACCCCCTCGAAGCGAAACGTCCTGATCGAGGACGGCATCCTGGTCGGCTACATGACCGATCGCCTGAACGCACGCCTGCTCGGCAGCGAACCGAGCGGGAACGGTCGGCGCGAGAGCTATGCCGACCTCCCGATGCCGCGCATGACGAATACCTTCATGCTGCCCGGTGACGACGCGCCGGATGACATCCTGCGCTCCGTCGACTCGGGGCTCTACGCCGTTTCCTTCGGCGGCGGCCAGGTGGACATCACGAGCGGCAAGTTCGTCTTCAGCGTCAGCGAGGCGTACAAGATCGAGAACGGTCGAGTGGGTGCGCCGGTGAAGGGGGCCACCCTGATCGGCAACGGCCCCGACGTGCTGACCCGCGTCACCCGCATCGGCAACGACCTCGCCCTCGACAACGGCGTCGGGACGTGTGGAAAGGACGGCCAGAGCGTGCCCGTCGGTGTCGGATTGCCGACGATCCGCCTCGACGCCATCACCGTGGGGGGGACCGAGGGATGAGCAGCGGAAGCGAGATCGTCGAAGGGAGTTCGAGCGCGGCGGCCCGCAGCCGCGAGACGACCGACGTGGTCGAGCACGCCCTCGAACGCGCGCGCCAGGAAGGCGCCGACGCCGCAGACGTGGTGCTCGTGCGCGGACGAAGCCTCGAGGCCCGGGTGCGCGACGACACCGTCGACTTCGTGAAGCAGGCCCAGGAACAGATCCTCGGGATCCGCGCCCTGGTCGCCGGGGGCGACGGCATGAGTTCGGCCGTCACTTCGACGAGCGACCTCGCCCCCGAAGCGGTGGGCGCCATGGTGAAAGAGACGGTGGCCCTCGCGCGGGCGACGGAAGCCGATCCGGCGGCCGGGCTCCCCGATGGGGGTTTCGCGGAAGACCTGCCCGACCTCGAACTGCGCGACCCCGCCGACGAGAACACCACCGCTGATGCCCGCATCGAAGACGCCCGCAGCGCTGAGCGTGCCGCCCGCGCCTTCGACCCGCGGATCAGCAATTCCGAGGGCAGCCAGGTCGGCAGCGACTTCTCGACCATCGTCTACGGCAACAGCGCGGGCTTCGTCGGCGAGTACCAGGGCGCATCGCATTCGCTCTTCAGCGAACCGATCGCGGGCACCGGCGAGAACATGCAGCGCGACTACTGGATGACCGCCTCGCGCACCCTCGCCGGGCTCGACCCGCCCGAACAGGTGGGACGCCGGGCGGCCGAACGCGCGATCCGCCGCCTCGACGCGCGGCGCGTTCCGACCACCGAATGCCCCGTCATCTTCGAGAGTCTCCAGGCCGCGGGCCTGGTGCGACAGATCGCGGGGCTGGTGAGCGGCTACGCGGTCTATCGCGAAAGTTCCTTCCTGGCCGATCGCCTCGGGGAAGTGATCGCCGCGCCCAGCGTGACCGTGATCGACGACGGTCGCCTGCCGGGCGGACTCGGGAGCAAGCCCTTCGACGGCGAAGGCCTGCCGACGCGACGCAACACCATCGTGCGCGAGGGCCGGCTCGAAACCTGGCTGCTCGATACCTATTCGGGACGCAAGCTCGGCTTCCCCTCGACGGGCAATGCCGCGCGTGGCGCCGGCGGTCCCCCTGGCGTCGGTAGCACCAACCTCTGGCTCGAACCCGGCGACGAAACCCTCGAAGAGATGATCGCCCGCACCGAGCGCGGGCTGCTCGTCACCGAACTCCTCGGCATGGGGTTCAACCCGGTGACTGGGGACTACTCGCGCGGCGCCGCGGGGCTGTGGATCGAAGGCGGCCAGATCGCCCACGCCGTCGAGGAGATCACGATCGCCGGCCACTTCGGAAGCATGCTCGAACAGATCGACGCGATCGGCAGCGAACTGCTGTGGCTCGGCTCGGTGGCCGCGCCGCCGCTCCGCATCGCCTCGATGACCGTGGCCGGCGAGTAGGCGGCATCGCCCATGCCCGGGAACAAGGCCGACTTCTATCGCGACGCTCGCAGCGATCTGCCGGGCCCGCTTCACGGCATCCGCGTGCTCGAAGCCACCACCACGTGGGCCGGGCCGATGGCCGGCTGCGTATTGGCGGATTTCGGGGCCGAGGTGATCAAGGTCGAACATCCGAGCGGCGAGGTCGGCCGTCGCCTGCCCCCCATGCTGCCGGGCACCGACCCGCCCCAATCCTTCGTGAACGCCACCCTCAATCGCAACAAGCGCAGCCTCTCCCTCGATCTGCACGACGAAAGGGGGCGCGATCTCTTCCTGCGCCTCGCGGCGACCAGCGACGTGGTGATCGAGAACTTCAAGCCGGGCACGATGGCGAGTTGGGGTGTGGGTTACGAAGACGTGAAGCGGGGAAGACCCGACTGCATCTTCGTCTCGATCAGCGGTTTCGGACAGTGGGGGCCGAGCAGTGACCGCGTAGGCTACGACCCGCTGGCCCAGGCAGAGAGCGGCTTCCTCTCGCTGAACGGTTCCCCCGATGGCGAGGGCGTGAAGTCGCCGACCTTCCTTGCCGACGACCTCGCGGGTCTCCACGGCGCTCTCGCCGCGTTGGCGGCGTTGCGGCATCGCGATGTGACCGGCGAGGGACAACACATCGATGTCGCCCTGCTCGACAGCCTGCTCTTCCAATCGACGGGCTACCTCACCCTCGCGGCGATGGGGGATGATCTTCCGCGCCTCGGAAATCAGTTCCGCGTGGCGGCCCCGGCGCGCACATTCCCGTGTCGCGATGGCGAGGTGATGGCCGGGGTGTTGCTCGATTCACATTGGAAGATCCTCGCCGAGTTGATCGGTCGGCCCGAACTCGCCGACCATCCCGACTACGCAACGACTCCGGCGCGGATCGCGCGGCGCAGTGAAGTGGACGGCCTGCTCGGTGAATGGCTCGGCCAGCGCACGCGCGACGAGGCCCTCGCCGCCTTCCGCGATGCGGGGATCCCCGCGGCACCGGTGCGCAGCTACGCGGAGGCCGCGTCCGACCCGCACGTGCACGAACGCGACATGCTTCAACGTGTGCCGGACGATGCCGCGCCTCCCCTCACGGGCCCTGCGGCGAAGCTCTCGCGCACGCCGACGCGAGTGCGCCACGCCGCGCCGGCCCTCGGTGCCGACGACGACGCGATCCTCGACGAGTTGGGTGTCGGAGTAGAAGAGCGCGCTCGTCTGCGCGCGGATGGAGTGATGGCCTCCGACTGACGTCGGGCTGCTAGCCTCGAGTCGAAGCGGTGGGTTTCGCGGTATCGGGGGGACGCGTCGATGGATCTCGTGGCATGGAATGTGCGCGAGACCCCGTGGCTGACGCCGGCCCTCGCCCTGCTCGCGCTGTTCGCGACCCTCGCACTTCCCGCACTCCCCGATGTCGAGGGAAGCGAAGGCAATCCCGCACGGGCCCATGCCTTCAACTGGTGGCAGAACCACGGCTATCTCGAGGCCGACGACGAGACCCTGGCCTTTGCCGAAGAGCGATTCGAGGTTCGTCTCCGGCCCATCGCCCTCGCGGCGATCCGGGAACTCGGTTCGCGTGCGCGCCCGCAATCCGCGAGTGAGCGCGACGAGGCGCAACGACGACTGGAAGAGCTCGAAGCCGCCGCCGCGGGCGACGTCGCCACGTTCGAACCCATTCCGGCGGATCATCCCCTGCGCAGGCTGCGCTTCTCACCCGGGCAACCGTCGGCTCTCGCCTTCCTGGTTCACCCCTTCGTCCACGTGGGGTGGATGCAGCCATTCCTCGTCGTGGGCGCTTTGTTGGTCTTCGGCCTGGCGGCCGAAAGGAGCATCGGAGCGCGGGCGACGGGCGAAATCCTGGGGGTCGCGATCACCAGCGGCGTCGTGCTCGCGCTGCTGCTCGATCGCGAAACGAGGGGTTTCTTCGGCGCCGGAGCCGCGGCCACCGCGCTCCTGACGTTCGGGGTCGTGCAGCGCTGGCGCCGGATCGACCGGCTACCGGCGGCGGCGCGCGCGAGGGCCCGCCGCGACACTGCGGCCCTTCCTGTTGCATGGGCGCTGATCACGCTGCTCGTTCTCTTCGGCCTGAACCGCCAGGGCGCGCGAGACGACTACTCGGTGGCGAGCGAACTGGGCGGCGCGCTCGCGGGGCTCGCCTACGCGTTCAAG
>JANQEL010000144.1 GCA_028278345.1 Myxococcota bacterium
GGCCGGGTTCATCCATCGCCAGGAAGTGCTGCCACCCGCCGTCGAGTTGTTGCTCGAGGAGGTCGCCTCCTCGGTCGGCTCCTGAGCGAGAGACCGCTGAGCGAGGGGTATGCGCGAGGGGCATATCCAAGTCGCGCAGCGCCATAGCGACCCCCTGCCCCTGCTCGGCATGGTGAGGCCATTCAAGGAGGAACTCGAATGGCCAAGCCCATGAACGACGCCAAGACCCGGCGGGATTTCGTCCGAAGCAACCACACCTGCGTCGTGTCGTACGCACGCAAGACGGCGCCCCCCTCGATGTCCATCGTCCACTACGCCATGGACGGGGACGACATCGTCTTCTTGACGATGGCGGAGCGCCAGAAGGCCAAGGCCGTGAAACGCCTCGGTCAGCTGTCCGCCTGCATCCTGGCCGGGGAACCCGGCGGCCTCTCCTGGCCTCCCGAGTATCTCGTCGTCGACGGCAAGGCCAGCCTATCGACGGACATGGACGAAGTCGTCGATGTGGCCGCGAAGATCATCCCGATCATGACTGGCAATCCGCTTCCCGACGCAGCGCGTCCCGGCGTTCGAAAGGTGATGGAACGCGAAGGCAGGGTCGTCATCCGCATCACTCCGGAGTCGACCTTCCACTCCCCCTCGGTACACGACGTCGAAGACGCCGACCCCGATTCCGATGAACCGCTGCATGGATTGGGTGCGCGCATCCCTTGGCGCGAGGCCTGACGCCGCGCGATGTCGGTCGGGTCGGCCAGCCGACATTCGACACTTCGTGTTCCGCGACATTTCGACGCGGAATTGGTCTCGAAACCTCGAACGTTCCGCGAAGAGGTGAAGTCGCAATCCGTGCACGCGATTTCCGCAAAAGGTGAATTGCGCTCGTGCGCGTCCGTCACCGACAATGGAGTCACTGCTCGGTGATTGCGGAGGTTGTTCGGGATGGAGATGCGTTCGGCGGCATCGCTCGTTTGCCGTTTCGCGGTCATCGCGATTCTGCTGCTCGCAGCCGCTCCCGACGCACGCGCACAGGTACCGTCATCGATCGACTGCGGCGCCCAGCTGGCGCTCGACCCGGCCAGCGCGCCGATGCTGGTCGTGACCAACAGCAGCTACGTTGCAAACCCCTATAGCTGCTACCTCACCGAGATCCTTCGTGCAGAAGGCTTGCTCGAGTTCCAACACGCCGAACTCTCCCTCGTCAACGCCGAGGTCTCGCCGCTCGCCTATCTCTCGAGCTTTCAGATCGTCGTGCTCGCGGAGACGTCGCTCAATGCCACCGAGGAGCAGCTGTTTCGCGACTATGTGAACGGCGGCGGCGTACTCATCGCGATGCGGCCGGACGCCGGGCTCTCCGATGTGTTCGGTTTGACCTTTAGCGCGGTTCGCAGCGAGGTTCTCAAGCAGTTCTTCGCGATCGACACGCTTTCGGGCCCGGGCATCGGAATCGTCTCCGACTCGCTGCAGTACCACGGAGAAGCCGATGACTACACGCTGAACGGCGCATCCGCCCTCGCCCACCTGTGGGACGACATCTCGACCGCTTCGACGAACCCCGCTGTCACGCTTCACGCGTACGGTTCCGGGCAAGCCGTGGCCTTCACCTTCGATCTGGCCAAGAGCATCGTACTGACGCGACAGGGCAACCCCGCGTGGGCCGACCTCGAGGGTGATGGTCTCGGGGGCTACCGCCCCGGGCACGACCTGTTCCGCAACGGCGGCCAGGACTACAACGAATGGGCGCGGATCGAGATCCCCCAGGCGGATGAGATCCAACGCTTCTTCGCGAACATCGTGCTGCATGTCGCCGAACATCCGCTTCCGCGCATGTGGTACCTGCCAGGCACGCATGAACGCATCGTGATCAATACCGGCGATGGCGAGAGCGACGCCGGCGCGACCCTCGAGCCGCCCATGGACGCTCTCGAGAGTTACGGCGGCTTCTTCAGCCACTATCTACGCGAAGTCGGAATCTCCGGAACCACCGTCGTTGAAGAAGCCGGATGGCGCGCCCGGGGACACGAGGTCGGCGTGCATGCCCATGGCACCGACTCGGACCCGAACTACGGCGTCAACAGTTACACGCCCATCGTCAACAGTCTGAGCGCCAAGTTCGGGCACGGTTCGCGCACCTCACGCAACCACACGATCGACTGGGTGGGTTGGTCGGAGATGGCGGAGTTCTACGAAGACGCCGGAACCGGGATGGATTTCAACTACTACCACATCCCCTATTTCCTGGGTTCGGGCGGCACCGCGAACGGCTACTTCAATGGCAGTGGTCTCGCCCAGCGCTTCAGCGACGAAAACGGCGTGCTCCTCGGCGTGTATCAGAAGCTCACCGAATGGCCCGACGAGTGGTTCGACAACAACGGCATGACCGCGACCGCCGCCGAAGGTGAAGTGATCACCATGCTCGACGAAGCGGTGACACGAGGGTTCTACTCGGCCTTCGCCACGAACATCCACCCGGTCCGCTACAACAACCCGTCGGACATCACGAGTACATGGGCGAATGCGCTCTGGGCCTACTGCCAGACCAACGGGATCCCGCAGTGGTCGGGCGAGATGTATCTCGACTTCCTGATGGCGCGCGAAGCGTCGACCCTGGACGGATTCTCCTGGGTCGTCGGAGCGCCGAACTCGACACTCACCTTCGACTTCGCGACCCCCACCGCCGACCCCGACCTGACCGTGATGATCCCGGCCGAGGCCGCGGGTGCCACGCTCATCGCCCTCGAGCGCGACACCGTACCGGTCACGATCTCGATCGAGACGATCAAGGGACGCGACTACGCGATGCTCTCCATGCCGGGGACGACGCATCAGGTCATCGCCACGTACGGCCCCGACACCACGGCACCGATCATCTCCAACGTCCAGGCCACCGCGATACTCGACACGAGCGCGACGATCACCTGGGACACGAACGAAACCGCCACGCGTCAGGTCGACTACGGCACGGTTTCGGGCGTGCTCAACCAGCAGGCGAGCGTGGGCGGGAGCGGGCTGCAGCACAGCGTGCCGCTCAGCAGCCTCCAGGCGTCGACGACCTACTTCTATACGGTCACTTCCGAAGACGAAGCGATGAACTCCGCGACCTCGAGCGAGCAAAGTTTCGCCACGAGCGATCCGACGTGGCTCGAAACCACCGACGTTGATTTCGCGGACGGCACGTTCACGACGACCGAGATCGTGGGCACGGGCGATGCCTGCATCCAACTCGATACGAGCACGGGTTTCGTCGACAACTTCGATGGCGCCACCCTCAACACGACGGACTGGACCGCGCGGGACTGGACCACCTTCCTGCCGCCCACTCCTGGCAATGTCGTCGTGGCCGGTGGAACGGTCACCGTCCAGAACTCGACCTACATCCGCACCAACCAGCTCTACGACGCGGACTCGCTCGAAGGCCAGGTCACCCTCGGAACCGGAGCGAACGCGCACTTCGGCTTCGCCACGACGGTGCAAGCCGGCGACGACGGCATCACGGACCCGCAGTGGGCCATGTTCTCGTATTCCGGCGGCGCGTTCCTCGCGCGCACCCTCGCCAACGGGGATGCCCAGGGCGCCGTCAGCACGAACATCGACGCCTTCGCATCCCCCGACACATCTCACCTCCTGCAGATCGACTGGCTCGAGAACGGCACCGTCAACTTCTACGTCGATTACGTGCTGGCGGCATCGCATAGCCGCAGCTTCACCGACGACATGCGCGTCTATCTCTCGGCCGCTGCGGCCCCGCAGACCGCGGTGGCAGACCACATCAGCGTGTCGGGCACATTCGCGGCGGCGGGCACCTATGAGTCGTCGGTCTTCAACGCGGGCCTGGTCGCCAACTGGGATCAGCTCGTGTACGGCGGAAGCGAGCCCGCCGGAACCAGCGTTTCGTTCGACACCCGCTCGTCCGTCGACGGTGTGAACTTCAGCGCCTGGACGCCCGTGTCGGGCACCACGGTCGCGAGCGCCGACAGTCAGTACCTGCAGTACCGCGCATCGCTCTCCACGACCGACAACCAGGTGAGTCCGGAGGTCTGTGACGTGGCCGTCACCTATGTGGCCGCCGGACCGGACACGACACCGCCCCAGGTGATCAGCACGGATCCCGTCGATACGGCGACCGGAGTCGCCGTCGACACGACGATCACGATCGACTTCAACGAACCCATCAACACCTCGACCTTCTCGGCGGTGATCGATGGGCCCGTTCCCTTCACGACCCAGTTCGCCAACGGCGACACGCGCGCCATCCTGACCCCGACGTCGAACCTCGACTTCCTGACCGCCTACACGTGGCGGATCAACGCGGGCCTCGAAGACCTCGTCGGAAACGCGACGCCCGCCCAGTTGGTCTACGGTTTCACGACCGAACCGATGGTCCTTCCGATCTGCGTGACGGACGATCTCGCCAGTGACTTTGGCGCTGGAACCCTCACGAGTGCGATCGTGACGGCCGACGACGACGGCGAAGTCATCGCCGAGCCGACCACCTACGCCGAGTTCGATGGCACTTCGCTGCCCGCGGGCTGGGCGATCCAACAGGATTGGACGGGGAGTGGCACAGCCGTGGTCTCGGGCGGAAGCGTGACCGTCGAGCAAGCCAACGTGGGGACGAACGCGGTCTACGGCCCGGGCCGAGCCGTCGAGTTCGTCGCAACGTTCGCATCGAACGAAGACAACCAGCACGTCGGCTTCGGCACGACGTTCAGCGGCACACCCTGGGCGATGTTCAGTACCGGCTCGTCGGGGAGTGGGTCGTGCTCCACCTGCGTCCAGGCCCGAACCTGGCTCGGCGGCGCCAACCCGTTCGTCAATGAAACGATCGATACGGGAACCCTCGTGAACCTCCCGGCGCTCTACCGCATCGAGTGGGGAGCGAGCGACATCACCTACTACGTGAACGGCACCCAGGTCGCTCAACACGTGGTCACGCTGACGGACAACCTGGGCCTGCGCATCAGCGACATCAATACCGGGGCATCCCTCGGCGTCGATTGGATGCGAATGAGCCCCTACGCAACACCGGCCACGTACGAATCCGTCGTCTTCGACGCCGGTAGCGCGACGCCGTGGGACGAGATCACCTGGACCTCGGTCGAACCGACGGGCACGACCCTCGTCATCGAGGTGCGCACAGGCGATACCGCAACGCCCGATGGTTCGTGGACCGCATGGACGTTGGCCTCCCAGGCCGGGTCCGTCGGCGCGACCGCGCGCTACATCCAGTACCGCGCCACCCTCACGCAGACCGATCCCGATCAGACGGCGCGCCTCGACGACATCTCGATCCGCTGCGCGGATACCACGCCGCCGATCATCACCGGAACCATCCCGGTAAACCTCGCGGTCGACGTCTCCACCACAACGGATTTCGTCATCGACTTCCACGAGCCCGTCGATACCGGGACGTTCTCGGCGCTGTGGAGTGGCGGGGTCTCGTTCATGACCGTGTTCTCCAACGGTGATCGGCGCGTCACCCTGACTCCGACGCTGGCGCTCGCGCCAATGCAGACCTACACCGTGACCGTGCTGGTTGGCCTCGAGGACGTCCACGGCAACGCCACCACGTCTCAGAGTGTCTTCACCTTCGACACCGGTGAAGCATTCTGCATCGACGAATCGACCACGGCCGAGTTCGCCGACGGCACCTTCACCAACACCGAGTCCGTCGCGTTCGGCGATGGCTCGATCCAGCAGACCTCGGGTGAGATCGAGACCACTTTGCTCGACGACCCCTTCGACGAGCCGGATGGTCCGGCGAGCAACTGGACGCCACTCGACGGCACCTGGACCATCACCTCGAACGAATACCGCTTCACGCATCCGAGCAACTACGGGGCTTCGATCGCGACGACTCCGAACCCCTCGCCTTCCGACTTCGTGATGATCTCGCGACAGCAGATCGCGAGCTTCAGCGGCATCGGTTCGGGGGGCTATCTCTGGGGCATCCAGAACCCCGCCGGCGCAGAAGCCTGGAAGAATGGCGCCTACATGCTCCAGTGGGATACCCGAGCTGGCGCCCTCGAGAACGCACGCATCTTCCGTTGGAACAGCCCCGTCAGCCTGACGTACATCGCCGGTGTGGATCTCGCCGATGTCGTCGTGGGGCAGTGGTACGAGCTGCGACTCGAGGTGCGGGGAGCGAACTTCGACCTGTTCGTCGATGGCTCACCGGTGTTGAGTGGCAGCGATGCCACCCACGGCGCAGGCGCCGTCGGGCTCGTGGCCTGGTATCAGGGCGACACACGCTTCGAAGATTTCGAGCTCCTCGAACTCGACACCGGCTTCCCGCCGTCGGGCAGCTACCGCTCGAACGTCTTCGACGGCGGGATCTCGATGCGCTGGTCGACGGTCGCGTGGAACGACGACACGCCGGCCGGGACCGGGAGCGTCGCCTCGCTTCGCACCGGTGACACGCCCATACCCGACGGCACCTGGACGAGCTTCACGGCGCCGGCCATGTCGGGCGATCCGGTGAACCTGATCGGGCGCTACGGGCAGTATGAGGTGGCACTCACGACGACCGACCCGATGGCAACGGCGCGCTTCGACGACATCGTGGTGTCGTGCGCGCCGAGCTGCGGCAACGGCAGCCTCGACGCCGGTGAGGACTGCGACGACGGCGGCACGGCGAACGGCGATGGATGCTCTTCCACGTGTGCCTTCGAGGGGCCCGACGCCGATGGCGACGGCATTCCCAACGAAGCGGAAACGAACACTGGAACCTTCATCGACGAGAACGACACCGGCACCGACCCCCTCAACCCCGACACCGATGGCGACGGTTGGTGGGACGGTGACGAAGTCGCCATGGGCTACGACCCGAACGACGATCAGGACTTCCCGCCGCCGCCCCTGGTTCCGGCTCTCGGCTGGGTGGCCATGCTGCTGCTGATCGGATTCCTGGTGGTGGTCGCGACGCGTTCCGTCGACGGGCGCCGGGGGACGCGGTCGGCGTAGGGACGTCATCGTTAAGAAGTCTTAAGCCGCAGGCGGACGCCGCGACTGAGGACTAGCGTGGCCTTCGAACCCGCACACGCGTGAATTCCGCACCCCGTTGCGGCAGGGGTTACCCTGGAACCCGAGGGTTCCCCCATGACGGAAGCCATCCAGCCCGAAGCCAAGACCCGACTCCTCGTCATCGACGACGATGACGAGTTGCGTCACCTGCTCTCACAGTTTCTCGATGCCGAGGACTTCGAAGTGACGGGGGTGGCCGACGGTGAGGCGGGGCTCGAGATCCTCGAACGGGAGTCCTTCGAGATCGTCGTGCTCGACATCGGCTTGCCCGGGATGAGTGGACTCGAAGTACTCGATCGCATCCGGGCGAGTTCCTGGGTCCCCGTGATCATGCTCACCGCATCGGGTGATCTCGACTACCGGATCCGCGGTCTTGCAGCGGGTGCCGATGACTATCTGCCCAAGCCCTTCAGCACCGAGGAACTCGTGCTGCGCATCCGCGCCGTCCTTCGGCGCGCGCACGATCACCGCGAGCCAGCACCGACGAACCTGCTCCATGTAGACGACATCGTGATCGACTACGGCAGCCTCGAGGTGCAGTGCGGGGGACGCACCGCGAGCTTGACCTCGGCCGAGATCGAAATCCTCGGCACTCTCGCGAAGCGCGCGGGTCGCGTCGTATCGCGCCATGAACTGGCCGAAGCCGCGCTACACCGCCCCTGCAACGCCTTCGACCGCAGTCTCGACGTCCACATCAGCCGCATTCGACGCAAGCTGGGCCCGCGATTCGATGGCCGGCCGCGCATCAAGACCATCCGCGGGGAGGGATATCTCTTTGTCCGACCCCGAAACTAGCTATCTGCGAAGCCTCTTCGTCAAGACCTTCGTCGTCTACTGGCTCGGCCTGGCCGTGATGCTCGCGGCGTTGCCGATCACCTTTCCACTGCTCGCGAACAACGAGATCCACCACGCCAACGGATTCCTGGTCCCGAAGATTCGCGAGGTGGCGATACAGTTGGGCACCTCGAGTTCGCAAGACGAGCTTCGAATGAAGGCGGGTGTCATCGCCGAGACGATTGCCAAGGAGGAGTTTCTCGAACTTCGGCTCTACGACGAGCGTGGTCGTCAGCTTCTGGGTGGCGACGAGCATGCCGGTCTGCGCGAGTTCCTTCTGCAGTCGCGCACGCAGCCGCACCTGATGGGACAGCGATCGAACGGCCGAGACCTGATCGGGATGGAGCGCTTCTTCGTCGACGGCGCTGCGTATGAAATCGCCTTCACGCGCCCGATCGAGACCTATCGGATCATCCTGACCCTGTTCACGGAGCCCGAGCCTCAGCGTGCGATGATCACCGCGATGGGTTTGGGCGCCCTCGTTTCCCTCGGCCTCGCGATCCATCTCACGACTCCGCTGCGGCGGCTAGCCGAAACGGCGCGCAGGGTTCGGGGCGAGAACCTGGGCGTGCGCGTGGATCCTCGCGTGACGAAACGTCGGGATGAAGTGGGAGAGGTGGCGAGAGAGTTCGATCGCGCTCTCGATCGAATCGAGGCGGCGGACCAGAATCGGAAGACCCTCCTGCGAGACGTATCCCACGAACTCCGGGCACCCCTCACGCGCCTGCAGCTCGCCACTTCGATCGCCACGAGAATTCAGCGTTCGGAGGGAACGAAGGTGTCTCCCGAACTCGCACAGGTCCGCCGTGAGGGCGAGCGCCTCGATCAGTTGATTTCGCAGCTTCTGGAGTTGTCTCGCATGGAGTTCAAGTCGGGCCAGGAGCGAAGCCGCATTCAGCTCGACGAAATCGTGTCGACGGTGGTCGAAGACGCGAAGCCTCTGGCGGAAGCCCGCGGCAGCGAAGTGGAACTCCGCGAGTGCCCAGCGGTGCAGATCGATGGCGAGGCCTATTCGATCTCGGCGGCCATCGACAACCTCGTGAGGAACGCACTGCTTCACACTCCGAGAGGCACGCGTGTGTGCGTCTCGGTCGAAGGGCCAGCGGACGGACGCGTGCGCATCTCCGTGGTCGACGACGGACCGGGGGTCGATCCGGAAATCGAGGACAGGATGTTCGAACCGTTCGTCTCCGGGACGAACGACGATCACGCGGGGACCGGGGTCGGCCTGGCACTCGTCAAGCGCGCGGTCGAAGCCCACGGCGGGACGATCGAGGCGCGAACGCCAGCGGGGGTCTCCGGGCTCGCCATGGTGATCAGCTTGCCGATCACGTGACCCGGGCCGCCCCTCCCACCCTCTGCCATCAGGAACCATCGAGTGCCGGAAAAGCAGCTGATCATCCAGGGCGACGACTTCGGGATGTGCCACGCGATCAACGTCGGCATCGCCCAGGCCTTTCGAGCCGGCACCCTCACCCAGGCCTCCGTCATGGCTCCGTGCCCGTGGGTCTCGGAGGCCTTCGCGATCGCGAACGAACTCGACATGCCCGTCGGGGTGCATGGCACGTTGACCTGCGAGTGGGACCACCTGCGATGGCGTCCCCTGACGGATGGCGAATCCCTCGTCGAATCCGACGGCACCATGCATAGGGCCCTCGATGGCGCAATCGCGGAAATCGATGCACAGGAAGCCAGTCGTGAGCTGCGTGCCCAGGTCGAGGCGCTGCGGAAGGCGGGGCTCACGCCGAGCTATCTCGACTGCCATATGGGCCCCACGACGACCGACGGATTCAGTGCCGCGTGCCAGCTGACGGGATTGCCCTTCCTGTATCCGGTGATCGAGAACGCACTGGCGTTTTCATCGATCGCCATGATGAGCAACCGACCCGCCGAAGAGAAGAAGTCGTGGTTGCTGGACCGACTCGAGAATCTAGAGCCGGGAGTCCACCTGGTGGTCACCCATCCGGCCGTAGCGAGTCCCGAACTCGCCAACATCGCACGCCCGGAATCGGAGAACTTCTGCTGGGCCGAGACGAACCGGACGAGCGATCTCGACGTACTGCTGGATCCGGATGTCGCCAAACGAATCGAAGAACTCGACATCGATCTCGTCGCAGTCAGAGACCTCGCGTAGCAACGCGAGCGCACTCTGCTTAAGAGTTCTTTACAACGGCGGTGTGCGCGGTTGCATGCGCAACTTACTTAAGAGTTATTCACCAATTCGAGATCTACTTCTCACTCCCTCACACCTAGGATGCTCGTCGTGCCTACGGCACAACGAGATCAACGTGAAAGGAGTGAGACCATGATCCAAGAAACACGGAAATCAACACAGCGTGGTGTGACGGCATGTACAGCCCTCGTGCTCGGAAGCCTGATCACGCTCGTTGCAGGGACGGCCGGAGCAACCTGGGGCGAATACTCGGCTGCAGGGAAAACGGTCCTGGCCATCTACGCCCATCCGGACGACGAGGTTTCGGCTGCCCCGGTGTTGTCCCGGTACGCAAGAGAAGGTGCGACGGTGAAGCTCGCCATCGTGACGGACGGCGGGCCCGTTCGAGACCTCGAGGCCCTTTGTTCGACAGAAGCGCTGGGCATCGACCCGCCGATCCTGATGGGCTTCGAAGACGGAGGCACCCCCGAACAGATGCGTGAGATCAAGGGCGCCATCCAGGCCCTGTTCGAGGAAGTGCAACCCGACATCGTCGTCACCTGGGGCCCGGAAGGCGGCTACGGCCACAAGGATCACCGCATCGTCGGTGCGATCGTGTCCGACGTGTTCCAGGAAGGCGGCGAGAACGTACCCGAGGCCGTCTACTTCGCGGGCGTCCCCCACTTCGTCTTCGACGCCTTCGCCCCGATCAGCCAGCAGGGCTTCGGCTTCAAGATCGTCTGGGGTCGGACGGATATCGACTTTCTCCGGTATCGGATCGCCTTCACGGAAGAAGACCGCGACGCGGCGGTCGCCGCGGCTGCGTGCCATCCGTCGCAGTTCAGCCCCGAGTTCGTGCAGGACGTCGGGAACTTCTTCGACGTCCACGAGAACAAGGTCTACCTGCGCAAGTCACACGCCAAGGGCCGAAAGCGGGGCAGCCTCTTCCACCACGGACACCGGGGCTACTTCGAGGGGCGAGAATGGGGGGATGACGACGACTGAGTCGGCCATGCCGATCAACCCAGTCGTCGGTACGAACGGAGGCCCCGGAGCGATCGCTTCGGGGCCTTCTTCTTGTGCTGGCTGCGAAGCACAGCATCGACGGAGAGTGCTCTGCTCCCCTGCCAGGCTGTTGCACATGTACTTCCGTCACGCTCTCACGATCCACCCGGTGCCGATACGAACTCGAGCGTCCGCGTGAATCCGCGCGAACGCCGAGGCGCGGGCTCGGGCCGGCTCGCCGGGAGGGCATCACGATGGCGCAGGTGCGGCAACGGGGGAGCTCGAAGTTCCTACGCCATCTGGCGCGTATCGCGCTCGTGTTGCTGTTCGCGGACCTCGCGGCGGCACAAGGGGAAGACGCCGGATCTCCTGCTGCGCATGTAGAAGCATTCGGCGACGCGAGTCCGCCGGACGACACCGGCTGGGCCGACGTCTACGACCTCGCCGGAGACTCCCTGCTGCGACTCCCATACGTCTCGGTGGACGGAATGGCCATATTCGAGGGCGACATCGTGCTGGGCCCCGAGAGCCTGTTCGAGACAGCGCCGGGAGAGGAAGGCGTGCTCCGGGGAGTCGCCCTCATAGGCGTCGGACAGCGCTGGCGCGACGGGATCTTCTACTACGAAGCGAATCCCGGGCATCGCTACTGGAGCGCCATCCTCGACGCCATGGAGGAGATCGCCGCGGCGACATCGATCCGCTTCCTTCAACGCTCGCAGGAAAGCGCCTACGTCGCATTCGACGAAAGCGCCGGCTGTTCTTCCTATGTCGGCAAGCAGGGAAACCGACAGGGCATCAGCCTGGCTCGCGGCTGCCAGCACGCGGCTTCGCACGAGATCTTCCACGCCCTCGGCGTGTTTCACGAGCAATCTCGATCCGATCGAGACGATCACGTGACCGTCCACTTCGAAAACGTCTCCCCCGGTTTCGAGGGCAACTTCACGATCGCAGTCGGGCAGCAGGACATCGGCCCCTACGACTACGAGTCGATCATGCACTACAGCGCGTATGCGTTCACGTCGAACGGGCAGCCGACGATCACGACGATTCCACCCGGGATCCCGATCGGCAATCGCTCGACGCTGTCGGCCGGCGACATCGCGACGATCCAGTTCATGTACTACACGGATCTGCGTCTCGATCTCGACACCGACGCCACTACCGTCGGCCGAGGCGCCCGCTTCGACCTCGAGCTCACCGTCAGCAACCACGGAGACACCGCAATTGGCGACATCGTCGCGAGGGATGTCGTCGTCTCCCTTCCCCTGGCCGAGGCCAGCAGCTTCAGCGGTTTCACCAGCGACGAACCCTGGTCGTGCCGTTGGGCCAGCGCGATGTTGACCTGCGAACTCGACACGCTCGGTCGCAATACGAGCAGCGAGTTGATACTCGAACTCGTCGCGCCAACCGACCGCGCGTCGATCGAACTCTCACCGAGCGTTTCGGCGTCGAATCGCGACATCGTGCCGAGCAACAACAGCGACTCGACGAAAGTCGATATCCAGATTCCGACAGATCTCGTACTCGACCTCGAAGCGGCATCGAGTCGGGTGGAGATCGACGAGATGCTCGACGTCGACATCGACGTGTTCAACTCGAGCCCCCGCGATGCGGAGAACGTGAGACTCGCGGTGACGTCACCGCCCGAGCTCGAGTTCGAAGCCTACAGCGGGACGAACTGGACGTGCACCCACACCCTCTCCACCACCAACTGCACGATCTCGCGGCTCGCGGCTCGAACCCGAAGTGTGGTGACCCTGCGCTTCGCCGCGCGCGGCCAACTCACTGGAGGGTCGATCGAGGGCAACGTGAGCACGACCACCCCCGATTCGGATTCCAGCAACGATCGCGACACGCTGCAGATCGACGTGGAGGCGGAAACGTCTTCACGCGATGGAAACGGCGGGGGAAGCGGAGGTGGCGGAGGTGGTTGGAAGCTCTGGGGGATCGGCTCGACAGGTCTCTGGGAACTGCTTGCATTGGGCATCCTGGCCGCGACACCCTTCGCGCGCCAGCCCGGCCGACGCATCAGCTCGCCCCCCGTGAAACGCGTGGTGCGAACCGGGCAGCCAGTGGCGCGCAGGGCGACGTTCATGGCCTTGCTGTTGGGCCCGATCGCCTGCGCGCTCGCGACCACTGAATCACACGGTGATGTCGAGACTCTCTACGTGGCTCCTCGACTCGTCGACTGCCACGGTGTCGTCCCGATGAAGTGCATGCGTGTCCGCCCCACCCCCAAATCGGAGTGGACGCTCTTCCACGGCGAGATCGCGGGCTTCGAACACGAACCCGGTGTCGCCTACCGCATCGAGGTCGAGCGAACCGAGATCACGGCGCCACCGGCCGATCGCTCCTCCTTCCGCTACCGGCTACTTCGCGTCGTCGAGGAGACCGCGGAGCCATGACGAGGGCGCGTCATCCGGAGTCGATTGCGCTCGATGGGTGGGGGTTGCCTGTCGCGCTGGCTCTCGTCGCGATCCTCATCGGCCTGGCCGATGACACAGGGCGGGAGTGGCTGCGCTACGACCGCGGCGAGATCGCGCGCGGCGAACTGTGGAGGCTCGTCAGCGGGCACGTTGCGCACTTTGGGCTCGTGCATCTCGCACTGAACCTGGTTGGCCTCGGACTGGTCTGGCATCTGGTGGGACCGCAGCTCACGGGGCGGCGCTGGCTCTTCGTCGTCGCAGCGACCGTCGTGTGCATCGACCTCGCCCTGTGGATCGACCAACCCGAAATCAACTGGTACGTGGGCCTGTCCGGTGTGCTTCACGGAATGCTCGCGGCCGGCCTGGTCGCGGGCGTCATCGCAGGGAGTCGCGAGAGCGCTTGCCTCGGGATGGCGCTGGCCATCAAGCTCCTGCACGAACACTGGATGGGCCCGATGCCGGGCTCGCAACTCGCGCTGGGGGCGCCGGTCCTGGTCGCCGCGCACGTCTACGGAGCGATCGGTGGAGGAGCTGCGGCGGCGGCCATCAGCTTGTTATCGCCCGAGCCGGTGCGCAGCTGTCAGACTGCGAGCCCGGCCGCTTCGGCGACGTAGACACCTCGAGCGCGCTCTGAGATGCGAGCCCGTCTAGAGGTAGCTGAGCCACCAGTCGTCGCGGCGGCGTTTCACATCGGCGAACCAGCGACAGACGGGAGCCAGGGCGAGCACGACGGCGATCCAGACGGCGTAGACGACCGGCAAGCCGAAGCCGTAGCCCGGCGGCTTGCCCATTGGCGGGAAACCACCGAACAGCCAGTCACTGCCGAATCCACTCGCCAGTGAGAACGGAACCGCGATCGCGTGGATGATCGGCACATGAATCAGGTAGAAGAAGAGCGGGACGCGTCCGAACACGATGAAGTAGTCGGCGACCCGACCGCGAACTCCTTCGAGTCTGGATAGCAGGGCCAGGGGCGGGCCGAGGGTCATCAACAGGAACAGGAGGGACGGCGGATACTTCTCGGTGTGGAGGAACGAGAGGAACGTCGTGAGGACACTGCCCCGTGCCGACCAGGGCCCAGGATCCCCGTAGACGTTCGCGGCACGCAGCACGACGAAGGCCGCGCACGCCCCGAGGCCGATCCCGAACAGCCAACTGCGACGTCGCTCGCTTTCCATCGTCGCCACGGGCCCGAGCGCATAGCCCGCCGCCATCACGCCCACCCAGGGGATGAGTGGGTAGACGACCATGAAGACCGAACCGTCCTCGAGAACGACCTGGCCGAACTCGTGCAGGATCATCCAGATCCAGGCTGCTTCTCCGAACGACTCGGCGCGGATCCCATCGAGCAGGTTGTGTCCCAGGATCATCAAGAGCCCAATCGCGGCGATGAGCGGCCGGGGGAGGAACACGAGACCCGACAGCGCCACCATCGAAACACCGATCGCCCAGATCACCTGCGCCGGGACGAACTCAGGCGCAAACCCAAAGGTCCAGCCGACGCGTACGAGCGTGAACTCGAGAACGATCAGCCAGAGCCCGCGCGTCGCGAGGAAGCGACTGACTTCCGGCAGCGATTTCCCACGATCGCCGTAGAGGAAAGCGGAGAAGCCCGCGAGGAAGACGAAGACCGGCGCACAGAAGTGCGTGATCCATCGGGTCAGGAACATGGCGGGCTGCTGGAGGTCGCCCGGATCCATCCCACCCGACGCGATGAAATCGCGCGTGTGGTCGAGGGCCATGATGACCATGACGACGCCCCGCAACAGGTCGAATGAATCGATTCGCGGACGCTTGCTCATCGGCTGGGTCCAACCGTTGGTGCAATGTACACCGAGATGAGTCTAGGGAGCGCTACCGGAATCGGAAGGGGTGGTGGGGGAGCGAAGCAGGCCTTCGAGCGCCGCGTCGACGAGGCGATCGGCCCACCCCTCCTCCGGCTCCGCGTCGATGCGGCCAAGGACGGTCGTGCCAAGGAGCCCGTAGAAGAGCGTCCCGTGTAGGCGGGAGACGATCGCCAATGGATCGCCGTCGACCACGTCGCCGGCCGATTGCCCCTCTTCGATCACTTCCACCGCCCGCCGCACTGCACCGGCGAGCGGAAGTACCGTCGCCTTTTCGATGCGGCCGGTGTCGTCGAGGAACTCGTGCATCACGAGGCGCAACGCCGTCGGGCGCTCACGACCGAGGGTCACGAGTACACCGAGCAGAGCCCGCAGCCGTTCGTCCACGCCGACGAGACCGGCCGTCGCCTCGTCCATCCGCCGGTCCATGTCCTCTCCAACCCCCTCCAGGACCGCCCGGTAGAGGGCGGCCTTGGAAGGGAAGTGATGGAGCAGGCCGGGGTTGCCGAGGCCGGCCGCCTTCGCGATCGAAGAGAGACTGGCGCCGCCGAAGCCGCCAGCGGCGAACCGCTCTTCGGCGCGTTCCAGGATTCGAGCGACGGACGTTGCGTTGGGCACGGGCGCCTCAGTGATTGATGACGTTGTTCGGGTCGGGCTTGCGTTCCGGCTTGGCCTGGCTGTAGTCGCCGAATGGGCCGTCGCGCTGGATGATCGCCGATCGGACACCTTCCGCCTCGACTTTGTCGACCCATGCGAGTGCGTCCGGGGTGTTTCGCATCATCCCGTCGAGGATGGGCCCCAGGGTCTGCACGGCGTTGAGCCCCTGCTGCTCGTATGCGTGGTTGACGACGAGCTTCATCGCCTGCAACTGCGACACGGGAATGCTCTTCAGCATGTTCGCAACTTCGAGGACGCGATCCTCGAGCTTTTCGAACGGCACCGACTCGTTGATGAGCCCGGCCTCTGCCGCCTCGGCACCGGTGAAGGGCTGGCCCGTCAGCGCCCTCCACTTCGCCTCGGCGAGCCCCAGGCGGTAGATCCACATCCCCGACAAGTAGGCCCCCCACATGCGGGAGTACGGCGTGCCGATGATCGCGTCGTCGGAGGCAATCACGATGTCCGCCGACAGGGCGTTGTCCGAACCGCCACCGACACACCAGCCGTGGATCTGGGCGATCACGGGCTTGGACGTGCGCCACATGGAGAAGAACTGCTGGGTCGGCGCGGTCAATTCATTGGTGGACCAGGTGAACTCCTTGCCGGGATCCCACTGGCCGTCGCTGGCAATCCAGTCGTCCCAGTGGTGGAAGCCACCATCGAAGTTGTAGCCGGCGCAGAAGGATCGGCCGTTGCCGCGCACCACGATCACCTTGACGTCGTTGTCGCGGGTGGCCTTCTCGATGGCATCGGCGAACTCGTCGGGCATCGGGGGCACGATCGTGTTCAGGGCCTCGGGGCGGTTGAGTGTCAGATAGAAGATCCCGTCCTCGACGGAGGTCTTGATGGTCTTGTACATGGTTGCTCCTCAATGGGTTTCGGGGGCCGACCGACTGATCGGTCGGTACCAGAATCGAGCAAGTTGCCCCTCGCGTCAAGCCCCTTTTCGAGCAGGTGGAGACGCCGGGGGATGAGCGCGCGGGTGGCCAACGCGCGTAACTGGATTTAGATCCAGTTGGAGAACCAGCCGGACCTACCTCGCCTCCACCTCGCCGAGTTCCAGGATCCCGATCGTTCGCCCCGAGGCTCGGCCGGCGAACACGTAGAAGACGTTCGCTGCCCAATCGAGGTCGCCGTACTTGGCTTCGTAGAGGCCGAAGATGCGTTCGACGAATTCCGGGGAGGCGTCGTCGATCCAATGCAGGGTCGGACGACTGCGGTGGGTGATGTCTCCGCGGACCCACTCGAGGGTCGCCAGCCTTCCGATCGCCGACAGCCGATCACGCGGGCCGTCGTAGAAGACGACCGGTCCACCGGTGAGTTCGTCGTCCACCACCCAGACACGAAGTTCGTACGCGTCACCCGTCTCGGGATCCACGGGTCGAAGCACGACGACCTCGGCGCTTTCCCAACCGAGATAGACCGAGCCGAGCGTGATCCCCCAGAGCACGCACCACGCCGCGATGCTGCAGACGATCCACTTGACGTCGGGGTCGCCGGGCCGCACGAACGCTTTCGCGATCATCGCGACACCCACGACGAGACCGAGCACAGCGAGTAGTCCGCCGCGCATCAGCAATAAGAAGATGGAGATTGCGGCCAGAGCGAAGGCAAGAGAAGAAGAAGTCGCGCGCGATGCCACAGTCATCGCTGCGCAAACTACCACGCGCTACAGCAGCGCGATGGAGCCAATGCGACGAAACCTGGCGGCGCCAATCTCGAACCGCCTTGGAATTCAGTCCGAGTAGATCTCCACCATCTGCTTGCACTTGCAGCCACGGTCACCTTGTAGCTCGAAGTCGGCATCTTCTTCGGGAGCTTCAGCTTCGTCTCTTCTCGCACCACCATGTTCTTCTTGGGAATCTGCTGCTCGAGCCCTTCCAACCCCTCGAGTTCGCCCCGCTCTTCCTCATTGGGAACGTCGAGATCGAACTTCCCGAGGAAGCGTGGTTGACGAACGGCTCGACGCCCGCCTTGCCGGTCTGCTGCGTCCCCTCCCGCATTCGCGTTTCGATTTGCGGAGGCACTCCCTGTTGACATCGGAAGGAGACAAAACCTAGGGTGATTCGAGTCTTACTCTGTCGAGACGGAATGGAGCGAGTCGAGGACCATGCAGAGATTCCTGGACGACAACGCGGTGATCGAGCGAGTCCTCTCGCACGTACGTAGCGGCACGACCGACGAGGGCGACGAGATCTGGCGCGAGCCGGTGGAGAACTATCGCAGCGAGGAGCGCCTTCGTCGGGAGCTCGACGTTCTACGCCGATTGCCCGTGCCGTTCTGTCCCTCCGCCGCACTCCGGGAGCCCGGCGACTACGTGGCGCGTCAGGCCGCCGGAGTCCCCATCCTCGCCGTGCGGGGGAAGGACGGGGAGGTGCATGCCTTCCGCAATGCGTGTCGCCACCGAGGCGCCGAGGTGGCGAACGGGATGGGCTGCACAAAGGCCTTCGTCTGTCCGTATCACGGCTGGACCTACGGGCTCGACGGTCGACTCGAGCGCGTACAGCACGAACACGGCTTCCCGGACTTCGACAAGAGCGCACACGGTCTCGTCCCGGTTCTGGCCCAGGAGCGAGCCGGGATCGTCTTCATCACCCAGAGTGGGCAGCCGAGCGAGCGGGATCCCGGGGAGGGGCTGCCCGACCTGATCGCAGCCGACCAGGACCTGATCGATTCGCACGACAATGAAGCCGACTTCAACTGGAAGGTCTCACTCGAAGGAGCCCTCGAGGGCTACCACATCCGCTACGGCCATCCCGAAACCTTCTACCCGTACGGGTACGACAACTTGAACGTGGTCGAGCACTGCGGGCGGAACAGCCGCGTGACGTTCCCCTTTCGACGCATCGAGAAGCTGGCCGACGTTCCAGAATCCGAGCGCCAAATCGAAGGCCGAGTCACGTACGTCTACCACCTGTTTCCGAACGCGCTGGTCACGGTTCTGTCACATCACACGATTCTGGTCGTGCTCGAACCCATCGCTCCCGGCCGAACTCGCAACATCGCCTACTCCCTGGCGCACACGGGCGGAGACCCGGTGGCCATCGAGACGGCCAAGCGAGACGCGCAGTTCGTCACGCAGACCGGTGCACCCGAAGACCGAGCGCTCGCCGAAAGCGTCCAGCGGACCTTGGAGAGTGGAGCAAACGAGCACTTCATCTTCGGCCGCTTCGAGAGCGCGATCGTCCACTTCCATCGCAATCTCGACGCAGCGCTGGCGGAGTTGGAGCGAGGCGCTTAGGCAATCGCTCCTCGGTCTCCCCTACCAGACGTGGTCATTGCCTTCCCACGTCTTGAAGCAGGGGGAATCGTCGATGGTGAGGGCGTCGATCACCGAAATCAGTCCGGCTGCACTCTCCTCGGCAGTGATGTGCGCACTGGGGCCACCCATGTCCGTCTTCACGAAGCCCGGATGGACGAGCGCCACGGTAATGCCTTCCTTCTTGAGTTCCGGTGCGGCCAGGCGCATCACCTTGTTCACCGCCCCCTTCGACGAGCAGTACGCGAACATCACCGGCATATCGAGGCCGATCGCGCCCATCTGGCTCGTCACCGTCACTGCGCGCGGGTTGGTGCCCTGGGCGAGGTTCGCGCGGAAGGCCTGGAGCACCCGCAGCGGCGCCATGGTGTTGACGGCGAAAACCTCGGCCCAGCCGTCGTAGTCCATGTCGGCGAGGCCCTGGTGTTGGAAGTCCGGGCCGGCCATGCCGGCGTTGTTGATCAGGATATCGATGGGGCGGTCGCCGATCTGCTTCGCGAGGGTCGCAACCGAATCGCCATCGCTCACGTGGACTTCGTGCACCTCGACTTTCGAGTCGGCCGACGCGAGGGCCTGGAGGTCTTCGGCGTCGCCCGGTGCGCGACAACACGCGATGACGTGGCGACCGGATGCGGCGAAGCCCCGCACGAGCTCCAACCCGATTCCCTTGTTCGCGCCGGTGATCAGAACCGATTCCATCATTCTCTCCTGTGCGCCGGGCCTCCCTTCGGTAAGCCTCGGCGTGGGTTCGTCGAGAGACTACCAGGCGTGAGATACCCGCCATCGATCCACGCAGTCAGGATCTCCAGATACCGATCGCCGGCGTCCTCGTGCGAGTAGTGGCCGGCGTTGTCGAAGATGACGAGTTCGCTCGACGGGAGCAGTTCGTGCAGCCGCTCGCCGTTCTCGGGCAGAACGAAGGCGTCGTCGCTGCCCCAGGTGACCAGCACGGGTCTCGACGTCTCCTGCAATAGATCTCCGAGTGCGGCGAGCTCGCTTTCGTAGGAGGCGAGATAGGCCAACCCGAGTTGATGCGAGACCGGGTTGTGGGTGATGGCGTAGTACTCGGACCGCGCGGCTTCCGAAGGCTCTGCGACCGAGTAGCCCGTCTTCGTCGCGATCTCGTAGAACTGATCCATCGCCGCACCCGAAACCACGTTGGCGGCCAGCCAGCGATACACCCCGGAGTGGACGAGTCGGTCGAGGTCCGCACCCATAGCGGGCGGGAAATATCCTGGACCATTGAACACGTTCGCGCTGACCACCCGCTCGGGGTGCTTGGCCGCGAGCCACAGCGCAACCGGAGCACCGACGTCGGGGCCGACCACATGGAACCGCTCGATGCCGAACTCGTCGATGAGGCGAAGCGCGATTTCCGCTGCGGCGGAGGGGGACATCGTTTCTGGAGAGCCGTCCGAGAGCCCGAAGCCGGGAAGATCGATGGCGAGCACGTCGTAGCGACTCGACAGCGCGGGCCAGGCCGACTCCCAGGCGCGAATGGACTGGGGGTATGGCCCGAAGAGCACCAGGGAGGGTGCCCCCTCTCGTTGACTTCGCCGGTATCGCATCGCAAACCCGTCGATCGTGGTCAGCGTTGCGTCCGTCCTCGCGCCGTTCCACGAACGGCCGGCCTCGGCAGCGCCACGCGTCGACGACTCGGCACAAGCGATCACAAGCATGCTTCCCAGCAGAATCGACACCAGAGTGATTGTCGTATTCACAGAGAACTCCTTCAGTCTGCATTCCAGACTTATGAAGACGCGGCTCGCCAATCTCGACGCGAACGGCAGAGATCGCAGGCTAGGCCCGGTGCCTCTCCAGCCACGCCGCCTCTTCGCCGGGTTCGGGCATGATCTCGCCGCCCTCCATGTTCCACTTCGAAGGGATGTCGACGGTCGTGACACCGACCTCGTCTTGCGAACAGCCGAGCGCGGTCGCCACGCTGCTCCGTAGCTGCGAGACGATCTCCGCCTTCTGCTCGTCGGTGCGTCCCCAGCGAATCGTCCCGAAGACGTAGGCCACCTGCCCTTCCGGAAGTTCAGCGGGCGAGCGTTCGGAGAAGAAGGCGTGGACGAATATCGCGGGAGCGCCCGTTACACCGCAGTGAATCCGAACGACATCCTTGGCGATCTGGGCGCGCTGTGCCTCACTGCTGAGGCCTTCTCGAATCGCGCATCGGTAAAGGGGCATGACAGATTCCTCCTTCCTAGAGAGACAACGGTCCGTCGAAGGCCGTCGCGACGACTTCGTTGATCGAGCATCCGGTGGTTTCGACCCAGAGGTCGCAGACGGCTCGGAGAAACACTTCGCGCTCGGCGTTGTCGAAGCCGACGGGGACCGATCGGACGACGATCGACGACGCGCTCGGCTCCCCCGCCGTCCAGGCCCATCCGGGTGGCTGGCGCGTCCAGCGAATCTCCACTTCAGCGGGGTCGTCACCGAAGAATCGCTGGCCGAGCTGCGCCAGCCCCGCCTCGAGCACGTCCGTCTTCCGATCGGCGACCTGGCCTTCTTGAATGATGCAGGAGTATTGGCTCATGGGTGTCGTTCCTCCTTGGGATCTCATTGCAAGTCTTGAATCTAGACTCTTGGAATCACCGGCGCAACACCCGCTCGAGAAAAAGGGGAAAAACGCCCGCCCGACGCCTTCCGACTCCGCACCGGCCGAGGGCGCTCACGGAGCCGTCGATACACGACGCGTAGAGTCCTCGGCACATCTGGTCTAGAATGCAGACTCGCGCGAGAACGAAACCAATCGAAGCGAAGAGAAGTGCAGCGATGAAATGGAGCGAAATCGGCACCCAGGTTTGCTCGCTGGCCCGGAGCCTGTCAGTCGTCGGAGATCCCTGGACGCTCCTCTTCCTGCGGGAGGCCTTCGGCGGAGCCACCCGTTTCGAAGACTTCCTTTCGGGAACGGGGGCGAGCCGGGCCATGGCCACGGAGCGGCTCGGCGGACTCGTCGATCACGGAGTCCTCGAACGCCACGAATACCTCGAGGCACCGAGACGCTTCGAGTACCGACTGACCCCGATGGGGCGAGATCTCCTGCCCGTCGTCCTCTCGCTGGTGCAGTGGGGGGACCAGTGGCTGAACGACGGAGAAGCTCCGCCTGCCCGGCTGACCCACACGAAATGCGGGGAGTCGGCCGGATACGAACTCCGCTGCAATGCTTGCGACGGTCCCATCGGCACCGACGTGAGCGTGAGCTATCGGCCTGGGGCCTGGGCCACCGGCCGGAAGACGACCAGGAAGCGCCTTCGTCCGATCGACCCCTGAGTGCGCACGAAGCCACGAGGAGAGACGCCGGGCACGAAGGCTGGCGGCCAGGCGGGATTCGATCGGAAGCTGCGCTTCCCCTCCCCGCCCCTTCGACTTGAAGCCGGATACGCTCGATGAGATGCATCGGGAGCGGCAGCGCTCAAGAAGGGAATCGAGCGCGCGTGTCACAGCCTTCCTGCTGCACGCGCCGCCAGTAGCCCCAGGGAAAGTGGACACCCTCGAGCTTCATCCCGTCCGGATCTCCGAAGAACACCGCGTAGTAGTGGCGACCGTACTCGGGATACTCTGCGGGCGCATCGAGGACCGGATGGCCGGCGGCTACCAGGAGTTCATGGAGCGCATCGACGTCGTTGCGATCCTTGAGCTTGAGCGCCAGATGGTGCAATCCAGCCTGGTACCGATCGAAAGCTCTACGCTCGCGATCTCTGGCACACGGCCGCAACGTGAGTGTCATCATTCCGTTCGACCAGGACACATGATCTGCCGGATGCTCGAACCGACGAAAGCCGAGTGACTCGAGAACGAGCCCATAGAAGGCCGTCGAACGTGCCACATCGCTGACCGTCAAGTCGATGTGCTCGAGCCCGAGAACCTCCATCGCCCCTCCCCTTTACGTACCGATGAGCTAGCGAGTTGGCAGAGTCGTCACGGTCTCTTCGAAGAGTCGATGGACGAAATCAGCGCGCGCACGCTTCGACTTCATGCCCGGAAGCTCCAGGTCGGATAGCTGGGCGAATCCCACGTAAGCCGTCGTGAGGAGAATCGCCTGATCTCGGGCCGCTTCTTCGCTCGCCCCCATCTCCTCGAACGTTCGTTGGAGAAAGCGGAGTCGCTTCGAGACGGCGCGACGAAAGACGGGGCGCACGAGTTCGTGGTTGCGGGCCTCGAGCAGGGCAAGGAACACCCGCACCGCCGGATCGGGCCCCGCGACGTCACCGAATAACGGGCGCAACCGCGTCGCGGGGTCCATCACCTTCTCGAGGGATCCGTACTTGAGATCCGTGAACACCCGCTCCCAGCGGGCGAGCATGGCCTCGAGCAGGTCGTCGAGACTCTCGAAATGCCAATAGAAGCTGCCCTTCGACACACCCAGTCGGCGTGCCAGGGGCACCACACCGAGCCCCGAGAGCCCCACTTCGCCCAGCATCTCGAGGGCTGCGATTTCCCAGGCCTTGCGATCGAGCCGCGACACGACGCCCTCCATACCCTAAGGTACGGATACCATACCCCGGAGTATTGACGTTGTCGAATCGAATCGTGGGATCGGGCTTCGGCACGCAGCACAAGAGGAGTTCACGATGAACACCAAATGCGAACTTCACGAGGGAGGGATCGCACTCGTCACATTGGACCGGGCGGAGGCGAAGAACGCCCTGTCGATCGAACTGCGAAACGAAGTCACCGATCGACTCGCGACATTGGCCACTGATTCCGACCTGCGCGTCGTGGTCCTGACGGGGGCGGGCAATTCCTTCTCGTCGGGCTTCGACTTGAAGGAGTTCCAACGTATTGGCGAGGTGTCGTTTGCCGATCAGCTCTGGGCGTCGAGCGACCGATTCCACCGCGCCATCCTGGAGTTCCCCCTTCCCATCATCGCTGCGGTCAACGGCCCGGCGGTCGCGGGCGGTTTCGATCTCGCCGCCATGTGCGATCTGCGCCTGGCCTCAACCGAGGCCACCTTCTCCCACCCCGAGGCGGCCTTTGGCGAGGTCGCCTACGGACTCCTTCATGACCTCGTCGGCGGATCCATCGCCCGCGAGCTCTGCTTGCTGGGCCGGGAAGTCGACGCCCACGAAGCACTGTCCATGCGCCTCGTATCGTCGGTGGAGCCACCGGAAGAACTCATCTCGAGTTCGATGGCACTCGCCGCGAAGCTGGCGGCTTGCCCCGTCCAGACCTTGCGATCGACACGAAGCAAGATTCAAGCCCGTTCCGGACATGGAATCCGAGGAACACTCGATCTGTGAATCGAGTTGCCGAACGGCGACCGCTACCGGCAATTCGACCTCGAAATCATTGGGTGGACGCGGTGGGAATCGAACCCGGGTCCAAGAAGCGCAAGCCCGCGAAATGGAGGAAGTCCCCGAACCAGCCCCCTGTCCCGGGGTTGTCCCAGGGGAACCCGCCGCCTCTGGCCCGCTCAACTGGTGCCGCGCTCGAAATCGTCACGTACCCGTCCGCGACATTGAGGGACCATCTTCGGTTCGGGTCCCATCGAAGCGGACCGCGTGTTCGGTTCGGAACGGGCGGCTGTGATCTTCGTTGAACAGCCTCTTGCCGAGATATTGGTGGAAGTCGACCACCGCCCTCTCCAACTCCACGAGCTGTCCGCCCTGCACCCGCCGACTCGACACGCCCTTCTGAACGCTTTCACAGATTTCCCGATCCTCGGCAAAGATCCGCGCGCTGAAGGCCTCGAGTTCTTCACTGACGGGATGGGAAACGGCCGAGCAGTAGCCCGTCGCGATCTCGCATGTCGTCGGCCCCGTCGGAAGCACGCGGGCCCACGTCATGTAACCCTCGTATAGGTTGCAGACGAAATTGGGCGGAAGGCAGATCGAGAGGTACTCGACCTCACTTGGCTTCCGCATGATCCAATCCTTGAATGTTGCGGGTTGTTCCAACTGACTGCCTCCCGTAATCGACCAATCCGCATGTCCCTCTACGTAGAAACAGTCACGGGTGGGGGCCGCCGGCTCAACGGTGTCCCGATGCACTGCGAAGAAGTGGTAACCCTCAACGAAGTTCTCCATGGGCAGCTTCCAGTTCGTCTGCCACGGCTGGACCTCGAGCTCAGATGCGTGACGGAACGATCCCACCCGGAAGTTCGAAAAGTACTTCTCCAGACCCCGAAAGCGCGGAGCGAGCGGAGGGGCATTGTCGTTCAAGCTGACGAAGACCAGCCCGAACCACGTTTCCAGCTTGAATCGACGTAGGCAATGCGCCTCCTTGTCGACCTGGACATCGCCGCGATGAGGGACACCGCTGAGTGCGCCCTCCTCCGAGTAGGTCCAGGCGTGGTAGGGGCAGACCACTTTGTTGGCGTTGCCGCTACCGGAGAGCATCACCGCACCCCGATGCCGGCAGACGTTCGATAGCGCGCGCAACTCCCCGTTCTTGCCCCGAATGACGACCAGGGGCTCGTCGGCGATCACGAGGGCGTGGTAGTCGCCGGCGCTGGGGAGATCTGCATCGGTACAGACGAATACCCAGTCGCTGCCGAAGATCTCGCGCTGCTCCACATCGAAGTACTCGGGATCGCGATAGCTCTGAAATGGCAGGGCTTCGGCATCGCCCAGGTGTTGCGCGGTGATTCGCAGCATGTCTGTCATCACCATGACGGGTGACCTCCTTGGATTGGGCGCTAGATTCGGAACACTCCTGTACCGTAACTGAATCGAATTTATGGTACAATGATGTTCCGAAATTTCTTCTAGGGTGCTTCAGTGCCGCGCCCCGAGGGAAACGACCGCAAGGACCCCATCATGCCCATGAAGAGAGACCAACGCGTCATTCAGTCCGAAGCGGCGATTATCGAAGCGGGCGTCAGAGCGCTCTCGAAGAATCCGTCAGCCGGCATGTCGGAAGTCGCTCAGGCGTCGGGCGTCGGCCGCACCACTCTCTATCGACACTATCCGTCACGGGAGGCGCTCATCCAGGGGATCGCCCTTCGCTGTCTGGATGAAATCGATGCCGCGCTGCAACCGGTATTCGCGTCCAGGCAGCGTGCCGCCATCGCAACCACCTTCGAGGTTCTGATCCCGCTTGCCGACCGCTATCGCTTCCTATCGGCCACCTGGTCGGACGCAGAGGCGAACCCGGTCGTGCGCCAGAGGATGCAGGAGTCGCGGGGCGACACGTTGGCGCTGATGGAATACGCGAAGAACCAGGGCGAAGTCGCTGCGGACCTTCCCTCGGAGTGGCTCGCGGAGATGTTCGACATGACGCTCTACGCCGCGTGGTCGCTCCTGGAGCGCGGAGCGACGACGAGCGAAGAGGCGGTTCGACTCGCAACGCGTTCCTTCCTATACGGATGCGGAAGTGAGTCCGGGACTTGACCCCAGCGAGTCATTCGTTGCTTCGGCGTGGCCGCTTCGTCAATCAACGACTGTGGTTGTCGAGCATCGTGGTGGAGGCGGCGGGAATCGAACCCCCCGTCCAATTACGTTTCGGTGGAACATCGGCAGAGGAGCACCGAACTGTCGAAGCACCAGCTCCGTGCACGCTCAGTGGAAGTCCCGGCTGCGGACGGATTCGGGCTCCCGAGGATGGAGGGGGTTGGGATGCGCATCGAGTCTCGGAGCCCAGAGTTCCGAGACAACGAGATGAACGACATCGTCTTGTTTCTGGATCTTTCCCGTCGCGCCCAAGAAGCTCGCTGTCTTGGCGAGTCCCAGATGATTGTCGAAGACTCGCTTCCAGAGGACGAGGTTCACGAACCCGGTCTCGTCCTCGAGGGTCATGAAGACCACGCCCGAGGCCGTTCCCGGTCGCTGGCGGCAAATCACCATTCCCGCATAGCGCGCCTGCTCTCCGTCGTTCATTCCGACGAGACCGCGCGCATCGGGAAGACCTTCCGCAGTGAGTGCCTCTCGAAAGGGTTCCAGGGGATGGCCTCTCGTGCTGTGAGATCCCGTCTCGTAATCCCATGAAATCGTCTCGAACACGTTCAGCGGGTCGAAATGGAGGGCGGATTCCGAGGTTTCCATCGCGAGCGCGTCCCCGGCCGACTCCGCCAGCCCTTTGACATCCCAAAGCACATCCCGCCTCTCTTCCCCGAAGCTTTCCAGCGCGCCCGCTCGAGCGAGGCGGCTCAGCACTCGCTCCTGCAATCGGGTTCGCCGAACGAAATCCTCCAGAGAGACGAAAGGGCCTCGACTCCGTTCGAAGAACAAGGCCTCCCCATCCCGCTCTCGAGAGAAACCCTTGACGTACCGGAGACCCATTCGAATCGCATGCCTTCCTCTTCGATCCGGTTCGAGCGTGCAATCCCAATCGCTGCGCACGACGTCGATCGGACGAACGGTGACCCCCTCGCGCTTGGCCTCCTGAATGATCGTCGCAGGCGAATAGAAACCCATCGGCTGAGCGTTCAACAGCGCGCAGTGGAACACGTCGGGGTAATGACATTTGATCCAGGATGTCGCGTAGGCGATCAGCGCGAAGCTCGCCGCGTGACTCTCCGGGAAGCCATACTCTCCGAAACCCCGAATCTGTTCGAAGATGCGGTCGGCGAATTCCCGAGAAATCCCCTTGGCGACCATGCGTTCGACGAGTCGCACGCGATGGCGTTCGATACGCCCGCTTCGACGCCATGCCGCCATGTCGCGACGCAGCTGATCCGCCTCGCCCGGGGTGTAATCCGCCGCGACGATGGACAACTTCATGACCTGTTCCTGAAAGAGAGGAACGCCGAGTGTCTTCTCGAGAACGGGTTCAAGGCAGGGGTGGGGATACTCGACCTGTTCTTCCCCTTTTCTTCGACGCAGGTAGGGATGAACCATCCCACCCGTGATCGGACCAGGTCGCACGATGCTGATTTCGATCACGAGATCGTAATAGTCTTTGGGCCTGAGACGCGGCAGCATCGCCATCTGGGCGCGGCTCTCGATCTGGAAGACGCCGATCGTTTGCCCGCGGCAAATCATGTCGTAGGTCGCCTCGTCTTCCTCCGGGATCTCGGCCATCGAGAGCTTTCGATCGTGATGGTGCTCGAGAAGCGAGAAGCACTGGTCGAGTTGGGTCAATGCACCCAGGCCCAATAGATCGACTTTGAACAGACCCAGATTCTCGACGGAGTCCTTGTCCCATTGGATGACGGTTCGGTCCTCCATCGTGGCGTTCTCGATCGGGACCAGATCGCAAACCGGTTCGTGGCCGAGAAGAAAGCCACCGGGATGAATGGAGAGGTGTCGAGGAAAATCCTGGACCTCATGTGTCAAGCGCAGGAGATGTTCGGTGGCGGGGTGGTCCGATGGAAGATGGGCTTTGGCCAGCGTTGCGGAGTCGATGCGATCGTAATAGGAGAGTGTTTTCGTGATCCGCCCGAGAAGGGCTTCGGACAACCCCAAGGCCTTGCCGACGTCCCGAATCGCTGAACGCGCTCGGTAGCGAACGACGTTGGCGACCATGGCCGCTCGATCTCTGCCGTACTTCTTGTAGACGTACTGGATCACTTCCTCTCGACGTTCGTGCATGATGTCGAGATCGATATCCGGCGGTTCGGCACGCTCGCAGGACAGAAAACGTTCGAAGAGCAACCCGACTCGATTAGGATCGACCGCTGTGATCCCGAGCCCATAACACACGACGGAGTTGGCAGCGGAGCCTCGTCCCTGACACAGGATGCCGTTCTGCTCGCAGAACTGAACGATCTCCCACATGGTCAGGAAGTAGCCTTCGTATTCGAGCTCTTCGATCAAGCCGAGTTCTTTTTGAATCTGCTCGCGAATCCCGGGGGAGAAACGACCACCGAAACGTCGACGCGCGCCTTCCCATGCGAGTTCCCTCAACCATTGGGCGGAAGTCTTCCCGCTCGGAAGACGCTCGGAGGGATAGCGATAGCGGATTTCATCGAGAGAGAAGTCGCAACGCGATGCGATCTCGAGCGTTCGATCGATGGCTGCTGGATCGTCGTGAAAGAGAGAGGCAAAGCGATCGGGCGAGCCGAGGGCGTGGCCGGCGTTGGGTTTCGTTCGCCGCCCTGCTTCTCGAAGCGAAACCCCATGACGAACGCAGGTCAGCACGTCTTGCAGATCCCGACGCGTGGGCGTGTGGTAGAGCACCTCGTTCCCCGCCACGAGGGGGAACTTCCCTCGAGCGATTCGTTCGCGTAGACGCGCTTCTCGAGGCACCTCGTCGGCTCGCTCGTGCCTGGCGGCCAACCCATAGAGACGATCGGGAAACGCCTCTTTGAGCATTCCCAACTTGTTGTCGATGGCGTCTTCTTCGAGCCAGCGGCTACCTTCGCCATTCCAGATCGCCACCAAGCCTTCTGCGTGCACGCAAACCTCTTCCCAGGTCACGCTGCAAGAGCCCTTGGGATTTCGAAGTCGTCCTCTCGTGATCAAGCGACACAGATGCGCATAACCCTCTCGATTCATCGCGATCAGAACGATTCGCGACCCATCGACGAGGGTCATCTCCGCCCCCTGCAGAAGCTGAATGCCCAGCGAACGGGCCCTCATATGCGCTTCGACGGCCCCGTAGAGACCATCCCGATCCGTGAGCGCCATCGCGGGCAACCCGAAAGCATGAGCCTGCTCGACGAGTTCCTCGGGGCTGGAAGCCCCTTCCAGGAAGGAGAAATGGCTCTTGCACCAAAGGGGGGCGTATTTCATGGAAGTACCGTCACCGTACTGGAACCCATCTCATTCGATCTCTCCATGGAGAAACCAAGCACGACGCTCCCGATCGTGATAGACCCAAAAGATCTGCCCGGTCGAAAGCTCCATGAAGTGGTATTCCCGATGCGTCGTCTTCGCCCACCAACCGCCGGAGATCACATAGGGCCCATCGTGTCGAATGACTCGCCCCCCACGAGATCCGAAGGGTGTCCAGCCGGTGAGTCGACGACTCGCGGGAGCCGAGAGACGACGGGGGCGATGCAAGAGACGCCGAACGAGATGACGACGGGCATCGGAGCCGGGTCGCGGCCGCACCAGTCTTTCGAGCCGCTCCCAACGAAATTGCGCTTCGGGAAGGTGGCGATCGACGAGACTGGCACGAACGACGACCTCCTCTCCAAATTCGGCACGCAGTCGCGCCAACGCTCGATCGCCGGCGGATAGATCCCGAGTTCGGGTTTCTTCGAAGAGGCCCAGTTGCTCGGATTCCATCCGGATCGTTCCCATCTCGACTTCGATCTCGACGACACCCGATCGAAGTTCGAGGGATTCGAGGCGTAGATGGACCAGATTCAGGATCTGTCGAATTTCTCGCGTTGGCGCCGCAGTTCGAATTCGCTCGCAAAGGGTCTGCTTTCCGCCCTGGTGCGGCAACGTTCGTTGCTCGAGCACAAGACGCATCTCGAGCCAGACCAGACCTTCCCCGCGCTTGACCAGGGGGGCGAGGAGTCTTCCCAGCATTTGCTTGGTTCGAAACAAGAGCCGATGGAGGTCGGTTTCCGCTTCATCGAGAAAAAGACTTTCACGATGGACTTCCTCGGGTGGCCTCGCCTCGAAAGGAGTCCAGAGATCTTCATTTCCCCAACGATGTAGACGGACGGTCTCAGGACTGAAACGCTTGCGGAGACTTCTCTCCGGAAGCGAGAGGAGACTGCGGAGCGTGCGAATCCCCAACCGATTGAGCAGCACGTGTTCTTCGAGCGCCAAGGTCATGACGTCGAGAGGCACTTCTCCCGCCGCTTGCCTCTCCTGCTCGAGATCGCGCAGCACGAAGACCGAACGCGGCATCGAACGTGCCAGCGCATGGGTTCCGAACTGGGTGAAGCCGACGACGATCGCGCTTTCGAGCCCGCGCTTCGCCAGATCGGATCGAATCGCCTCTCCCCATGTTTCCAAGGAGTCGTAAAGGCGACTCAACCCCGATGCATCGATCCAGAAGACGCCCGGCTGCTCCTGCGAAGGTTGAACTTTCGGGCTGAAATGCCGAAGTCGGGTGCAAACCCAAGAGATCGATTTTTCGATCTGCGAGGGTGAAACCTCCGAGGCGTTCAGGTTCCGTGCCAGAGCCAGGGCTTCGGCATGACGCATCCCCGCTTGGATTCGGTGCTGACGAGCCGCCCTGTTCGCCCAGAGGATCTTGCCCTGGGGTCGGTCCCGATCGAGAACGACGGTCGGATGCTCTCTCCATTCGGGATGCCGCCCGAGCAACAGTTGCAGCGGGAACTCGGCCAGATCAACGCAAGCCATCCGGTCCATGGAACCCCTCCCGATGGATCCATCCCGGTCCACGCCGCTTGTCTTTCAGAACCTCGAAAGCGATCTCGAACCCGGAGCCGACTTGCCCCGGCTTGCGCCGCCTGCGAACGGCCTGCCCTCGAAGTGAAATCGTGGAGCCCAGCGATGAAGCCTCTGGTGGTTTTCGCGTCAGGAAGACCAGGGCGAGGCTGTGTTTGCGCACACAACCCAAGAGTCGGGTTTGGATGGGTTGCGCCAACGATTCGGTGTCCAAATCGAAGATCAGAAGCCCAAAGGCACCCGAGCGTGCCAGCTGCTCGGCTGCCTTGGCCAGGGACTTCCCCCCGGATAGGCGAACCACGGCCAAGGCATCGAGATCGATTCCGCCGCTGGCCAAATCCGGAGGAAAGACCCCACCCGACTCGTTCATCAACCAGGCCACGGGTTCGCCTTGCCGTTGTGCGTCCAAGACCAGACGCGAGGCGAGGGAAAGGCTGGACGCTCCCCCATGCGGGCTGGAAATCTCAGTCAGCTGCCCCGAAAGAGCCCGAAGGCTCCACTCGTTTGGGACCGCGGAGAAAATCGTCGAAGCCTTGCGGAGCCGAAGCGTTCGTACCGAACGGCTTGGCTTCCCCGGCTGGTCTCGCTCCGCTTGCTTCGATGGGTCGATCGCTACGAGAGAAGGGATGGGGCGAGTAGGCTTCGAGGACGAACTTGCTTCGGCGGCGAATGCATCATCCTCGGAAACAAGATCGAGATCGACTGCATGGGGAATCGAATCATCAAAGCGATGGGGGGACATAGGGGGGATCCAGGGGGTCGTAGATGGATCCAGTTATATTCGCTTTTTTTTCGCCTTTCAACCTTGAGGCTCTGAATCGACTGGTGTTTCCAGCGGCGGAGACGGGTTCCCCGAAGGCTGCAACTCCTTCCATAAATACCTGATTAAAATACGAAATTACTGCAATCGTCCGGAGAGCGATCCGAGGCCATCGCGCGAACCTTCGACGGACTCACGCAGTACATGGCGCAACGCCAGCTCGAGCGTTTCGAACGGGCGGGGGCCCTGACGAGTTCGCTGAAGGGTCGAACGCGTCTCTATCGCTTCAATCCTCGCTACCCATTTCTCAAGGAACTGCGATCGCTGCTCGCGAAGGCGCTCGAGGCCCTGCCCGCACAAGAACGCAAACGCTACTTCTCCGAACATCGCCGACCGAGTGCGTGATGGATCGGCTCGCGAACCCACGTGACGACGGACGAAAAGGAGATGTACTGGCTCGACGAACCTACGCACCGTCGCTCGCTCGCGACGTTCAGCTTCGTCCCGAGTGTCTGACCAGCGAGTTGCGTGCGGCGACCGCGATCGCGAGAGCGAGACCCAACGGAAGAAGTGCACCACCAGTCGAAACGCTTGGCGGTGCGAACACCAACCGGCGTACGGCGCCGTCTCGCTTGGTCAGCAGATAGATGACGCCCGTGTCGTCTCTTCCGAAACGCAGATCCGCACGCGGCGCAGGGGTACCGCCGCCGATCATTTCGAGCAGGGTCTTCTCCTGGTCGTCGCTCGCATCGATCAGGCGCAGCGCCTCGAATGCGACTTGTCCGCTTCCATCGAGGTCGCTTGCGGTCGCATGGAAGAGCCGTCCGCTTCGGAGATCGCCGAATACGTACTCGCCGTCGAGGTTCTCGCCCGGCCAGCGAACGACGTAGCCGCCCGTGATCGCGCGATCGCCCTCGTCGTGGTCGTATTGCAGGACGGGGTATGTAAAACCCAAGAGTGAATCGTCGGGGGGAAGCGCGAAGACGTCGCCTTCGTTCGTGTGGACGACGAGGTAGGTCCCCTCGCGCTCCGACCAGCCGTAGTTCGCTCCCTGCGCCCCGACGTTGATCTCCTCGACATTCGCTTGGCCGATGTCACTGATGTACATCCGCTCGGCGCCGGCCAGATCCCAAGAGAAGCGATGCGGGTTGCGCAGACCGTAGGCCCAGATCTCACCGAGGGTGGTGGGGTCGCCGTCACTCGCAAACGGGTTCTGGCTCGGAATGGAATACGCGGCCACGCCTGGATCCTCGAGCGGGTCGATGCGCAGCATCGCACCGAGGGGGTGGGAGAGGTCCTGTCCAACGAAGTGTGGATCGACGGTTGGGCGCGGACAGCAGACGTTGCCTCCATCCCCCGAGGCGACATAGAGCAACCCGTAGTCGGGATGAGTCGATCCGATGGTCGGATCGAACGAGATCTGCGCCAGGTTGTGATCGTTGTAGGGCTGGCCGATGCGAAGCACCTCGCGCGCACTCGTGGGATCGATCGCATTCGGATCACTCGGATCCACGTCCCACTCGTGGATCACACTGTGGTGCGTTTCGGGCGCGCCGGAAGGAACCGGATAGTCGGGCGTCCCCGACGCGATGGTCTGAGAGCTCGAGGTGTAGAACTTCCCCTCACCTGCTGCGCCGACCATGTGGTAGTCGGGATGGAAGGCGATGGATTGAAGGCCCTGCTGGCCGCCGCTGGATACGAGGTTCGTGTTGGCCGCCACGTCGAGGAAGGTCGAAACGCTGCCGCCCGCGCCCAGCTGGTGCACGAAGCCGTGTTGATCCGCGACGAAGCGTCTACCGGTTCCGTCTCCGATGAGCGTCATCGGCCGAGCGGTGGGTCGAGAAACGGGCCCGGTATCCGGCAGCTGCACTTCCAGCGCGACAGTGACGGTATGTGCGCTGATCGGGATGGGCCCTGGCACCGGATCGGCGACCTGCGAGAGAGCAGTCCCGGGCCAGAGCCAGATCGCGACGGCGAGGAGGAGCAGGATGTGCGCGGAGCGCTCGGAAGTCACCTGCGCATTCTACGTGCCGGCGAACTCAACACTGGCTGCCTGCTGCTGCGCGGCTCGGCGGGAATGCGATCGACCGCGAAAAGCCGCCAAACCCGCCTCAGCCGCTCCTGAGTTCCCCGAAGGGGAATCGTGCGGAATTTGGAACTCGCGAATCCGATGCGGTGCCCCAAAAATGGGATAAATTCCCATTTTTGATGCTGAGGTCGACTTCGTCGACCTGGAAAATTCTGCAGCTGGAGACCACGATGCCGCTACGAAAACCTGCCCTGCTGATCCTGATGGGCGCCGCCGCACTGGTGGCGAATGGGATGGCCCAGGCCTCGACGTTCGAAATCGATGCGAACAAGTCACGCATTCGTTTCGAGGTGGGACATCACGACTACGCGAAGGCGGTGAAGGGGCGCTTTCACGATGTTTCGGGTGCGATCGCGTATGACGCAGCCTCCCCGGCAACGACGTCCATAGAGGCTGTGATCGAATCCTCGAGCGTCGACACCGGCAACCGGTATCGAGACAGCCATCTCCGCGCGAGCTTCCTCGAGGTCTCTCGCTTCCCGGAGATCCGCTTTCGCCTCACCCGGTTTCATGTCGATGAGCAGACCGCGGAAGGGGAACTCACGGTCAAAGGCGTCAAGCGCAAGGTGATCCTCGAGATATCGCGACTGCGCGAGACCACCGACGCAGACGGGATACGGACGCTGCGTTGCCGCGCCAAGACGGTCTTGAATCGTCGTGAGTTCGGCATCGCAGAAAGCGCCGAGGCGACGTCTGCCCTCGGCGCGCTGATCGCTCGTGTTCAGGCGGGGCTCGACGAATTCATCGAAGACGCGGTCGAGATTCACATCTCGGTCGTGGCTCATGAGACGCCCCATTACGCAAGGCGACTCGCCGATGTCGACGAGCTCTAGCCCAACGACGAGAGCGAAAGCGCGGAACGAGGCCGTTGCTCCACGTTCGGGTTCTTTCGCCTTCCGTCTCGCTGCCTGGTTCCTGGTCGCAAGCTTCGCCCTTGGACCCGTGTCGACCTTCGCCGAGCCCGCGCGCGTCGAAGCGGACGCGACCCACTTCGCCTTGCTGGCCGAGGGAGAGTTCCCCTCGGCGCGGGAGTGCCGCAGCTGCCATCCGAACCACTATGACGAGTGGGGAGTTTCACAACACGCCTACGCGCAACTGAGCCCGATCTTCAATGCGATGAACGGCGAACTCATCAAACGAACGAATGGCACGCTGGGGGACTTCTGTATTCGGTGCCACACGCCAATCGGAATGCAGACGGGCGAGCCCGTGTTCATCTCCAATCTCGAGCGCAGCCAGGCTTCGAGAGAAGGCGTGACATGCGCAGTATGCCATCGCGTTCGCAAACGGTACGGAAAAGTCAATGGACGCATTCACCTCACCGCTGGACCCGTCGACGTCCCGGTGAGTGGTCCTACGAACAACCAGGAGCTCGAACGTATCCTCAACGACCCGAATGCGCTTCCGCGCGACCTCGAAGGTGAAGCGCAACTGGAAATCCACAGGGACGTCTTCGAGTTCGCGACGATTTCGTCTTCTTCGTTCTGCGGCACCTGCCACGATGTGACCTCACCCAGCGGCGTACGCCTCGAAGAGGCCTTCAGTGAGTTCCGCCACGCACCGGCGGCCCGCACCGAGAAGACCTGCCAAGACTGCCACATGGGCCGTGAACCGGGCTTGGCATCGGGCTATCGACACGAACCGGCCGCCATCGTGGCCGGCAAGCCAACCCGGCCCCGGAAGCGAACCGATCATCGCTTCGTCGGGCCCGACCATTCGGTCATCCACCCCGGACTGTTTCCGTTCAACGAGCGCGCCGGAGAACTGGCCTCGATGGTCGAATGGCTTCAGTTCGACTGGAAGGCCGGGTGGGGAACGGACGAATTCGAAGATCGGGTCGATGACGACGCGAGCTTCCCCGAACGCTGGGCGGATGCTGCCGATCGCTACGATGGTCGCGAGATCCTCGACGAGAACCTCGAGCGACTCGCCGCGATTGCGATGGCGCGACGGCGGTTGTTGCAGAAGGGCTATCGCCTCGGAGAGGTCGCGATCGGGGTATCGGCACGTGCGATCGAGATCGAAGTCTCGGTCAAGAACGGAACCTCGGGACACAACGTTCCCACCGGGTTCATTGCCGAGCGCGTCGTGTGGCTTCACGCCGTCGTTCGAGATGCCCGGGGCACGGTGTTGTGGCAATCCGGTGATCTCGATCCGAACGGCGACGTCCGCGACGGCCACTCTCGCTACGTGCGGGCGGGTGTGCTCCCGGTCGATCGCGATCTGTTCACGCTGCAGTCGCGATTCGTTCTTCGCAACCTGCGCGAAGGCGAACGCGAGGAGGTGCTGGCGGTCAACGACGCCATCGACCCCCTGCCCTTCGTGAGGCCGGATCCGATCCCCAACTTCATCAGCGGTGGCCCGGCCGGAGTGCGAATTCACAAGAAGGGGATCGAACCAGGTGGCGTACGCAAGCACCGATACACCATCGAGGCACGATCGTTGGCCGAAGCCGAGCCGCCGCTCGAGCTCACCGTCGAGCTCAAGGCGGGGATGGTTCCCGTCAACCTGGTCTCCGAGATCATGGGCGTGGGGTTCGACTATGGAATGAGCGCAGCCGAAGTCGCGCGCGGTGTCGTCGCCGGACACCAGGTGCTCTGGCGTACCGAGCGAACGCTCCCCGCGTTGGAACCACAATCATGAGTCGGTCATGTCTCTTCGTTGCTCTGCTGGTCGGGATCGCGCTGACCACGGGCATCTCGGTCACGGCTCTTGGTGATGACGCCGCTGCCGATTCCGACGACGCGCACGCACTGGCACTGCCGGAAGAGCCGACCGAACTCGCGGAGCTTCCAGCACGGCCACGCCCGATCATCGACTTGGGCAACCGGTACCTCGCGAATGAAGAGATCTCACCCGGCTTCACGCTTCCCACCGGCGCCGTTTGGCAACCGTCACTGCTGGCGTGGGGCGCCCTGCGAAGCGCACTGCAGGCAGAGACGGGTCGGGCCGTCGATCAAGCGCAGTGGGCGAATCGCCTCGACCTCTTCGGACAGCTCTCGCTGACTGCGACCGAACGCTTCGTGATCGGCCTCGAACCACTTCAAAAGAGATCCAGGTTCTCTGGCTATCGCTTCGGCGTCGATGGTGCCGACGCAGAGATCGTGGGTGATGTCGAAGCGGGAATTCAGACCCTCTTCTTCGAAGGAGACATCGGCGAACTCTTCCCGCGCCTCGACCGAGACGCATGGTGGCCCATCGATCTGGGTTTCAGCGTGGGACGCATGCCCGTCGTGTACCAGGATGGCTTCCTGCTCGACGATCGATTGGTGGGGTTCGGCCTGGTTCAGAACTCGATCCTCGCCCGCCACACGTCGAATCTTCGTGTCTCCGTGATCGGCGCGTGGGACGGCGTGAACCGCGGTGACAACACCCAGGGTGGCGACGCTGGCCTCGCCGGGTTGTCGACGGAATTCGATCTCTACCAGGCTACGTGGGCGTTCGACGCCGTGTATGTCGACGGAGAACGCAGAACCAACGGTGCTGTGGCTGGGATCAGCATGATTCGACGGATCCACGATCGATGGAACTTGACCACACGCGCCCTGGGTTCGTATGCCACCCAGCGCGAATCCCCTCAACTCGATCGTGGCTTGCTCGGGGTCGTCGGCGTCTCGGTCGCGCCGTACCGAACCCACGATCTCGTCTACTTCAACGTCGCTGCGTCCTATCGAAACTACACCGCTGCGGCGCGCAGCGCGGATCGCGGCGGCCCCCTCGGCCGATTGGGCATTCTCTTCGAAGCACCCGGTCTGGGATCGATCGGCTCGCCGCTTCGCAACGACACGAACCGGCTACTTGCAGGCGCGCTCGGGGTGCAGCACTTCTTCTCGCACCGACGCGGACAGATCGTCTTCGAACTCGCAGGGCGATCACGTCACGACGAGTTCCGCGAGCGAACGATCGCAGTGGGTGTTCGCTTCCAACACGCGGTGGGCCGGCACGTCATCGTCCGCGTCGATGGATACGCGGGCGACGACCGGGAAGACGACAACTTCGCCGGAGGGCGAACGGAACTGATCCTGAAGTTCTAGCGCCGCGACCGGGCTCTGCGGGTCGGCTAGCTGGGTTGCGCGGGCAGCGTTTCTGGGGCTTTTCGTCGGCATGGCCGATGCGGTGATCATTCAAGATGGCGAAGAGGTCGAGAGCCGTGAACGCCCCTGGGCGTTCACGGTCCCGAGCTCTCCACGACTGTCACCCCGCGAGAGGCCCGGTACATCGGAGGGCGGCGAGGCACACATCACCGTCCACACGAAGTCATCGTCAGAGGGCCGCGTGCCGTCGGTGCCGCGGGGATCCTGATTGCCGTCGAGGTTCGCCGTATTGGCGAAGCTCAGGAGATCGTCGTGATCGACCGTGATCGTGATCGTTTCCCCCGGATCGACGTCCGCGATCACGAAGCTGATCTCGGTCTTGGGCGTACTCCAGACCGCCGACTCGAGGGTCGCGTTTGCCGAGATATCGATGATGTCCGGCGCCGGTCGCAGATCCCACGATTCGGTATCGAAGCTCACGCTGCCCGAGATCTTCCCAACGGGACAGGTGGTGGTTCCCGTCGGTGCGTGCGCCAAGACCACCGGGTTGAGGGTCGTCTTGCCTTCCCCCGCCATCTTGAAGACCGCCTCGTAGGTTCCAGCGGCGAAGGCATCACCAGCGGGCCGCTTGTCCCCTGCCTCTTGGAAGCCGCTCATGTGCTCGAGTAGCTCCTTGATGTTTCCCTTCCAATCATTCGGCGAGTCGGAGTTGCCGAAGCGCACGCGCACGCCGCAATCGTCGAGCAACCCCTCCGAACCACAGATGCCACTCAAGATCGTGATCGTGTCGTTGGCACGACTCCAAGCGCGAGAACTCTCCACGATTCTCGTGCGACGTAAAGAGCGCGCTTGAGGAAGCCCCTTGTCCGCTTCGGTCTCGACATAGCCGCTCTCCTTCTTCCGCGCGGCTCCTTCTGGGGCAGTCGACCTAGTCCGATGCCAGTGGCATCGAATCTGTGTCTGCCGCTTTGCGAATCGCGACTCGGCGGCCGATTGTCACGGAGTAATGCCATTGAGAGTATGGTTACTACATGACGTTCCCTGACAGGCGAGGATGTTCGATGAACCTGCAACGGCGCACCCGGTCGCACTGCAGTCGATAGCCGAGCTCGTGGAGGCTCCGTTTAGAAGGTAGTTGGAGCACGATTCACCCAGGCATGCCCTTACATTGCTTGCGCCGACGATCACACACCCGCCTCCGCTGCAGGCAAGGTTCGAGGAAGTGGTCGCACCATTCAGCGTGTAGTTCGTGCACGAAGTTCCGGTGCACGCCAGAAAATTCGACGCGCCGGCTACGACGCAACCAGCTGAATCGCACTCCGAGTTCGAATGACCAGCGGCCCCATTGAGCGAGTAATTCGTGCAGGACGAACCAACACAAGCCCGAATATTGCTGACCCCGCCAACAACACATCCGCTAGCTCCGCAGGCGACCCGAGAACCTGTCGTGGCTCCATTCAGTAGGTAGTTGCTGCATGAAGTGCCTGAGCAAGCGCGAATATTGGAGGCCCCCACTACCACGCATCCAGTAGACGCGCAGACGAGTTTGGTGTCGGTCTTTCCAATCGATCCCGGAAGACCTTGTTCTCCTTGAACGCCCGGGGGGCCTTGGATCCCCTGCGGACCCTGCGCACCAGTCGCCCCGGTTGCGCCCGTATCTCCCTGCGGGCCTTGAATGCCCTGAACGCCTTGGGGGCCGGCCGGACCTTGCTCTCCTTGCGGCCCGGGCGGGCCTTCCGTACCGGGCGGCAGAAGTTCAAGTGCGTCGAGGCGGAGATCCTGATCGTTTGATTCCAGAACCAGGACATCGAAGTTTTCGTTGATCTCGTCTGCATCAGCAACCGTGCCGTTGACGAAGATGTTGGGCATCGAGACCGTTCCCGCGATCGCCGCAAGCGGGATCACCACGCCGATTGCAATCATCATCAGCGTGGCTACATGCGGCCCTCGGTCTCGGAGTTTGAATAGACCAAGCACGAGCAATGCCATTCCAAGGAGCACCATCCCGGCGAGTGGCAGAGTTGGGACCTGCACTACATCGCCCCAGGTCAAGACCCCCCAACTATCGATCCCCCACATGCGGCCTCCTTCCACCAGCGTTCAACTTCTCATACTACACAAGAACTCGTCGTTCGATTCTCTCCGCGACCAACACTTCAAAGCCGTCCTCGGCACTCGAGAATCGATGCGAGGCCTGATGCTGTTGTTCGATCCGCCACTGACGACACCTCAATAAAAGGCGTCGTCCAATGCGCCATGAATCAGGCGCAAGGTTGCAACGCCCGCTTCGACATCCGGCGCGACTCGATCGTCGCCTGGCTCATGCAGTATTTCCGGCACAGCTCGCTCACCGGAATCCCGGCCTCCTCCTTGAAACTAGAAACTTCCAGTTTCGAACGGGCCAGGAAGCGGAGAGGAGGTCAAGGTTTGGACCCAGCCTCATGTCCTCGTCGAGATGTCGAGCCGAGTCACCGGACCTCCAAGGATCTACGGTTTCGCGGGAAGTCCGTAGCCGCAAACTCGCCACCGGGGCACACGAGTAAGAACCCGCGCGCGGGGCAACGGCCAAAGTCGGCTTCGTATTGTTGCGCTTCTCCGCTGTTTCTCGAAGAAGGGGTATACGATTCGCTGTCGAGTCACAGATACACTTTACCGCGTAGCGTGTCAGCGACCCAGATACGAGCGCGTTTGGGCCGTGCGGCGTACCCGCGAGCATCCGATTGGGCACGCGATTGGTGGACCGAGGGGACCAGGAGGCAATATGTGTGACTACTTCAGGTCATGTCGTTGGGCGATGCTTGTCGCGATTCTCGCAGCATGGCCGACCACGGAGGCTGAATCTCAAGAGACGAGTGTTCCGTGGGAATTCGAGGCGGATGGCAGCGCGAAAGTAAACGGTACGATCGTGCTTTGTGTGCGTCGTAAGATCGATGGACCCGGCGGGACCTTATTGGAACGCGACAACTGCGTCAAAGTGCCTGTCACGGCTGGCACAACTGCGAACGATAAAACCCAGGCCATTGTGGACGCGATCCGCGGTGACGAAGAATTCAACGCTCTCTACGACATCACGTTCGATCCGCCCGACGATGACTTCAAAATCGAGTTGCGAAACCCCGGGCCCAACGGGCGATACATCTCGGGAAAAACTCTCAACGCCGGCATGACCGGCGAGGATCTGGAGTTCATCAAGGATGATCCTCCGCCGCTACCAACCCTTCGCACCGGATACTTTTCCCTCACGGGGACCGGCACCGTGCCGGGCGGAATCGCGCAGATGCGTGTCGGCCTTGCCAATCCTCTTGTGTCGGTCAGTACTTTTGGTAAGCCGGCGTCCCAGGTCATGACAGAGCTCACGTCTGCATTCAATTCGGCTTACAGCAGCCTCGGATTCGTAGCCTTGCCACCAACTGAAGGAGACACCGAGTTCGCCGGGATCGTGATTGACGATATTCCGTGTCCGCTGGGTATGGGAGCCGGTACGACGGATACGGGGCTGATGAGCGAGGTGGGACTCGCCGACGGACCGGTTATCGGAACGTGCGGGCTGATGTCGGGTACGTCGATTCCCGCCACTCATGCAACGTGCATCCAACTCGGTGGGACCTTCGCGATCGATGTGCCGAGTCTGGTCAATAGCGCGCTGTTCCTCTTGGCGACCGTGTTGATTGGCATTGGGTTTGTGCGCCAGTTTCGACTTCGACAGTCGACTCTACGAGCGTGACCAGGGCGCGCACTTGTTGCGAGTCTTGCCTTCCGATCCGTTGGACGGCTTCTCGGCATCGTAGACTCCTTCCACCCAAGGGGTGGGGTATCCACGAAACCGGGTCAACTCCACTTCGTGCGTGGTCCGTGCTTGCGTCGCTCAGTCGTTCGACTGGCTGCGCCAAGCGCGACTCCTGGAGGCATGGACGCACTCGAGCTTGCCCAGCCCCGTAGCGCCTCCGGTCAACTCGCGCTGGGTGACTGCAGCTCCCGCAGCCCAGCTTCCCCGGGCGCCTTGTTGGCCGAAGTTTCGTGTTCCGCGGCCAGTGCCTCGAGCCGCGCCGCCACGCTGCCCGGCAACGCGGTCCGCCGCGCCACGATGCGATAGGCGACGGGCACGACGAAGAGTGTGAAGAGCGTGGCGAAGCTCACGCCCGCCACGACGGTGACGCCGATCGCGAATCGCCCTCCGGATCCCGCGCCCTGCCCGAGCATCAACGGAAGTGCGCCGATGGCGGTCGAAAGCCCGGTCATCAGGATCGGGCGCAACCTTGTGGCCGCGGCCTCGCTCACGGCTTCGTCGAAGGCGACCCCGGCCGCCCGAAGTTGGTTCGTGAACTCGACGATCAGGATTCCGTTCTTCGCCGCAAGCCCGATCAGGATGGTCATCCCGATCTGGCTGTAGATGTTCAGCGTGCCACCGAGGAAGTAGAGACCGAAGAGCGCCCCCGCGATCGCCAGTGGAACCGTCAGCATGATGACGAGAGGATGGACGAAGCTCTCGAACTGAGCCGAGAGCACGAGGAAAACGATCAGCAAAGCGAGCGCGAAGCTCGCGTATGCGGCGGCGCTCGACTCGCGGAACTCCCGCGACTGTCCCTTGTAGTCGAAGCGCGCCATCGCGGGAAGCTCTTCGCGCGCGAGCGCAACGAGCCTGTCCAACACATCGCCCAGGGTGTGTCCCGGTGCGACGCTGCCCTCGAGCGTCGCGGCCGAGAGCCGGTTCATGCGGCGAAGCGAACCGGCATCCGCCATCTCGCGGGTTCCCACGAGGTTCGAGAGCGGGATCAACTTGCCCGAGCGTTGCGAACGCACGTAGAGGTTCTCGAGATCGTGCGGGTCCCGGCGCTGCTCCTCGCGTGCCTGCAGGATGACGGGATACTCCTCGCCACGATCGACGAAGGTGCCGACCCTGCGCGAACCGAGCATGGTTTCGAGCGTGCGACTGATCGCTTCGATCGACACCCCGAGATCGGCCGCGCGAGCGCGATCGATCTCGACGCGGATCTCCGGGCGAGTGGGTCGATAGTCGCCGTTCGCGCCGACGAGGCCCTCGACCTCACCCGCGCGCGCGAGCACCTGCTGCAGCCACTGGCCCGCCTGCTCGTGGCTGCTGGCCGCGATGACGAACTGGACCGGACGTCCGCCGCGGTTGCCCAGCCCCCCCGAGTTCATCGCAAAGACGCGTACACCGGGAATCTTGCTGGTCTCCCGATTCAGGTAGCCGATGACCTCGTCCACCGAGCGCTCGCGGTCGTCCCAATGTTCGAGGACGATGATCCCGATGCCGGTGTTCATCCCTTCGCCTGCACCGAAGCCGGGCACCCGGGTGATGGCGTTTCGAACCTCACCGGCGTCGACCAGGGGAAAGAGCACCTGCTCTTCGATCTTCCGATAGTGCTCGACGGTGTAATCGAAGCTCGCGCCCTCGGGGCCCAGCACCATCATCATGAAGGCGCCGCGATCCTCACTGGGTTCGAGCTCCGTGGGCACGCGCTCGAAGAGCACAAAAATGGCCGCGACCGCAACCAGGACGACACTCCCCGCCAGGATCGGGCGACGTAGCGCCGTCGCGAGGAGCCCGCGATACCTCTGCGTGCCCGCCTCGAGGCTTCTCGTCGCAAACCGGATCACCGGTCCATCGCGCTGCTTGCGCACGAGCAGCTTCGAGCAGAGCATGGCGGAAAGCGTCAGGGCCACGAAGCTCGAGATTCCCACCGTCGCAGAAACGGTGATGGCGAGCTCGCGAAAGAGGCGACCGATCGCACCCTCCATGAAGGCGATCGGCACGAAGACCGCGATCACCACGAGCGTGGTGGCGATCACCGCGAAGCCGACCTCGCGCGCGCCGCGCAACGCGGCGAGGGCCGTCGGCTCACCGAGTTCGATGCGCCGCTGCACGTTCTCAAGCACCACGATCGAGTCGTCCACCACGAGCCCGATCGAGAGCACGAGAGCGAGGAGCGTGAGCAGGTTCAGCGACAGACCGAAGAGATAGAGGAAGGTCATGCTGCCGATCAGGCAGATCGGAACGGTCACTGCGGGGATGAGTGCCGCACGGCTCGTTCCGAGGAAGAGGTAGATGACGATGACCACCAGGACCATCGCGATCAGGAAGGTCTGATAGACCTGGTCGACCGAAGCCTGGACGTACTCGGAGCTGTCCCAGGACATGATCAGCTCGAGATCGTCGGGAAGATACTCCTGGACCTCCGCCAACTCCTCGCGAACGAGCCGGGCCACCGCGGTGGTGTTGGCGCCGCTCTGCTTGACGATGCCGATCCCCATGCGCGGCACACCGTTGCCGCGATAGTAGGTGCGCCACTCTTCGGGGCCGAGGGTCACCCGCGCGACTTCAGCGAGGCGAACCAGGTGTCCATCTGCGCCGCGTGCGACGACGAGGGCTTCGAAATCGGCGACCGTGCGATAGCCGCGTTCGACCCGGACCGCGAAATCGCGACGCGACGATTCGAGACGGCCGGCGGGCAGCTCGATGTTCTCGCGGCGCAGCGCATCTTCGACGTCGGTCACGGTGAGCCCACGCGCAGCCAACGCCACGCGGTCGAGCCAGATCCGCATCGCGTAGCGGAGATCGCCCGAGAGCCGAACGCGCGCCACGCCATCGAGCACCGAAAAGCGATCGACGAGATAACGCTCGGCGTAGTCGGTGAGGTCGAGGCTGCTGCGCGTTCGGCTGCCGAAGTTCAGCCAGAGGATCGGGCGCGAATCGGCCTCGGCCTTGTAGATCTCGGGGGGGTCCGCCTCGTCGGGCAGGTCGTCGATCGCGCGGGCGATTCGCTCGCGCACGTCGTTGGCGGCATCGGAGATCTCGCGCGAAAGCTCGAACTCGATCGTAATGCTCGAGCGCCCGTCACTGCTCGTCGATTCGATCGTGCGGATGCCGTCGATGCCGTTCAGGCGATCTTCGAGGGGCTTGGTAATTCGGCTTTCGATCACCGCCGAGGAGGCGCCCGGATAGTTCGTGGAGATCGAAACGATTGGCGGGTCGACGTCGGGTAGCTCCCGCAGCGGCAGGTTGCCGAAGGAGAGCACACCGAACGCGACGATCAATGAGGAGAGCACCGTCGCGAGGACCGGCCGACGAACGGCCACGTCGGAGAGGAACACGGTGCCTACCCCCCCTGCTCCGTGGATGCGCCGGTGGTATTGGTGGCCGTCGCCCGGCGCTTCTCTTCGACGACCTCGACCGCGCTACCGGGATAGAGCATCGAACCGCCCTCGATCACGATCCGCTCGGCGCCCGAAAGACCACCCAGCACTTCGACGTCGCCAGCATCGCGACGACCGGTCTGGAGTTCGAGCCGCGCCGCCTGGCCCGCCTCGTCGACCACGAAGACGTAGTTCTTCTCTCCAACGGGTACGATCGATTCTTCGGGGACCGAGAAGGCGCTGCGCTCGTTCGCGGAAAGCTCGATCGCCATCAGCATGCCGGGGCGCAGGGCGTGACCTTTGTTCGGGATATCCGCCCGCATCCTCACCGAGCGCGTCTCGGGATCGATCCGCGTATCGATTGCGCGTACCACGCCTTCGAAGCGTTGATCGGGATAGGCCGCCGTGCTGGCGTAGACGACGAGCCCCGGGCGGATCACCGACATGAAGCGCTCGGGTACGGAGAAATCGACCTTGATGAGGTCGATGTCGTCGAGGGTCGTGATCGGGTCGCCGGGTTGGACGAGGGTGCCGGGGCTCACCTCCCGCATGCCGAGCACGCCTGCGAAGGGCGCGCGGATCAATCGATCGCGCAGCCGTGCCTGGAGTTCGTCGAGGCGGGCCTTCGCGGCATCGCGCGCGGTTGTCTGGGCGTCG